>DATAUC010000018.1:0-32924 GCA_036268485.1 Acidimicrobiales bacterium
GATCGAAAAGACCTACAACCGTCGCCGGCGTCAGCGCATCCTCGGAAGATTGACTCCGGTCGAATATGAGACCATCTACAGCGCAACAAAAGCAGCATGAAAAACCAAACCAGCTGAGTCAACTAAAAGCTGGGCAGACCCGAGTGCCGAATTCGGTAACAGGAACCACTGTGCCCATCGCGCCTGCTGTGAAGATCGGAGACCTTGTCTATACCTCGGGATTGATAGCTGGTGACCCTGAAACAGGGCTACTCGTCGTGGGCGGGTTCGCCGAACAGGCTGAGCGGGTCCTGGACAACCTCATCCTGGTTCTTGAGGCAGCAGGTTCATCGCTTGACAAGGTCGCGAAGGTGAACGTTTTCTTCGCAGATATTCAGGCCGACTTTGCCACCTTCAATGAGATATATGCCCGCTACTTTTCATCGGAATATCCGGCGAGAACGGCAATACAGGCACCTCTTGCTTTTGACTTCCTACGTATCGAAGTAGAGGCCATCGCAACAGTCTGAAAGGACTCGCTACGTATCAAGGCCTAGCTGGCCGCCTCAATCACAACCGCCTTTGACGGAGTGCACCTAATCCCAGTGAATCGCTTTCGGGAAATTGTTACTGACCAAATGAAAGTCTCAAGTCTCGATTTATGAGCTCGTTGATTCTTTTTCGAATATGACCCAGCAGCTCCTCGCCCGGCATTGGCTCGTCAACTGTCAGCGTCCAACACAAGTCGGTTCCATAGCCACTCGAATCGGGCGGAAGGTCGAATCGGATGAAGGCGTCTGGCCGCTTGGTCCACAGTGAGGTCCACACAACTAAGGACGGGTTCACACTCTTCTGGATTCTCGGAGGAACCTCATCGTCAAGCAGAACGAGCCATCGGCGGTCCGAATCACTATTCGGTTTGGCAAGTGCTTCAAACACTGCCCCTGGGGGAGCCGGCTGATTTCTCTTTCGCCTCCCCGCCTCCAACACGGTGACGATTCTACGAACGATCGCGCCTTAGGACCCTGGCCCGGTGTTTGGGGCAGATGAACTACATGGCACCCTGACGCGCAAAAGGGGCCCGAAGGCCCCTCTGCACGACCGTGCGTCCTTCCGACCGAACCAAGGACTCGGTCGATGTCTCGATGGCGACGACCGTTCAGCCCCCGTCGACGCAAGGACCAGAAAATCCGCCGGTCAGCTCCCCGCCCAGCAAGCACTGAATGGTGCTTTCGAGGCCGAATGGGCCGGATAGTTCCAACTCGAGAGAAGTGAGTGTGGCCTGCACCTCCGCCTCGATCTGTGCCACGACCGGACCCACGGGATCCGACTGCGCACCTGCGCTCGATGGCGTCAACGCTACGAGCGCACCGGGTACGACCAAACCCGTGGCCAACATCACAACGGTCATCTTCCTGCGTACGCTGCCCCGAAGAGCTGCGCGATCTGATCCAAACATTTGACTGCTCCTTCCCACCCTGAAGCATTCAGGTAGTTTCTGAGTGCTCCTGCCGCCCTCGTTTTGCATGCTACGGCCATGTCGCAGCCAGTGCAATGGGTTCAGACTGGAGCGTCAAGAGACGGAGTTGAACGGGCTCAATCGATCGATTCTGGGGCACCCTTCAACGTGTTCAACCTCAACTCCTCAGAACCACACAACCCATCGGCGCTCCTCGACCGGCGGTCGCCCTGCGCCCCTCAGAATTATCCCTGACGAGCAGACATCAGCGGCACCGGGCGGGCCAGGCTCCAGCTGAATGTCGAGGGGATGTCCTTGAGGGGTAGCGGCACAGAGAGGTCCGCCACCGTCGGCCCCACCCGGTCGGCCACGGTTTGCAGCAGCGATTGGTCGAAGCCCCACAAGGCGGCGGCATTGCTCCCCAGCATCTGACGGATATCCGATTCGGGCAGGCCGCCGAACACGTGCTGCATGGTTTGGCGGTGCACCGGCGCCGCCCCTTCGAGGTGCGGGTAGTCCGCCCCCCACATGAGGCGGTCCAGGCCGATCTCGTGGCGCATCTCGGCTTCGTACCGCTTCATGAGCGACCCACCCATGTGCACGTGCCGCTCGAAGTAGTCGCGGGGCCGCATCTTCAGATAGGAGCGCACGGGGGCGCCCCCGTGGGTGTCGAAGAACTGCTCCATGTCGCGGATGAGCGAGGGCAGCCACTGCACGCCGTTCTCGGTCACCACCACTTTCAAGTTGGGATGGCGGTCGAAGACGCCGCCGAAGATCATGAACCACAGGGGGCGGCGGGTGAACACGAACACCTCGTAGAGCCCCAACATGCCACCGTGCTTGACGTCGTACAGGAACTTGGTGTCGGTGGCCGATCCGGAAGCACCGGTGTGCAGGTTGACCACCATGCCGTGCTCTTCGCAGGCGCTCCAGAACGGCTCGTAGTACTCGTCGGCGTAGCCGGGCAACCCGGAGGTGACCGACATGGCCGGCAACATGACGCCGCCGAAGATGCCATTGGCCCGGGCCCACGCCACCTCTTGCACGGCGTGGTCCATGTCGTGGAAGTCGATGGGCATGCAGCCGGCCCGGCGTCCGGGGGCGGCGGCGCAGAAGTCGACCAGCCAGCGGTTGTAGGCGTGCAGGGCGGGCCATACGGCATCGAGGTTCTTGGAGGCATGCCCACCGAGATACATGGCCGGCGACAACCCTCCAGCCAGCACCGGTCCGGGCAACGTCACCTCGGCGTGGATGCCCTGCTCCTCCAGCACCTCGAGGCGACGGCCGTCTCCGTCGCCCGGCACCACCCAGTCGATCCCGTAGTGCCCCAACCACTCCTCGGCGGCATCGGTGTCGACGCCCATGCCGGCCAGACGACGGGAGGCCACCGCCCGCACCGGGTCGGACTCGTCGATCTCACCGGGGTCGTAGCCGCCGAACATGGAGATGGCCAACGATGACATGTCGCCGAAGGCGGCCACCGCTTCCCGTTCGGCCGGGTCCACATAGGAGAGGAAGTGCTCGAGGCTGTCCGGAGACGCATGCATGTCAGCCGACACAACGACGTAGGGCCGGCCCTCACTGGCAGGTGTGGTCATCACTGCGGACACTACCGCCGCCGCGTACGGCCGGGCCGGTGGGCACTACCGTGGGCAGCGGTCCGCCATGCACACCTCATCCACCATCATCCTCGTCCTGGCCGTTTTCGGTGCCAGCACCGTGGAGATGGTCGAGGCCCTCACCATCGTGGTGGCCGCCGGCGTCAGCCGGGGCTGGCGCTCTGCCCTCGAAGGCGCGGCCGCCGCCGTCCTGGTCCTGGCCTTCTTGGTGGCCGTCCTGGGCGTGCCGCTCGTCCACTACGTCCCCATTGACACGCTACGGGTCATCGTGGGCGCGCTCCTCCTGGTGCTCGGCCTCTCGTGGTTGCGCAAGGCCATCCTGCGGGCCAGCGGCCACAAGGCACTGCACGATGAGGACGCCATCTATGCCACCACGGTGCGCGAACTCCAATCCGGCGATCCGGAGTCACCCCAGTCCCCCACCCGGACACGGGACGGCGTGGGCTTCGCCGTGGCCTTCAAGGGCGTCTTCTTGGAGGGGACCGAAGTCGTACTGATCGTCGTGAGCCTGGGGACGAGCCAACATCGACTCGGCCTGGCCGCCTTGGCGGCCGCCGCAGCCGCCGTGATCGTCGGCACGGTAGGTGTCCTCGTGTCCCGCCAGTTGTCCGAGGTCCCGGAGAACACGATCAAATTGGTCGTCGGCATCATGTTGACCAGCTTCGGCGTCTTCTGGGTCGGCGAGGGCGCCGGCGTCCACTGGCCCGGGAGCGACCTGGCCATACCGGTATTGGCTGCGTTTTTCGTGCTCGTCATGGCGGGAGCGGTGTCCTACTTGAAGACGCAGGCGCCGACTCCGCCGCTCGAATCCACCCCGACATCGGTCGAGCCATGAAGCAACGCATCCGAGACGCCCTCAAAGCCTTCGGCCACTTCTGGGTGGACTTCCTCATCGGAGATACGCCGGAGTTCGCCCTGGCCACCCTCGTCATCATCGGGCTGGCCCTGCTCCTGCGCCATCACCGGCTGGCCGCCACGATTGTCCTCCCGGGACTGACCGCCGCCTTCCTCTTGGCCAGTGCCTACCGGGGTCGGCGTCGTTCCGCCGACTGAAGAACCCTCTCGATTAAGGAGCAATCGCCATGGACCACATCACGTTGGGCACGCTGGACGTGTCGCGCATCGGGCTGGGTGCCATGGGCATGTCCAGCGCCTACAGCGGGGCCGGCAGCGACGATGCCGAATCCATCCGCACCGTCCACCGGGCTCTCGACCTGGGCGTCACCCTCGTCGATACGGCCGAGATCTACGGTCCGTACACCAACGAGGAGCTCATCGGTCGGGCCATCAAGGACCGTCGGGACCAGGTGGTGCTGGCCACCAAGTTCGGATTCATCTCCCATGCCAAAGACCGCCCCGGAACGTTGGACAGCTCACCGGCGAACATTCGCCT
Source organism: Acidimicrobiales bacterium (assembly GCA_036268485.1). Taxonomy (GTDB): domain Bacteria; phylum Actinomycetota; class Acidimicrobiia; order Acidimicrobiales; family RAAP-2; genus Bog-473. The sequence goes on from DATAUC010000018.1 coordinate 4,451, forward strand.
CGCCCTCGAAGGATCGCTGCAACGTCTCGGTACCGATCACATTGATCTGTACTACCAACACCGGGTTGACCCGAAGACGCCGATAGAAGACACGGTTGGCGCTCTGGCCGAACTGGTCGCCGAGGGCAAGATCCGCCACATTGGTCTGTCCGAAGCGGGAGTGGCCACCATCCGCCGGGCCCACAGCGTCCACCCCATCACGGCGCTGCAGTCCGAGTACTCGCTCTGGACCCGTGACCCCGAAGACGGGGTGCTGGCCGTGCTACGGGAACTGGGCATCGGCTTCGTGGCTTACTCCCCGTTGGGTCGGGGCTTCCTGACCGGCACCATCCGCTCGACCGAGCAGTTCGACGACACCGACAGCCGCCGGACCAACCCGCGCTTCGAAGGCGACAACTTCGAGCACAACCTGCGGCTCGTCGAGCAGGTCGAAGCGCTCGCCGCCGACGTCGGGGCCACCCCGGCCCAGGTGGCGCTGGCCTGGCTGCTGGCCAAAGGCGACGACATCGCCGTCATCCCCGGCACCAAGCGAGTGGCCCGGGTGGAGGAGAACATCGCCGCCGGTGACGTCACCCTGACCACCGAGCAGGTGGAGAGCCTCGACAACCTCGCCGCCGCCGCAGGTGCGCACCACACCGAGGCCCAGATGCGCATGATCGACCGCTGACATCATCCGCCCCTGGCGCCCAGACGCCCACCGGTTGACGCCAACCGCCACGTTCCATACCATGTGGTATGGAACGTCCGAAGAGTCGGTCGGGCCACACGATTGGGGGGTCCCATGACCGCAACTGAGTCCATGAGCACGCATGACGCCGGGCAGGTCTTCATCGACCCGTCGGCCTATGCCGATGAGGACCGCTTCCATGCTGCCACCACCCTCCTGCGCAAAGAGTCCCCGGTGCACTGGGTCGAAGGTCCCAACTACCGGCCGTTCTGGGCCGTCACCAAGCACGCCGACCTCATGGCGGTCGAGCGGGACAACCACCTCTTCCTGAGCGCCCCTCGCCCCCTGCTGGCCACCGCCCAAGCCGAGCAGATCGCCATAGATAAAGGTGAGGTCCTGCGCACCCTCATCCACATGGATGAGCCCGATCACAAGGCCTACCGGGCCATTGCCGCCGTTTGGTTCCAGCCCAACAGCCTGCGCCGGCTGGAAGATCGCATGGAGACGCTGGCCACCCGGTTCGTGGACCGCATGGCCGAGCTCGGCACTACCTGCGACTTCGTGCGCGACGTGGCCGTCCACTACCCGCTCTACGTGATCCTCTCCCTGCTCGGCCTGCCCGAGAGCGACTTCGACCGCATGCTGATGCTGACCCAGCAACTCTTCGGCGGTGACGACCCCGAGTTGCAGCGCTCCACCGACCTTGAGGAGCAGTTCACCGTCCTGTTGGATTTCTTCAACTACTTCACCGAGCTCACGGCCAACCGCCGGGCCACGCCGACCGAAGATCTGGCCTCCGTCCTGGCCAACGCCACCATCGACGGCGAGTACCTGCCCGACATGGACCTGGCCTCGTACTACGTGATCATCGCCACCGCCGGTCACGACACCACCAGCTCCACCATCGCCGGTGGCTTGCGCGCGCTCCTGCAGTTCCCCGACGAGCTGGCCCGGCTGCAAGCGAATCTGGATCTGTTGCCCACCGCCGTGGAAGAGATGATGCGCTGGGTCACCCCGGTCAAGGAGTTCATGCGCACCGCGGCGGAGGACACCGTGGTGGGCGACACCCCCATAGCGGCAGGCGACTCGCTCTACCTGGCCTACCTGTCGGCCAACCGCGATGAAGACGTGTTCGAAGACCCCTTCCGCTTCGATGTCGGACGGACGCCCAACAAGCACGTGGCCTTCGGCTTCGGGCCGCACTTCTGTCTGGGCGCCCAGCTGGCCCGGCTCGAGACGCGGGCCCTGTTCGCCGAACTCCTCCCCCGGCTCGAGTCGATTGAGTTGGCCGGCACCCCCACCTCGTCGGCCACCACCTTCGTCGGTGGCCTGAAGACACTGCCCATCCGCTACACCATCCGTCCGCGCTAGTGCCGGTCGAGGGGCTGACGCGTTCGGCCTACTTCACCGCCGCTTTCGACTTGCTGGCCGACGGTGGCCACGATGCGTTGACCATCGCCGCCCTGTGCCGAACCCTCAGCGTGACCAAAGGATCCTTCTACCATCACTTCCGTGACTTTTCGGACTTCGTCGCCGCCCTGCTCGACTACTGGTCGTCCGAACACGCCACGCGGCTGATCGACCTCTCGGTGTCGGTGACCGACCCGACCGAGCGCTTCGACCTCCTCAAGGGGATCGCCATCAGCCTGCCCCACGGAGCGGAGGCCGCCATCCGGGCCTGGAGTTGGAGCAATCAAAACGTCGCCCTGGTGCAACGCCACGTTGATGATGCTCGCCTCGCCCACCTGACTCAGGCCGGGGTGGAGGCCGGACTCCCGGCCCAACGGGCCGCCCTCATGGCCAAGATCTCGATGAGTGTGCTCATCGGCATGCAGCAGCTGGAACGGCCGGCCAGCTCGGCGGCCATGGAGGAGGTGTTCAGCGAGATGCACGACTGGACGCTGCACCCGGTCCTGCCCGCTCACGACAGCGGCGTCACCGTTATCCCGTAGGCGTTCTCCGGTCCTAGGTACGGCAGGCTGATGGTGACCGAGCCGTGGGTCACCGGCACGGTCTGGGTGGTGACCGGCGGCTGGAACTCCGCTCCCGCCCCGTTGGCAAAAGGTTGCAGCTGCACCTGGACTGACGGGCTCGACCAGGGCACCGCTACGGCAATGGAGGCGCTCTGACCGTTTCGATTGCCACTGACCTGAATCTCGTGTCGACCTAAGAGGATGCGCAAGGTGCGTTGTGCCGTGTCGAGCGCAGCAAAGCCGCTGACTGCTTCGGCCGAAGAGGTGACGGGCACGACGGCACCGTTCATCTGGGCGTAGAACCAGTACGGCCAGTAGGCATGCGAGGGCTCGAGTGTGCCGCCGCTGTGCACGAGCAGATCATCGAGGAGGTCGGCGCACCCCTTATTGGGCGTACATGAACGGTTGGCCTCGTTGACTCCGGCCTGCTCCAGGGCGGCGATGTAGCCGACTGTCCATCCTGGCATGCTCTCGTAGGTCTGCGACCCACCGAGCGGCGTGAAGGCGCCGTACTCGTTAATGAAGATCTGAGCACCCTTGAACTGCGGGTACTGCGCCAGCAGGGTCCGGGACCGGAACACGTGCGCCACGATGTCCTCGGGCTGCATGTTGAAGTCGGTGGCCGACCCGATGTCGTTGATCTCGTGCCAGGAGAAGGCATTGCAGTTCATGTGGTTAGCGGCGGCGAAGGCCAGGAAGGTCGAGAAGTCAAGGAGCTGGCTGTTGGCCGGTGCCTCGCCCGGGTAGTCGTCGTAACCCTCCAGACTGGGACACACCACCTGAGCGTTGGGATCGGCCGCCTTCACGTCGTCGTAGGTGTGCAGCAGCCACTGCTCGAGGTCGTCGGTGGTGAGCACAGAGGAACTTTTGAAGTCCAGGTAGAGATCGTTGAGGGGTCCCCGGGCCGGCGGCTCGTTGACCAGGTCCCAGTAGTTGACCGATCGGCCACTGGCCACCACGGTCTGCACCGTCTTGGTCATGAAGGAGTCGTAGACGGACCAGTTCGACCATGGTGGGGCCACGCCGCCGTAGGGCAATGGGGCGCCGGTGGCCAGACACTGCACCAAATTGCCGCACTCGCGGAAGGGCAGATACGTCTCGTTGTACCAGGCGTCAGACAGAACGGCGGTCGTGGTGCTGGTCGGATCGAGGGCTTTCTCGGTGTCGTAGTCGTCGTAGTCCTTGCACAGGTCGTCGTGCAATCGGCTGACCCGAGCGTCGTCCTCCAGTACTTCATGTCAAGCGGCGCCAGGAGCGCCGGCGATAGCGTGCTTTCGGCGCCGTGCAGCAATCCGGCCGCCACATGCTGGGCCGCGCCTTCCGGTGCGGTGGCGTCTGCCGTCACGCACACGTCGGCTACCTGACACCCGCTCGTCACCATCACGAGGTGACTCAGCGCCGGTGTCGAATACCCCGCCGGATCACCCGCTTGCACCGCGAACGTGTAGGACTGATGAGCGAGCAGGCCCGGGATCCATATAGATGAGCAAAGGGGGGCCGTGCACACCGCGCTGCCCACCGGCAGCAGCCCGCCTTGGTACGCCGCCACCAGCACGCGATCGGCTGGCGGACCCGTCGGGGCCAGTGACCAGCTCACCGTGACCAGGGTGGACGTGTCCGAAACCGTCGCGGTGACGTTCGTGGGGGCGTTGGGAACGGGGCTGGCCGCCGCGCTCGGGCTGGCGGGAGTGATCACGAAGCTGGCCAAACCAACCATCGACAAGGCGGCCAGGCGGGTGACACAGCCCCTTGCTCTCATCACGTCCACCACCTCTTGCTCCCGACCAAGCGCCGACGATAGCTGACCGGGAATTGTGGCGGTCGGGCGCTCCGCACTCCATCCCAGCCGGGGGTAGCGTGCTCGCTGTCAGAGCCCATCAGTGCGGGCGTGTCGCGGGCAAGAGGTGGACGTGGGATCAAAACGAGTCAGCCGGCGATCACTCCTCAAGGGTGCCGCGGCCGGAGCGGTCGCGTTTGGTGTCGGCGCCCAGCTGGCGGGCGAGCTCTCGGCCGGAGCGACTGACCCGTCGCGTGTCGACGGTCTGCGCTGGCCCGACTCGCTCCCCTTCCCCAATCTGCCTCCGGGCACCGACACCATGCCCGAAATAGAGCACATCCTCGTGCTCATGATGGAGAACCACTCGTACGACAACTACCTCGGCATGTTGGGCCGGGGCGACGGATTCACTCTGGGTGCCAACGGCAAACCAACCGCGACCAACCCGTACCCCGACGGGTCGCTGCAACACGCCTTCGAAATGCCCAACAGCGCACAGCAGACGGGACGGCCCACCAACGAGTGGGGCGAGACCCACCTACAGATGAGCGGTGGCACCTGCCAGGGCTTCGTCAGTTCCAAGAGCGGGCCGGTGGCCATGGGCTACTGGACGGAGAAGGAGCTGCCCTTCTACTACTCCTTAGCCAATACCTTCCCCATCGGCGACCGCTGGTTCTGCTCGGTGCCGGGCCAGACCTACCCCAACCGGCGCTTCCTCCTGGGGGCCACGTCGGCCGGCATGGTGGAAGACGTGTTGGAACAGGTTGTTATCCCCGCTCCGAACGGCACCATCCTCGAGCGGCTGGAGGTCTTCGGGCTCAGCTGGAAGAACTACTACTCCAACCAACCGTCCTCGGCGTTCTTGTATCCAGTTGACGCCGTGACAGCGCTGCAGAAGATCGTCCCCATAGGCGAGTTCTACAACGACGCCAAGACCGGCAACCTGCCCCACTTCGCCATCATCGATCCCAACTTCGGCACCTCTTCCGAAGAGGACCCCCAGGACATTTCAGAGGGACAGGCCCTGGCGGCGAAGGTCATCAATGCGGTCATGTCGGGGCCGGCCTGGAACAAGACGCTGTTGATCTGGAATTACGACGAGCACGGTGGGTACTACGACCACGTCGCTCCGCCACTGGCCATCAAGCCTGACCTCATTCCCCCCATCGGGTACGAGTCGGGCGAATCGGCCTACGACGGGTTCGGGCGGTACGGCTTCCGGGTCCCTGCCGCTGTCATCTCGCCCTGGGCCAAGGCCGACTACGTGAGCAGCGTCCTTTATGACCACACGTCCATCCTCGCCATGGTCGAGCGCAAGTGGAACTTGCCGGCGTGCACCTGGCGCGACGCCAATGCCAACGACCTGATGGACTTCTTGGATTTCACCAAGCTCACCTTTTTCGACCCGCCGATCCTGGCCCAGCCCGCCAAGAGCACGGGCAGCCCGGGCCATCCCGGCACCATTCCACCGCTGGGATCGGTCACGCCCAAGACGTGACACATCGGCCCTGACGAGCATCAGAACTTGCCAGCAGCGATGTCACTCGTTGACACGCGGGTCACCTGGTAGTTGACCGTCGCCGTCGGCTTCTGGCCGGGAGCGCCGCCTGCGAACGAGATCGGGATGCCCGTGGTCGCATTGACCGTCAACTGCTCGGAGTAGCCGTACCCCACTTCGTCAGCCCCGCCGGTGAGCACCAATGTTGGCTGCCCTCCAGACGTGCCCTCCGTAACAGTGACGCCCGGCAGCGTGGCCAGGATGCGCAAGACGCCGGCGCGTACTTCCGGCTGACCTGAGCCGGCGATCATGGCGTCTTGGGAGTCCTCCCACACCCAGTTGTCGTAACGCGTGCCGACCTGCGGCACTCCCGTCTTCGCCTCCTTGGCAGCAACGGCGGCGCTGTCGACAGGCTCCGTCGGACTGATCACATTGCTCGGGTCAGCCGCATCGGCCATATCCTGGGCTGCCGTCGTGACATCGCCCGTAGCGGCCAGCTTGGCCGCGGCAACCTCACGCCCGAAGAGTCCTCCGGCCTGGTCATTCTGGCTGCTGACCTGTCCCGGCAGACCGCTCTCGGTCGGCGAGAAGAAATACTGCCCGTTGTCGGCGTAAAGGTCGTACACGGTCACCGTGCTTCCATCGCTGCTGGTGGTCGTCCTGGCCACGAGCGCTGCGTTGCCGGACGGCGGGGTCGACGCGCTCACATAGTCGGCCAGGCGAATGAGGGGCGACTTGGCGTGGCCGGCGGCTGCCGGCACTTTGGGGGCATGGCCCGTCGGAGCGGCAATCAGTGTGCCGGCAGCGACTATCGCAGTGACCCCGGCGGCCACTCCCGAGCAAATGACCAAGCGGCGCTGGCGCCGATTCGAGTGCACGATGCGCTTAGGCACCTGATGGTCACCCTCCAGGGCGATGGCCGCCTGCAGAACCATACGGGCTTGCTCGAAGGATTCGTCGGGCAGGGTCTCCACGTCACCGAGCCGGCCAAGTAGCTCCATCTCGTTGGTCGTCATCTCGTGTCCTTTCATTTTGAGTTCTTCATGGTGTTGAGATCGGTCATCAGTTCCACCATTCCGGGCGCACTTTTGAGCGCCATGCGGGCCTGGTGCAGGTATCGGTGCGCCGTGCCGAACGGGATACCGAGCGTGCGCGCCGCGTCGGCCACGCTGAGGTCCTCCCACACGACCAGGGTCAACACCTCACGTTCGGCGGGGCGAAGGCCCTTCACGGCATTGCGCAATGCCGCCGCACTATTCATTCGTTCGTCCACCCCCGGCCACGGATCCCATCCGGCCTCTTGGCCATCCATGTCGGGCAGCGAGGCCTCGACCGGCAGTGACCGCCAATGGCGACGGAGCGTGTTGCGGGCCACACCGAACAGCCAGGGGCGTGCCTCGGGAAATGAACGGTCATAGGTGCCCCGCGACCCGAAGGCCGCCAGCCATACCTCGCTCAGCAGGTCTTTGGCCACCTCCGTGCCTGCTCGCCGGGTGAGGTAGGAGCCGATGGCGGCTTCGTGACGACGCACCACCTCGACAAACGCTTCCGCGTCGCCGGCCAGTGACCAGTCGATTAACTCCGCATCTGTTGCCACTGTCCTCCTTGGTCCTTCGTCGCCCTACACGTAGTACTTGCCAGATAGCCCCTCGAACCCTTCACAAAATTCTCCGAGGTTGTTGTCCGAGGGATCTCTGAGGTTTCATTCTTCGCTGTTCTGAGGTCTATGAGAGGTCACCTGAATTGGCACAGCGATAGCGTGATGTCGTGGAACTGCCCGAACTCGTGGTGGCCGACGCCGTTGCCTGGCGAGAGTGGTTAGGCGACCATCACGCCGAATCGAAGGGCGTGTGGTTGGTCCTGGCCAAAAAGGGCACGAACGATCCCACGTCGCTTTCCTATGACGAAGCACTGGACGATGCCATTTGCTTTGGCTGGATTGACGGTCAGCTCCGCGGTCGTGACGCCGCCACGTTCCGGCGACGATTCACGCCCCGGCAGTCTCGTAGTGCCTGGTCGCAGCGGAACGTCACCATTGCCGAGAAGCTGACCGGCGCGGGCCGGATGCATGCGGCCGGCGAGGTCGAGGTGCAGCGGGCCAAGGAGGACGGACGATGGAAGGCGGCCTATGCGGGCCAAGCCACGTCGGAAGTCCCCGATGATCTGGCGCGGGCGTTGGCGGCCAATCCACTTGCTCAGGCCAAGTTCCAAGAGCTCACGAGCGCGAATCGGTACGCCATCCTCTATCGAATTGAGAATGCGAAGAAGCTCGACACACGATTTAGGCGCATTGAGAAGTTCGTCGAAATGTTGGCTCGAGGCGAGACCATCCACCCCCAGCGTCCGGGCTAGCCGAGTTCCTGGGTTGGGCCGAGTCGCTCACGCCGGGCCCGCCCCGAAGGGTGGTGGACCTCTCCCTACGCTTGGCGACCCAAGAAATATAAAAACTCTGTTTGGAGATCAGCACCGGTCGGCGGGTCCAATTTGGGCCCGAAAACGTTGGGGTGCCGGATCATGGCATCCATCGGCTTGAGCGCTTCGTAGGCGCGGTGAACCGCATCCTGGTCGAGACGTTCATCAGCACCGATGGTTCGCGCCAGATCCCAGGTGTGGACGAGCACATCCATGCAGACGAACCGACCAATCATTTCGCCCGCGGGCATCTTGCCGGCCGGACCATCCATCTCCGTTGCGGCCGCCTCTGCGTCTCCCGTGATGTCGCAAATGGCTTGGCATGCGTTTTCCCAGGCTTGCTTTGGATCTTCGTCGGTCTTGAGCGGTTCCGAATTCCCACCCCTGACGGCGGCAATCACACCCCGATGATTCTCGATGATGTGAGTGACAATGTCGCGAGCGTTCCACTCCTCACAGGGGGTTGGGCTTTCCCATTGCTCGGGTGACATCGTCTGCACAACAGCATCGAAGCCGCCTGAAATAACCCGGTATGAGTCTTGGATGTCGGTCATCGCGTCAGCGTACGTCGTTCGTCTAAGAGCCGGGAGCGACGAGACCCTTCGAGAGGTCGTCGAAGAAGGAACGCCATCCTTCCTCGGCTTGGGTGTAGTTCTCAGGCGGCATGTTGCCACCCGACTGTGTGAAGGTCATCTCTGTCCCGCCCTCCACCGCTTTGAGGATGACGCTCACCCTCTCGAACTGGTCGCCGGGGCGATCGCTCAGACTCAGAACGAGTCGATGTGGGGCGTCCACCTCAAGGTACGCACCGTGCCAACCAATCTCTGTTCCGTCCCCGAGGATCATCCGGGCGGCCCACTCGCCCCCGACCCGCAGATCCATGCTCACGTCCTCCACGGCGGTCGCCTCGGTGCCAAACCAACGGCTGAACTCGGCCGGGCTCGTCCACGCCGCAAAGACGGACTCGGGCGACGCGTCGAACGTGCGGGAGATGGAGATATAGGTCTTGGGCTCGCTCATTGCTGTGAACCTTTCTGATTCGTAAGGTGCTCCTCGAGGCGGTCAAAAGAGGTTTCCCATAGTTGGCGATAATCGCCGAGCCACCCGCTGGCGTAGGCCAGTGCCTGGGGACGCAGGCGGCAAGGCCGTTGCTGGGCCTTTCGACTTCGGTCGACCAATCCCGCCTGCTCCAGTACCTGCAGGTGCTTGGAGACGGCCTGAAAGCTCATGGAGAATGGCTCCGCCAGCTCGCCCACTGAGGCTTCACCGGCAGCCAATCGGCGTACCAAGGCACGCCTTGTCGGATCGGCCAGTGCCGAAAACACCGCGCTGAGCTGCCGATCATCAACCACCAACGTCTGCTCTTCAACCATTAAGTTGAATAGTAACGGACGGGTCCGTCTAATGCAACTGGATGGTTGAATACGTCAGATGTCAGGCCTGTCGCCGGGCCAGAACGACGGCATCGACACCGCTCAGGGAGGTGGACCTGAGGCGATCCTCAGCCACGCGAAACGTCCACGAGTCGGGGTTCAGCGCAGCCTTCGCCGCTTCCACGGAGACCTGCAGCTGACCAGCGGCAGCCGTTTCAGCTCCGGTGGCCGGATCAATCGGGCGGTGGCCCACCATGAACAGGCTTCCACCCAGGGCCAGTCCCCCGGCCAATCGCCGCACCGCCGCCTCCACCGAATCCGCCATATGGACGTAGAGCGAGAGCACCAGATCGAAGTGCGCAGGTGGCGGCGACCACGTGGAAAGGTCGCCCTGCACCCAGTCGATGCGCTCGGCGACCTCGGCTCCCAACGTTTCGGCGGTAGAGCGGGCGTGGTCCAGCGCCGCCGCTGAAAAGTCCACCGCCGTGACGCGCCATCCACGCGCGGCGAGCCAAAGCGCGTCTGATCCGTGACCGCATCCGGCATCGAGGGCCAACCCTGGCTGCAGATCCGCCACCTCTTTGATCAGCCACTCATTGGGAGGGCGGAGCGCGATCTGCTCCGCGTGGTCCCGCAGCACTTGTGACCACCGATCTTCCCAGTATTCCTGATCAAACTTCGGCTCGGTCACCCCTTCAGCATGCCTCGTGCGTTCAGCTCTGCTGGGCGCCGTCAATGCGACGTGTGGGTGAGCGTCCGGAGGGGTAGGGGCCATCACAGACTCTGCGCGGACGGATGGAGGAGGCCGATGGCACGGTTCATAACGATCGGATATGGGGATAGCGCAGGCTACGAACGCACGAAGGCCGAACTGAGGGACGCCGCCCACGCGCACGAAGCATGGCTGGTGGAGCGCGGTGCGATTGTCGGCATGGCTGGGGCTCCCACCCTCGTGAGGAACCATGAGAACAGCGGCATACGCACGGAGCAGAAGGCGTATCTGCGCTCCGATCTACCCATTGCCGGCTTTGCGCTTATCGAAGCCAATAGCGCGGAGGAAGCGGTCGCGCTGGTGTCTGAGACTCCATGCGCCATTGCCTACGGGGTGGTTGAAGTATGGCCCTTGGTCGTTCAATCCGAAGGCTAGAAAAGCTCGACTCGCCCCCAATTTCATCCTTGAAAACCAAAAGCAATCTCTTACACTTCGACAAAAGTGCCATCTCTGGCGCCAGGCGGAAGGGGTCGAATCATGAATTTCAAGCACGCGGGTGGAATTGGGGCGCGGATCACTCGACCCTTGGGAGTGGCATTTCTCGCGGCCGGGCTGGGCGTCGGAGGATCGATCATTGCGCTGGGCGCATCACCGGCGGGAGCAGCTCCGACATCTCCGCCGCTTCCGGCTCCTGTGGTGACCTCGCTTCAGAGCGTGTTGAACCCCATCTTGAACGCGATCTCACAGGTTCCAGTGGCGGGCTGCGCCACGTACATCGTCGTTGACGGTGTCCTCGCCGACGCCGGCCTGGAGCCTCCGTCGTTCGGTCGCCCCGGCTGCATCGCAGAGTAACCGGCGTCTGACCGAGGCCGCGCCGGCGGTCACACCGGCAGAGGTTCCGGCCCTGATGCAGACAACGCGCTCGGTCGAGCACCGGATCGGTGGACCGTATGTTCATCGGTGCCGAGGTAACTGGCAATGACGCGGTCGTCGGCCAGCACGGTGGCGGGATCACCTTCAGCGATCACGGCACCCAACTCCAGCGCGACGAGGCGATCACACAGGCCCGACATGAGTGTCATGTCGTGCTCGATCACTAGTAACGCACAGTCGGTGTCCCGCGCCACCTGACGCAAGAGTGGACCGAGTGCCTCGGTCTCCGCTTGGGCCACCCCACCGGAGGGTTCATCCAGCAAGAGCACCGAAGGGCGCTGCGCCATCACGCAGGCCAGCTCGACGATGCGGCGGGTGCCGGTGGAGAGTTCACCGATGGGTCGACCCCGATAGCTTTCCAATCCGAGTTGGCTGATGAGCTCATCGACCAGGGCGGCCGCGGCCGCTTCGGCGTCGGTCGAGGCCGGCAGGCGCAGAGCGGCTGCCAACGGCTCCTTGCTGGCGAGATGCTGTTCCAGCGCCACCGTGATGGTCTCGGCCACCGTCAGGCTGGGGTAGAGACGAGCCTCCTGGAACGACCGGCCCAGGCCGGCCACGGCCCGACGGTGTGGCGCCAGTTCGGTCACGTTGCGCCCGTCAATGAAGAGCTGACCGCCGTCGGGCTCCAAGAACCCAGAGATGACATCGAACAGTGTCGTCTTGCCGGCGCCGTTGTGGCCGATCAGGCCCACCACTTCGTGCGGCTGCACGACCAGGTCGACGCCGTCCACAGCGGTGATGCCGCCAAAGTGCTTGGTCAGGCCGTGGCACTCCAGTACGGGTCTGACCTCGCCCGCCCTGAGCGGCGTGGCCGGGATGGGCACGGCCGGAACGGGTGTCGCGTCCACCGTCGGTTCGGCCGAGGTGACCGCATGGTCCCCTCCGATGAAGACGGCCCGCAACAGATCAGGCCGCTCCAGGAGGTCGGCGCTGGCCCCGGAGAAGCGCACGGTCCCCTTCTCCAAGAACGTCGCCTTCTCGGCCACCAATAAGGCGACGTTGACCGACTGTTCGACGATGAGCACGGTGGTGCCGGCCTGATGGATCTCGCGCACGGCGTCGACCAGGCGGGCGACCACCGTCGGCGCCAGGCCGAGCGAGAGTTCGTCAATGCAAAGCAATTGGGGACGGACCAAGAAGGCCATGGCCAACGACAGCATCTGCTGTTCGCCACCCGAGAGGTTGCCGGCCGCCACATCGGACCGCTCGACCAGGACCGGGAACAGCTCCAGCGCGCGCTGACGGGCCGCTTCCGCCTCGTCCCGGTCGTGGCGGATGGGCCACGAGGCCACCCGGAGGTTCTCGTGCACGCTGAGGGAAGGGAAGACGCCACGCCCGCCCGGCATCATGGTCAGGCCACGGCGGGCGATGCGCTCGGTCTGATCGGCGGTGATGACCTCGCCGTCGAACGTGACCGTTCCCGATGATGCGGGCAGGAGACCCGTGATGGTCTTGAGCAGGCTGGATTTGCCGGCGCCGTTGGTGCCGAGCAGGGCCACCATTTCGCCTCGCTGGACAGCCAGATCGATGCCGAACAGAACCTGCAATGACCCGTACGCCGCGTTGACGCCCTGGCAGCGCAGCAAGATGTCAGTGTCAGCGTCCGCGTGGGTCGCGGCCGGAGTCGCCAGCGTGACAACTCGGGCATCCGGCGCCACTTCGGACTCGTCCAAGGCGGCGTCGTCACCGGCCCAGACACTGGTGTCGATGCCATGGCGGCGGGCAATGCGCACCAGCACCACGTCGCGCACCTTCTCGAAGGCACCGGCCAACCCGGTCGGGAAGACCATCAGGACCACGAGCATGCCGATGCCGGTCAGCAGCAATTGCTCATTGGGGAAGGCGATGCCCAGCCATTCGATGAGCGCCACGCCGCACAGCGCGCCGGACATGGAACCGAGGCCGCCGATGACCGCCATGGAGAAGACCAGGATGCTGTCCGACGGTGGGAAGGTCTGATAGCCCACGCTGCCCAGGATCACCACATAGAGCCCCCCGGCCACGCCGGCGATCAGGCCGGCCATGGCGAAGGCACCCAGACGCACCCGGGTGCTGGGCACCCCGGCGGCTTCGGCTGCTCGCAGGTTGTCCCGGGTGGCGATGACCGCTCGGCCGGCTCGGGCCTGGCGGATGCCGCGCACCAACACCACCGTGACCACCAGCACGCCCAGGCACAGGAAATACAGATCGCCTTCGTGGCGCAGGTCGAAGCGCTTCCATACCTGTGGTCGCAAGACGGCCGACGGCAAGAAGCGCGGGAAGTTGGTCGGATTGAAGAAGAAGTCGTTGGCCGCCACGGCGAAAGCCATCGTGGTCACGGCCAGGTACATACCCTTGACGCGCAGCGCGGGCAGGCCCAGCACCACCGCAATGAGCGCACCGGCCAGGCCGGCCGCACCGAGGGAGAGGAACAGGTCGGTATTGGTGTGCATGATCAGGTTGCCGGCCGCCACCGCGCCGACACCCACCAGGGCCCACTGCCCCAGACTGATGGTGCCGCCCCATCCGCTCAGGACAACGAGCGAGAGGGCGCCCAGGCCGAACACGATGCCGACACTCACCTCATCGAGGTTGGAGGGTTGCAGCAGGGCCGGCAGGCTGAGCGCCAGGGCGCCCAGCACGACAATGCCCACCACCTTGAGGGCGCGTACTTCGGGCAGGGAGCGCAACACCTTGGGGATGGCCTTGGCCGTGCCACTGGCCGTCCAGGACGAATCGTCGGCCGCTTCGGCCCGGCTGCGGGCCCGGTGCTGAACCAGTAACGCCACCAGCACGACACCCAGGAAGATCGGTGTCTCAATGGACTGCTTGGCCACATCGAGGCGGACGACCTCTTCCATCACACCCAGGCCGATGGCGGCCACGAAAGCCACCCAGAGTGATTCCATGCGGGCCACCACGGCGGCCGCCAAGGGGGCGAGAAGGAGCTCAGGTCCGGCCGCCACGTCGATGGGAACCCCAGCCGACGGGGCCTGCAAGATGACGGCGCCCGCCGCAATGACCCCGCTCATGATCCACACCAGCAGCAGCAGCCGGCGGGCGGGGATGCCGAGCAGGCGCACCCGCGGGGCGTTGTCAGCGATGGCGCGCACGGCGCGGCCGGCATCGGTGCCCAGGAGGAACCAGCTGACCAGGGCCACCACGATGGGGACCGTCACGATGACGACGACTTCGTTGCCGGTGAAGACCACCGGGTTGACCTCGAAGTGGAAGGAGCTCAGGTCGGTGCGGAAGCTGGTGATCAGCGTCGGGCCGTGCAACCAGCGGGGCTCAAGGAAGGCGATGCCACCGAGGAGTTGGGCCAGGCCGATGGTGGCGACGGTCAGCATCATGCGCGGCGCCTCGGAGAAGCGCCAGTTGACGAGCAGGCCGACGCCCCCGCCCACCACCGCACCGATGGCTAATGCAACGGCCACCGCGGCGGGCCAGGGCCAGTGGTGGCCGAGGAAAAGCGACGCCCCGGCCGCCGCGCCGACGCCGCCCATGGCGCCGTAGGCGAAGTTGATGGCCCGGGTCAGGCGGTAGGTAAGCACCAGGCCGATGGCCAGCAACCCGTTGAGGCTGCCGTAGATCACGCCGTAGAGGACCGTGCCCACTGGTGCCTCGTGCGGCGTCGCCACCATGAAGATGACGAGGGTGGCGACCGCCGCGGCGCCGATCAGTCCGGGCCGGCGCCAGCTGTCCGGGATGGTCATGGTCATTGCGTGCCGTTGGGGAAGACGGGGGCGAACCCGGGCGGTATGTCACTGGCCGAGTACCAGTTGGTGCCGTTGACCCAGGCCCCCTGCTCGTTGTCGAAGGTGGAGGCGGCCTTGGGGTTCCACCACTGATAGCGGAACTCGTGCTGTGGCGTGAACGTCCCGGCTCCGGCCTCGTCGAACGACCACGGGCCGTACTCGCCGTTCCCCCCGGCGTAGTTGAACATCCCGTGCTCGAACGTGGTGGGGGTGAGATTCGGCCCGGCCAGCTGAATGCCCAGAGCCAGCATGTAGAGACCGGCGTAGAGGATGTCGACCTCGTGCGCCGGCGCGTTGGACGGATCGACGGACTTGGCTGCGAAGTAGCCCAGCGACGAGCCGTAGGCCGGCACGTTGCCGTTGTTGGTGACGCCGGCCGCGTGGGCCCACACGCTCTGATCGAACAACTGACCGACCAGGTCTTCGTCGGTGAACGCGGCACCAATGTTGACGATCTCGGGTTCGTAGTTCGATGTATCGAGGTCGCTCGTGAGGTAGGCCAGCATGATCGGGTCGCACCCACAGCCCAAGGTGGTGATCTTGTCGTTGATGATCTGCTGGGCCAGGCTGCCCGCCTCAGCCGAGAGCTGCGACAGATCGAGTGTGTAAGAGAGGTTGGCCACGGCCGGATGCCCGGCAGCCGACATGGCGGACGTGACCTGGCCCACGCACTGCTGATACACCGGATTGTCGGGGGCCAGGATGGCGATGCGGCGCGGCCCCCCGTTGGCCACGCCGGTGCCGGCGTAGGTTACCGGCTGCGTGATGACCTGCTTGGTGATGATGGCGGCCGATTCATTGCCCAGGTCGGTGCAGTTGGGGAAGAAGCTCCACGAATACGGTGCCTGCGACTGGAACCACTGGGCCGACATGTAAGGCGCTCCCAGGTTGACCACCTTCTGGGCCGTCAGCGCTTCGGCATAGGGCTGCGACAGCGCCGTCACGTCGGCAAAGGCGCCGATCTGCTGCGCCACCGTGATGGCGTCAGCCTGGGCCTGAGCCTGCCCGGCATCGGTCACCTCATTGACCAGGGAGCCCTGGCCGTTGAAGAACTTCAGGACGATCTTGCGCCCGTAGAACTGGAAATGCGTATTGAAGTACGTGACGAGATCTTGCGTGGTCCGCTCAACGTCGGCTGCGGTGTCGCTGAACTGCGCGCTGTTGTACTTGCCGGCAATCTGCTGGATGGCCTCGTCGGCCGTCTGAATGCCACCCGCGGGAAGGCGGGCACTCACGACGATCTGGTTGGCCGTCACCCCCCGGGAAGTGGCCCCGCCGTTGTTACCCGAGAACGACACGCAGGCCGGTGCGTAGGGATCGCCGGCCACCTGCTTGCCGGTGCAGGCGCTGACCGCCCCGGTGGTGGCGCCCGCCTTGGTCGCTGGTCCAGCCGTGGGCGAAGTGCCGCCGGGCACCGTCGTGCCGCCGGCTGCTGTCGTCGTCGTGGTGGCGGCTCCGATGGGCACGCCGGTCGGCGTACCGACGCGGGTGGAAGTGGAGGAGCCCGGACCAACCTGCGACACATTCTGGTCGGGCGCAATGGAGGGGATGAGGATGGCCATCAGCAAGAAGCAGCCGCCGATGACCACGGCCGGTCCGTAGCCGCGCAGCAGGCGGCGGTCGGCCCCGGAGTACTTCGCCAATCGTGGCTCGCTCACGCCAGGACCTCCTCGGTGCGTTGGCGCCGGCTGCGCCGGCTCTTACGAAGATCGGCCAGGAACAGAGCGGCGCCGGCGCCCACAGCGACGATGCCGACCACCATGGCGTCGCCGGACCAGCACGAAGGGTGGCCGGCCGGGCTGGTGGTCTCGCAGTGGGTGGCCGCGGCCAACGCACTGGACCCGGCGATGGGTTGGGCCGGCTCGCTGGTCGAGGTGGTGCCGGTACCGCCGGGGACGACGCTGCCCAGGCCCACGCCGAGCGGCAGGCCGCTGCCTCCGTCCACCTGACCCAATGCATCGGGCGGCAGGGAGCCACCGGTGTTCGAACTCGAGTCGCCCGAACCGAAGGGATCGGCAAAGTCAGGCGGCGCCGAGGTGTCGGCGGTGGCGCCACCCAGGTCGAGGTCGAAGCCGCCTCCGTTGGCGAACGCCCCCAGGGCCACGTTGGCCACGGTCTCACCGGGGCTGGCCAGATTGCCCACCAGCACCTTGGGGTTGGCGCAATCGTTACCCGACTGTGTCTGACCGGCCAACGCACTCTCCAGCGCCGAGGTCTGGCTGATGATGGGCGAGATCGCAACATTGGAGAGCGCCGACTTGCCCAAGGTGATCTCCAGGGGGGTGACCGTGACGGTGCCCGTCGTCGGGTCGGTCGTTGTGGAGGGCGGGATCAACGTGAGCCCCAACGTGGCCAACGCCTTGTTGGCCAAGCCGATGGCGATGGCCAGCTGGGCCGCGCTGGGGGCGGGAAACGTCAGGGGGCCCACCTTGATGGACCCGACCGAGAAGGTGCCCTGTGACACGGCCGTCCCGCCGCTGTTCTGGATGGCCGACCAGGTCATGCCCTGCAAGGCCACGAGCCCGTTGCTTACGCTCATATTGAGGATGACCGTCGACTGCGCCTGCCGCTCGGCGCCGGTGTACTGCACCGATGAGGTGGCCTGCCCGCTCACGGTGAGCAATCCGGCAACCTGTTGTCCCACTGGTGTTGTGGTGGCCGATGCCGACTCGGGCGATGCCGCCGCAGCGACGGCTTCGTTGCCGGCGCCCGGCAGGTCGTTGGTCGCCGTGGGTGGCCCGCCGTCGCTGTCGTCGGTGAGCGGCGGCGGCTGGCGTTCGGCCGGCAGGACGATCTGCCCGCAGACCGGTGTGTTGGCCAGGATGACGCCGACCCCGCCGAGGTCGAGTGTCTGTGAGCTCGAGCGGGACTCGGACTCCTGGTAACTGGCCGAGGAGTCACCGGCCGAGAGGGAGAGGTTGGTATTGCCGACGATGGGCACGGCGCCGAATACGGAGCCGGTGGCGATGGCACTCCCCGCCGGAACCGTGGAGTCAGCCGCCACGGCGCTGTGGGTGGGACCGCTGAGTTGGGCCACGACGATGGCACCGATGCCCAGGCCCACCAGGACGGCCCGCGGCCCACTACGACACCAGGCCCGCCTCTCGTTACGCAACGTTCCCCCGCATCGGCCACCCCGGCAACGGTCGTCTCCCCACCTTCAGGCCCGGCCTCGCCCCGGGTCCCCGCACAGTCTGACCCTGGATGTCGCAACTGCCAAGCACAACAAAACAACCACTTTGTCGCTTCGTTGTATACCACGATCCAACTGTGAAAGATTGAGCGAATGGCGATGGACGCAGAATTGACGGCTGCCCTGGGTCGTCATGCCGCATCCGACTTGCTGAAAGGACTACCCGGGCGACCGGCGGCCGCGCTGGACCCGTATCTCGATGCGGCCGCACGCTGCCTGGCCCGTTACGGCATCGAGCGCACGACCGTGATGGATGTCGCCCACGCCATGGGTGTGAACCGGGGCACGGTCTATCGCCAGATCGGCACCATGGAGACCCAGATCCGGCTCCTGGCCGCCCGGGACCTCCGCCGCTTTCTCGACACCGTGCCCGGCCGGATCGGCGGGCTGACCGGCCCGGCGCTGGTGGTGGAGCTGGCCGCCATCACCGTCGAGGACACCAAGGCCCACCCCGTGGTAGCCAAGATCCTGTCCGACGAACCCCGGCTGGTCGGGCAGATACTCGAGACACACATCGGTCACGTGCGGGACCTGGTGGTACCGGTCTTCGCCGCACTCTTCGATGCCGGCATGGGCGCCGGACTCATCGCCCCCATGGACCCGACCGTGCTGGCCTCGTGGCTTGTGCGCATCGTCGTCACCCTCATCGTGCTCGACCCCGAAATTGAGCTTCGGGACTACCTCCGTGAGTTCCTGATGCCCGCCCTGTCGCCTCGACCCGCATAGGAGATAGGGCATCATGTGGACTCGTGTCGAGGAAGGAGCCACATGAGCTCGGTAGTGCGGGGTGTCGTCAGTAAGGCCAAAGGGGCGCCGGTCACGCTGGAGGAGATCCACGTGCCCGATCCCGGACCGGGCGAAGCGGTGGTGGCGGTGCAGGCGTGCGGCGTCTGCCACACCGACCTGCACTACCGCGAGGGTGGAATCAATGACGACTACCCCTTCCTGCTCGGTCATGAGGCAGCCGGCATCGTCGAGTCGGTCGGCGAAGGCGTGTCCTCGGTGGCTCCGGGTGACTTCGTCGTCCTGAACTGGCGGGCCGTCTGCGGTGAGTGCCGTTCCTGCCGACGGGGCCGACCGTGGTACTGCTTCGCCACGCACAACGCCACCCAGAAGATGACGCTGGCCGACGGCACGCCGCTCTCCCCTGCCTTGGGCATCGGCGCCTTTGCCGACAAGACCCTGGTGGCCGCCGGGCAGTGCACCAAGGTGGACAAGCGGGCCCGCCCCGAAGCGGTGGGACTGCTCGGCTGCGGCGTCATGGCCGGACTGGGATCGGCCATGTTCACCGGCCACGTCGGCTTGGGCGACTCGGTAGCCGTGTTCGGGTGTGGCGGTGTCGGCTGCGCCGCCATCGCCGGCGCCGCGCTGGCGGGCGCCACCACCATCATTGCCATCGACCTTGATCCCAACAAGCTGACCATCGCCCGCACCTTCGGTGCCACCCACACCGTCGACGCCAGCCAGACCGATCCGGTCGAGGCCGTGCGGGGATTCACCGACGGCAACGGGGCCGACGTCTGCATTGAGGCGGTCGGCCATCCCAAGGTGATGGAGCAGGCCTTCTACGCCCGCGACCTCGCCGGCACCCTGGTGCAGGTGGGCGTGCCCACTCCCGACATGCGGATCGAGCTGCCGATGATCGAATTCTTCGGTCGGGGCGGCGCACTCAAGCCGAGCTGGTACGGCGACTGCCTGCCCGATCGCGACTTCCCGAAATTGGTCGACCTCTACCTGGCGGGCCGGCTCAATCTCGACCTGTTCGTCACCGAGACCATCGCTCTCGACGCCGTCGAGCAGGCCTTTGCCCGCATGCAAAGAGGTGAAGTGCTGCGATCGGTGGTCGTTCTCTAATACGAGTGTCGTCCGAAGCGCGACGAACGCCCCCGACCGCAGCCGGGGGCGTTCGCCTCAACTGGTGTGTGTAATACCTCACACAAGTGGGCATTGGTTGGGCCATGACAGACACTCCCAATGACGACACCGAACGTGTCGATGAAGGCCCCTCGCCGGAGGCCGTCGCCACACGAGCCGGCGGTCGCCCGCCCGAGGAAGCGTCCAGCGATGATCCTGAACACCAAGCCGAAACGATCCTCGAAGAATCCGAGGAGCGCACGGACCACGTGTCCGAAGAGCGTTAGTCCTTGAAGGCGTCCTTGACCTTCTCGCCAGCCTGCTTGAGGTTGGCCACGGCCTTGTCGCCTTTACCCTTGCCCTCAATGGTCTTGTCGTCGGTCGCCTGACCGAACTTCTCCTTCATTTCGCCGCGTGCTTCTTGGGCCTTGTTCTTGGCCTTGTCAATCAATGACATAGCTGCTCCTTTTGTTGACGTCTCGTTTATCTATACCCCGATCGCCCATTCCGAACACTCCAAGAGAGGACGCACCGTGAGCGCCAAACGTTCATCACCGAGCGTGCAGGAACGGTCGCACATTCTGGAAACGACTCGAACCAACAAGATGGCGCGCTCCGCCCACGCCTATGTGCGTGGCAACACCGTCTTGTTCTACGAGTGGTTGACATCGCTTACGCAAGGCACATTGCCCGAGGGTCCGCCGGTGTGGATCTGCGGCGACTGCCATGTCGGCAACCTGGGTCCCGTGGGCGACACCAGGGAGCGTGTGCGGATTCAGATTCGCGACATGGACCAGACCGTGATCGGCAACCCAACCCACGACCTGATTCGTCTCGCCCTGTCGTTGGCTTCGGCGGCCCGGGGCGGAGACCTGCCCGGCGTGACCACGGCCCGCATGCTCGAAGCAGTAATGGACGGCTACCAGGCCGCCTTCGCCCATGACTTCGAAGAGGCCGACGACGAGACGGTCAAGCCCGACGCCGTCAAGGTGGTGCTCAAGCAGGCCTCCCGGCGCACCTGGAAACATCTGGCCCGGGAACGCATCGACGACACGAAACCCACCATTCCCCACGGCAAGAAGTTGTGGAAGGTATCGACGCAGGAACGGCGCGCCGTCGAGGCGCTCTTCGACGACCTCTCGGTCAAGCGCCTGGCCACCATGGTGCGGTCCCGTGACGACGCCGCCGAGGTGACCCTGGTCGACGTGGCCTACTGGCAGAAAGGCTGCAGCTCGTTGGGCCGTCTGCGCTACGCCGCATTGGTCAGCGTGGACGACGGGTCGTCCGGCCGGCCCGAGCTCTGCCTGATGGATCTGAAGGAAGCAACGGACCCCGCGGCACCGGCCTTCCCCGAGACGATCATGCCCACCGACCAGGCCGAGAGAGTGGTGGAAGGGTCCCGCCACATCTCGCCCTTCCTGGGCGAACGGATGCGAGCCGTCACGCTGCTGGACCGACCGGTGTTCATCCGAGAGCTGCTCCCGCAAGACCTGAAGGTCGAACTGGTGCAGCCCACCGCGTCCGAGGCCGTGAAGGCGGCGACCTTCCTGGCCACCGTGGTGGGTTTCGCCCACGCCCGCCAGATGGACTCGGCGGTCCGCCAGTCGTGGCAGAAGGAGTTGGCGCAGCAACGTTCGCACGCACTCGATGCACCGTCATGGTTGTGGACCAGCGTGGTCGACCTCCTGGTCCGGCACGAGCAGGGCTATCTGGAACACTGCCGCCGCTACGCCTTGAACGACCTGGACGGTCCCACCCTCATTCGTACGTGAGGGCCTCCAGAATCGGCGTGCGCGAGGCGCGCCACCCGGGCCACAGCGCCGCGGCCACCGCCACCACGACAGCAATCGGGGCGTAGACGGCCAAGGACAGGAGATCGGGTGCGTACGTATCGTGATACCCGGCCACGAGCGGGGTGACGTCGAGCAGGGTGGCCAGCGACAAGAAGCCCACGACCGAACCGAGCGCAGCGGCCACCACGCCAACCACGAGCGCCTCGGCCACCACCATGCGGAACAGCTCCTTGGGCGTCATGCCCACCGCCGCCAACAGGCCGAACTCCCGGCGCCGCTGCACCCCGACCAGCAGGAGGGTGGAGAGCACGCTGATAAAGGAGACCAGAAGGAGGGCCCGTTGCAGCACCAGGAACGGAGCCAGCTGGCTCGAGATCGATGACTGTGAGGTGCGCAGCTCCTTGGCTGGTGTGGCGTATTTGAGGTACGACCCCAGGTGGGCGGCGCGGGCAGCGGCCACGACCGAAGCCGGCGACGTTCCGGGCGCCACGACGAGCGCGACGGCCGCCGGATGCTGCGCCCCGAAGAGACGGGTGGCCTCGGCCACCGACATGGAGAGGTTGTCGCCGGTGGCGTCGCCGTTGTCCCAGATGCCCCGGACCCGCACGCTGACGAAGCCCGAGGGCGTATCGACCGGCAGGAGAGCGCCCGGCCGTAGGTGATCGCGCCGGGCCAGGTTGGCTCCCACCACCACCTGGCCGTGGGCCAACGCGGCGGCGTCAGCCGTGCCGGCGTAGACGTGAAGGTGAAAGGTGGGCCGGCTGTCGGATTCGATGAGCGTCAGGTGTCCCGGGGTGTAGCCGGCCAACACATCGTCGTAGTGGTCGACATCGGTGACTCCGGGCAGGCGGGCCAGACGGCTCAGGACGCCGGTGGGAATCCGGGCGTCGGTATTGAACCCGTTGCCACCGGCCACCGTGGTCACCACCACTCCGTGCGCCTGGGGGGACTTGGCGAGACCGGAGGCGATGTCCTGGTCTATGGCGTGGTTGTAACTACCGGTGATGAAGGCCACCCCCACGGTGGCCCCGATGGCGATGGCCATCACGCCGGTGCGTCCGGGCTCGCGGACCAGGTTGGCCAATCCCAATCGCACGACCCCGCCGCGCCGACGTCTCCCGCTCGAGAGGAACCGGATGAACACGGGGGTCCAGGCCCCGAGGGCGAGGATGGAGGACAGCGTGGTCACCCCGAAACCCAGGAAGGCCGCCGCCGGCTGCCACGAATTGAGGGACCCGTTGCGTTCCCCGAACCAGGCGACGACTGCGCCCGCCACCGCCACCGCCGTATAGGTCATGGCGGCGCGCCAGGTGGCCCGACTCGAGGAGCGTTCCCGCTGCTCGCGTCCCGACAACTCGGCGGCGATGTCAACCCGCATGGCCCGGCGCACCGGAACCGCCGCGGCCAGCACGCCGATGACCAGGCCGACGGCGACCCCGACGACGAAGGTGGACGGAGTCGTGTGCTCGGTAATAGGGACGCCGGACAGGCCCAGTGCGAATGTGCTGACGGTGCTGATGATCGGTCGGGCCAGGATCACCCCGCCCGCCGCGCCGACCAGACCGCCCACCGCGCCCAGCACACCCGCCTCGAGGAGCGGGCCGAGCACCAGGACGGACGGGGGCGCCCCGATGGAGGCGATGATGGCGTGCTCCCTTCGGCGTTCCACCAGGGTGAGCGAGATGACGTTGTACATC
Organism: Acidimicrobiales bacterium; assembly: GCA_036268485.1. Lineage (GTDB taxonomy): Bacteria > Actinomycetota > Acidimicrobiia > Acidimicrobiales > RAAP-2 > Bog-473. The sequence goes on from DATAUC010000018.1 coordinate 28,070, forward strand.
AGGACGACGGCGATGGCCGCCGCCAGAAGCGCCAGCAGGGCGAGGATGGGCGTGAAGGCGCCCAGGGCCAGCGACACCGCCGGCGGAGCCGACGTGGCATTGACGACGCCGTCCCAGGCGCCGACGGCGCGAGCCACCCGAGCCCGCAGTGCACGAGCGGACACGTCGGCGACGGGCACGAGATAGACGTCGTCGACCCGGCCGATTCGATCGAACTCCCGCTGAGACTGCGCCAACGACATGACCACGACGTCGCCATGGTTGACATGGTCGAGCGCCGGATTGGCGGTGGCGGTACGCAGGGACTGCAGGCCGTCGTCGGTTTGGAGCCACGACGAGCCCACCAGTCGGCGCTGCAGCGCGGGCGCGATGAAGATGCCCGAAGGGGGCGACGACGTCGAGGTGGCACAGGCAGGGGCGGGGAAGAGTGCGCTGGCGCCGCACGTCACCCCGAGCACCACCACGGTCTGGTGATGCCGGGGCTTCGTCCGCACCACGGTGATGGCCTGCACGACCGGGATCGCCTCGGCCACCCCCGGCGTGGAGGCCGCCGCGTGCAGCGCGGCAAAGTTCACGCCCCCGGTCGAGGTGGCACCGACCACCCGCAGGTTGGCGCCGGTGGCCACCTCCTGACTCAACTGTTTGATGGAGTGCGAAATGCTCTCGCTGACGATCACCACCGAAAGGGCCAGTGAACTGCCGGCCGCCACGGCCACCACGGCGATAACCATGCGCAGCCGGATAGAGGTCAGGCGCCGAAGGTTGAGAAGCCGGATGACACGCCCCATTTCAGGTGAGGCGTCCATCCTCAAGGGTGACCGTCCGATCGGCCCGAGCTGCCGCGGCGGCATCGTGGGTCACCAGAAGCAGCGCCGAACCGGCGTGGCGAACCTGCTCGGTCAGGAGATCCAGGACCTCACCCGCATTCGTCGTATCGAGATTCCCGGTCGGCTCATCGGCCAATATGAGCGGAGCACCGGCCACCAGCGAACGGGCGATGGCCACCCTTTGCATCTCACCACCTGAGAGCTCGCCCGGATAACGCCGGGCCTTGCCCCCCATCCCCATGCGATCCAAGAGCTCCCGCGCATCGTTCTGGCGCGACCCCTCGAACATGAGAGGCAGCTCCACGTTTTCCTGCACGGTCAGTGTCGGTAGCAGTTGAAAGAACTGGAAGACGAATCCGATGTGGCGCCGGCGGACCCGAGCCAGCGCGCCGGCCGCCAGCTGGGACAGGTCGATGCCGTCGACCCGCACCACCCCCGCATCGGGCCGGTCGATGCCGCCGGCCAGATGGAGCAGGGTGGACTTGCCTGAACCACTGGGCCCGACCAGGGACACGAACTCACCCGGTTCGATACGCAAGGAGACGTCATTGAGCACGACGACATCCCCCGAACCCTGGTGGTAGCTCTTGCGCACGCCCAACACTTCCAGGGCTGGTGGCGCGTCACCCGGGTCGGCGGGCACATGGTGGGAAGTACTCGCCTTGGTCCGCCCCGCCCACCGCACGCCCCCGTTGTACACCAGCCTGGCGGGCGAACGCGGCGATCGGACGGCTAGCACCTGCGTGCTATGCCTAATTGATGACGTTTCCCCTGGCGCCCTTTGCTCCCCGCTCGAGCCACCGCGGCATGGTGACGGCGGCCGACCAACTGGCCGCCAACGCCGGCGTGAGAGCCCTCGAGGCCGGCGGGTCAGCGGCGGACGCCGCGGTGGCCGCCGCCGCCGTGATGGCCGTCACCAGTCCGCATCTGTGTGGTCTGGGGGGCGACCTGTTGGCCATGGTCAGTGTTCCGGGCGCTGAGCCGATGGCCTTGCTGAGCATTGGCCGGGCCGGAGCCGGAGCCGATGCGGCTGCCCTGCGTGCCGGCGGACACCCGTCCATGGTGGTGCGTGGGGACTACAACAGCGTGCCGGTGCCGGGCGCGGTGGACGGATGGCTGGCCCTGCACGGACGCTGGGGCCGGCTACCCCTGTCCGATGTGCTGGCTCCCGCCATCGACCTGGCCGAGCAGGGATTCGCGGCCTCATTGCTCCTGAGTTTGGCCAGCCACTTGATCCATGCCGTCCCGGGGGCGCAGGAACTCTGCCCCAACGGTCCCCTGCAACCCGGCGCAACGGTACGGCTCCCGGGCGTCGCCCGGACCTTGCGGGCCATTGGAGACGATGGACGCGACGGCTTCTATGGGGGCGAATTCGGAAGGGAGCTCCAACGCGTCGGACATGGCATGTACGCCACGGCCGATTTCGAGCGGTCGTTGGCGCAGTGGGGTGACCCGTTGCGCCTGGAAGTGTGGGGCCACGAACTGTGGACCGTGCCTCCCCCGTCGCAGGGCTATCTGACCCTGGCCAGTTCGTGGATTGCCGAACGCGCCGGCCTGGGGGTCGACTCGAACGACCCGGCCTGGGCCCACCTCATTGTCGAAGCGAGTCGGGCCGCTGGTCACGACCGGCCGAGCGTCCTCTTTGACGGTGCTGACGGATCCGCGCTGCTGGACGAGGCGAGGCTGGCCGAGGCAGCCGGCCGGATCTCGTTGGAACGAGCGGCGCCGTCGGATGTCGTGGTGCCGGTCGACGGTGACGCTGCGGCTGTGCCCCGGTTCGGCGAGGGCGACACCACCCATCTGTGCGCCATTGACGCCGACGGGCTGGGCATCTCGTTGACACAGTCCAATGCGCTCGACTTCGGATCGCACCTGGTGGCCGGGTCCACGGGCATCTTCCTGCACAACAGAGGCGTCGGCTTCTCCCTGGTGCCGGGTCATCCGGCCGAACTGGCTCCAGGCCGCCGGCCGCCCCACACGCTGTCCCCCATGCTGGTCACCCAACCAGGGGGCCCGCTGACACATCTGGTCGGCGCTATGGGAGGCGACGGCCAACCGCAGATCCTCCTGCAGCTCCTGGCCCGGATGCTACGGGCCAACCAAGATCCCGCCACCGCCATCACCGGCGCTCGCCTGACCCTGGACGCACCGTCAGCGGGGCCATTCCGCCTGTGGTGGGGCGACGACCTCGGCGTGTTGGTGGAAGGACACGCCCCCGCACCCTGGAACGCCGGCCTGACGGCCCGGGGTCATGACGTCCGTCCGATTGCCGACTTCGATCCGGTGGCGGTGGGGTGCGCGCAGATCATTGAGGTCGTACCGGGCTTACCGCAGACCGAACGCCAGTTCGTGGGGGCGTCCGATCCCCGCAGCCCCGACTGTGCCACCGCGGTGCGCTGACTCAGACGGTCAGGGCCTCGAGCTCGAGTCGATCTTCGTCGCTCATCGCTTCCATATGGGCGGACCCGCGCAGGAGAACGGGCACGAGCACCAGCCCGGTGGCCACGCATCCGGCTGCGACCAGGAAGGCCAGCTGATACCCACTGTGCAGTGAGCTGGTCACGGCGTGGCCCGCCTTGATCAGGCCGTCGGACTTGTTGGTGGCCAACGTGCTCAGCACCGCCAACCCCACGGCCGCTGACATCTGCTGCGACACGTTCACAATGCCCGAACCCAGGCCGGCATCATCCTTGGGCACCTCGGCCATAGCGATGGTCAGGAGGGGGACGAAGGCCGTCCCGGCCCCCAGGCCAATCAGCACGTAGGCCGGGAGGATGTCGGTCAGATAGTGCGCGTGGAGTCCGGCGTGGGACAGGTAGAGCAGCCCCAACACCATGGACAGCATCCCCGGGAGGAGCACCCTCATGGCACCCAGGCGGTCCACCAGGCGGGCCGTGATGCCGGTCGACAGCCCGGCGATGACCAGGGTCACGGGGAGGAAGGCCAACCCGGTGCGGAGCGGGTCGTAGTGCAGAACGTGTTCGAGGTAGAGCGCACCCAGGAAGAAGATGGAGAACATCCCGGTGGCCAGGAAGGCCCGGATCACACTCGTGCTCATGAGCGTGCGCAGGCGCAATATACGCAGCGGCACAATCGGGTTGGCGATGCGACCCTCGATCACGAAGAAGACCGCCATCATGACGACGGCGATGCCTCCGGTGACAAGGGTGTGCGCGGAGAGCCAGCCGTATTGCGGCACGGACACCACGGCGTAGATGCCGATCATCAGCGCCACGGTCACCAACACCGATCCCACCACATCGATACCGGTCCGCAGGCCGAGGCCCACGTTCTCGTCAATGAGGATCCGGCCCAGGAAAAACGTGGCCACACCGATGGGAAGGTTGATGAAGAAGATCCAGTGCCAGTTGATGCTCTGGGAGATGATGCCGCCCAACACCAGGCCCACGGCGCCACCGCCGACCGCCACAAAGATGTAGGCACTCATCGCTTTGGCCCGCTCGAGCTTCTCGGGGAACTCGGTGATGATGATGGCCAGGATGACCGATGACGACAAGGCGCCGCCGGCACCTTGCACGAAGCGGCCGGCGATGAGCATGGACTGGCTGGTGGCGAAGCCGCACACCGCGGAAGAGAGAGTGAAAACAGCCACACCGATCAGGAAGACCAACTTGCGGCCGACCAGATCGCCCAACCGGCCGGCCATGAGCAGGAAGCTGCCGAAGGTGATCAGGTAGGCGTCGACGACCCAGGTCAGGCTCGCCTGGGTGAAGCCCAGGTCCTTCTGGATGTCCGGGAGGGCCACGTTGACGATCGACGTGTCCAGCACGTTCATCAACATCGCCAGGCAGACCACCACGAGGGCGATCCAGCGGCGGCGGTCGTTGTCAGGGGTGATGGTCTCGGAGTCCATGAAGTGCCTCGGGAGGACGGGCAGGCGAACGATCACCATAGCGCCGACCCTCACGTCGTCAAGGATGATCCCGACGTCGTGATGTTCTCGACGCCATGACGCTCACGGCATCCCTATCATGACCGCCGATGGCTGCTCCGACCGTCACCGGTCC
>DATAUC010000019.1:0-23306 GCA_036268485.1 Acidimicrobiales bacterium
CAGAGCCTGTGTCTCAACGTCGAAGTCCTCTCCCATGCGGGTGAGCAGATCGAGATGCGCGAGTTGGACGAGGACGTGTTCCGCACGGCCGAGGAGCTCGGTATCGACATCAGCCGCCCGGAGCGGGGATCCGACGAGGAAGACGCCCGTCGCGCCAGCGAGAGGGGTTTCTAAATGATCGACGTCAACAATTTCGAACAACTGCGCATCGGCTTGGCTACGGCCGACGCCATCCGCACATGGTCCAACGGTGAGGTCAAGAAGCCGGAGACCATCAACTACCGCACCCTGCGTCCCGAGAAGGACGGACTCTTCTGCGAGAAGATCTTCGGCCCGACCAAGGACTGGGAGTGCTACTGCGGCAAGTACAAGCGGGTGCGCTTTAAGGGCATCATCTGCGAGCGCTGTGGCGTGGAAGTCACCCGCAGCAAGGTCCGCCGCGACCGTATGGGGCACATTGAGCTGGCCGCCCCGGTTGTCCACATTTGGTACCTGCGTGGAACCCGTAGCTGGTTGGCGTACCTCCTCATGGGCACCGAGCCGCGCGAGGAGCTGAAGGCCAAGCAACTCGAAAAGGTCATCTACTTCGCCGCCAACCTGGTCACCTGGGTCGACGACGACAAGCGCCACCAGGACCTGCCGACCCTCGAGGCCGAAATGGCCGAAGAGATCGCCGACATTGAGAAGAAGCGCGACCTCGACATCGACCGTCGCTTCAAGGCGCTCGAAGACGATCTGAAGCAGCTCGAGTCAGACGGAGCCAAGGACGCCGAGATCAAGGCGCGCCAGCGTGCGGTCGAGAAGGAGATCGCCTCCGCCCGCGAGCGGGCCCAGGAGGACGCCGAGATCGCCCAGCGCAGCCTGGACGAGTTCCGCAACCTGCACGGCCGCAAGATCATCGAAGACGAGATGCTGTGGCGTGAGCTTCGCCTGCGCTACGACGAGTACTTCGAAGGCGGCATGGGTGCCGAGTACATCTTGAAGCTGATCGACCGTATCGACCTCGATGCCGAGGAGATCAAGCTCCGGGACATGATCGACGCCAAGGACGGCCGCCGTCCCCTGTCGGCCCAGCGGCGCCAGAAGACCATCAAGCGACTCAAGATCGTCACTGCCTTCAACCGCCGTGACGACCACGGCCGCCGGATCAACGACCCCCGGGCCATGATCCTCGAAGCGGTGCCGGTCATCCCCCCCGACCTGCGCCCCATGGTGCAGCTCGATGGTGGACGTTTCGCCACGTCTGACCTCAACGACCTCTACCGTCGCGTGATCAACCGCAACAACCGGTTGAAGCGACTGCTCGACCTCGGGGCGCCTGAGATCATCATCAACAATGAGAAGCGGATGCTCCAAGAAGCCGTGGACGCCCTCTTCGACAACGGCCGTCGTGGCCGTCCGGTGACCGGGCCGGGTAACCGCCCGCTCAAGTCGCTCTCGGACATGTTGAAGGGCAAGCAGGGCCGGTTCCGTCAGAACCTGCTCGGCAAGCGCGTCGACTACTCGGGACGTTCGGTCATCGTCATCGGCCCGAACCTCAAGCTCCACCAGTGCGGCCTGCCCAAGCTGATGGCGCTCGAGCTCTTCAAGCCCTTCGTCATGAAGCGGCTGGTCGACGCCGAGCTGGCCCAGAACATCAAGTCGGCCAAGCGCATGGTTGAGCGTCGCCGGCCCCAGGTGTGGGACGTCCTCGAAGGGGTCATCCGCGAGCACCCGGTGTTCTTGAACCGTGCCCCCACCCTGCACCGTCTGGGCATTCAGGCTTTCGAGCCCGTCCTGGTCGAGGGCAAGGCCATTCAGGTCCACCCGTTGGTGTGCACGGCGTTCAACGCCGACTTCGACGGCGACCAGATGGCCGTCCACCTGCCCCTGTCAGCCGAGGCCCAGGCGGAAGCCCGCGTCCTCATGCTGTCGGCCAACAACATCTTGTCGCCGGCCACCGGCCGCCCGATCACCGTGCCCACCCAGGACATGGTGTTCGGCGCCTACTACCTCACCCTGCGGGTCGAGGACGGCGCCGGAGCCGGGCGTGCCTTCCGGCATATCCACGAGATCGAATCGGCCTTCGAAGAGGGTGAACTGGGCCTGCAGGTCCCGATCATGCTGCGCCCCAGCCCCGACTCCCCGTTGGCCAACCGCCTGGCGGCGGCCGGCGTGACGGCGGGCGAGGACGGCGTGCTGGCGTTCGAGAGCACGGCCGGACGCGTCTTCTTCAACGAGGCGCTGCCCCCGGGCTTCGCCTACGTCAACGAGGTGGTGGGCAAGAAGCACGTGCCCATCGGCACCATCGTCGAAGAGCTGGCGGCCAACTACCCCAAGCAGGCCGTGGCGGCCAGCCTGGACCGTATTAAGGCCCTCGGCTTCCGCTTCGCCGCCCAGTCGGGTCTGACCATCTCCATCAACGACGTCCAGACGCCGCCGGACAAGCAGGCCATCCTGGACCGTTACGAGAAGGAAGCCGAAAAGGCCGAGACCCAGTTCAAGCGGGGCATCATCACCGACGACGAGCGGCGCCAGAAGGAAATCGAAATCTGGACGTCGGCCAACTCCGAAGTGGGACGCGCCATGGAGGCCCAATTGGCCACCATCGCCTTCAACCCGCTGGACATGATGGTGGACTCGGGCGCTCGAGGTAACTCGCAGCAGATCCGTCAGATCGCCGGCATGAAGGGCTTGGTCTCCAACCCCCGAGGCGAGATGATCCCCCGGCCCATCAAGTCCTCCTTCCGTGAGGGCCTGTCGGTGCTGGAGTACTTCATCTCCACCCACGGCGCCCGTAAGGGTCTGGCTGACACCGCCCTCCGTACGGCTGACTCGGGTTACCTGACCCGTCGACTGGTCGACGTGGCCCAGGAGCTCATCATCCGTATTGACGACTGCGGCTCGACCCGCGGTATCTGGATCGAGGGCGTCTCGCCCGATGGTCCGGGGCACCGCAACTACCTCGAGACCCGGGCCTACGGCCGCCTCCTCACCGAGCCGGTGAAGCTGGCCGACGGCACCGTGTACGACGTGGGCACCTTGCTCGATGACGTCAACATCGCCACCATGCGTGACGACGAGACGGTCGACCGTATCCGGACCCGCTCGGTGCTGACCTGTGAGTCCCCTCAGGGCGTGTGCGCCGCGTGTTACGGCCTGTCGCTGGCCACCGGGTTCATGATCGAACTCGGCGAGGCCGTCGGCGTCATCGCCGCCCAGTCCATTGGTGAGCCGGGAACCCAGCTCACCATGCGTACCTTCCACACCGGTGGTGTGGTCGGTGAGGACATCACCCACGGCCTGCCCCGCGTGGTCGAGCTCTTCGAAGCTCGTACCCCCAAGGGTGCCGCCGTGCTGGCCCATCACTCCGGCGTCGTCCGCATTGACGACGACGAGATCGGGCGCCACGTCACCGTGGTGGCCGACGACGGTGAGGAAGTCTCCACCCTGGTGGCCCCCCGGGCCCACCTCGAGGTGACGGACGGCCAGGAGGTCGGTGCCGGCGATGCGCTGGTCGAAGGGCCCAAGGACCCCAAGGAGCTGCTCGAGGTCAAGGGCATCCGCGAGACGCAGCAGTACCTGGTCGAAGAGGTGCAGAAGGTGTACCGCGACCAGGGTGTGTCGATCCACGACAAGCACATCGAGCTGATCGTGCGCCAGATGCTGCGGCGCGTGCTGGTGGCCGAGCCCGGCGACGCCTCCTTCCTGCCCGGCGAGCGCGTTGACAACCAGATTTACGCTGAGGTCAACCGCACGCTGGTCGAAGAAGGACAGACGCCGGCCGAAGGCCGTCCCGAGTTGATGGGTATCACCAAGGCCTCGTTGGCCACCGAGAGCTGGCTCTCCGCCGCCTCCTTCCAGGAGACGACACGGGTGCTGACCGAGGCGGCCATCGAGGGCAAGAGCGACCAGCTCTTCGGCCTGAAGGAGAACATCATCATCGGCAAGCTCATCCCGGCCGGTTCGGGCATGGAGCACTACCGCAACATCCGCCTGGAGATGCCCGACGCCGAGGCCATGCCGTTCTGGGCCATGGGTTCGGGCGACTCGGACACCGAGGACCTGGCCGCCTGGCTGCGGGACATGAGCGGGGAGAGCGTCGGCGACGACCCCTTCGACCCGTCCATCGACGCCAGCTGGTTGGGCGCCGCCCCGACGGCCGAGGATGCGTTCGGCAACGCCATCGAGGAGGTTCCCAGCGACGGGGCCGCCGAGGCGGGAGCGGGCGCCGGAGCGTAAGCCCCGGGCGTCAGCCCAAGTGAAGTGAAGTGAAGTGAAGTGACGTGACGTGCGAAGGCGTGCCCCATCGGGCACGCCTTCGTCGTTTCCGGGCGATGAATTGTCACCGCTGGGCGCAGAAACGTCACCCGGATTGAACGGAGCGGAACGACCGCTCCGTATGCTCGGGGAAATGCAGCGACCCGACGCCGTCGGCCTCTCCGACCAGGACGCCAACCATGCCCGGCGCTGGTGGATTTTGGCTGTGCTGGGCGTGGCCCAGCTCATGGTCATCCTCGATAACACCATCGTCAACATCGCCCTCCCCACCGCCCAGCACGCCCTGAACTTCTCCAACGCCGACCGCCAGTGGGTGGTCACCGGCTATTCGCTGGCCTTCGGCAGCCTGCTCCTGCTGGGCGGGCGCATCGGCGACATCTTCGGGCGCAAGCGCACCCTGCTCATCGGGCTGATCGGGTTCGCCGGCGCCTCGGCCCTGGGCGGGGCCTCGGTCAACTTCCCCATGCTGGTCAGCGCCCGCAGCATTCAGGGGGCCTTCGGTGCCCTCCTGGCGCCCTCGGTCCTGGCCCTGCTCACCACGACCTTCACCAACCCGGCCGAGCGGGGGAAGGCCTTCGCCATTTACGGCGGCATCGCCGGCGCCGGCGGGGCCATCGGCCTGCTGCTCGGCGGGGTCCTGACCTCCTACGCCTCGTGGCGCTGGACGCTGTTCGTCAACCTGGTCTTCGCCGCCATTGCCGCCACCGGCGCCATCCTTTGGCTGAAGAACGACAAGGCGGCGGACCGGGATCCGCTGGATATCCCCGGACTCCTCCTGGTGACCGCCGGCCTGTTCAGTCTGGTCTACGGCTTCTCCCATGCCGAGACCACGGCGTGGCGGAACCCGTACACCATCGGATTCCTCATTCTCGGGGTGGTGCTGCTGGCCACCTTCGCCTACGTGCAGACCCGGCGGAAGTTCCCCCTGCTCCCACCCCACATCGTCCTCAACCGGACCCGGGGCGGTTCCCTCCTGGCCATGCTCTTCGCCAGCATCGGCGTGTTCGGGGTCTTCCTCTTCCTGACCTACTACCTGCAGGGCACGCTGGGCTTCAGCCCGGTCAAGACCGGCGTGGCCTTCCTTCCCATGGTCGCTGCGCTGGCCACCATGGCCCAGGTCTCGAACCGGGTGCTCCTGCCCAAGCTCGGCCCCAAGATCATCGTGCCCGTCGGCATGCTGTCCGCCTCCGTCGCCATGTTCATGCTCCATATGGTCGGGCTGCACACGGCGTACCTGACCCACGTCTTCCCCTTCCTGATCCTGCTCGGCTTCGGCTTCGGCCTCAGCCTGGCCCCCTCCTTCAGTACGGGGACGCTCGGACTCAAGCCGCACGACGCCGGCGTGGGCTCGGCCACCTTGAACACCAGCCAGCAGGTGGGGGGCTCGATCGGCACCGCCCTGCTCAACACACTGGCGGCCAGCGCGGCGGCCACCTACCTGGTCGGCAAGGTCCCCAACGCGCTCAATCTCAAGACGGCGGCCCTGCACAGCTACACCACGTCGTTCCTGTGGTCCTCGGGCATCTTCCTGGCCGGGGCCATCATCGCCGCCCTCCTGTTCCAACGGGGCAACCTCCAGGCGCTGGCCGGCGGCGCCCCCGCTGCGCCCGAGCTGGTTCCCGTCGCCGCCTGAGGCTGAGCCTGACCCCGCCGTAAGATCGGCGGGTGGGCATCGAAGGGGGGGCCAGTCCCAATGTGGTCCACCACGAGGGCCGGCTGACCAGGGAGCAACGAAAGGCGGCCTTCGGCTTCACCGGCGCCACCGTGCTCTTCACCGGCCTTTCGGCGTCGGGCAAGTCGACCATTGCCAGCGGCGTCGAGGAATCACTCGTGCGCCGCCGGCGTCCCGCCTTTCTCCTCGATGGCGACAATCTCCGCCACGGGCTCTCCGGCGATCTCGGCTTCAGCGAAGCGGACCGGCAGGAGAATGTCCGGCGGGCCGGCCACGTGGCCGCCATGTTCGCCCAGTCGGGCACGGTGGCCCTGCTGGCGCTGATCAGCCCCTATGCGGCCGACCGCCAGTTCATCCGCACGCTGCACGAGGCCGACGGCCTGCCCTTCTTCGAGGTCTTCTTGAACACGCCGATCGAGGTGTGCGAGCAGAGAGACCCCAAGGGTCTGTACGCCAAGGCCCGGGCGGGTCAGCTCAGCGGTTTCACCGGCATCGACTCGGACTACGAGCCGCCAGATCAGGCCGACCTGGTGCTGCACCCGGCGGCCGGCACCATCAACGAGCAGGTCGATCGGGTCGTCGCCCTGCTCGAGTCGCCCTGACTGCCCCGAACTGAGTCACTCGAAGTCGGGCCACTGGCCCGACGGGGCGCGAGCGGGCCGCTACGGTGCTCGCCCATGTCGAGTGCACGCCCCCCATCGGACCGCCAGGTTCGCCGCCAGGCGCAGAGCCTTACCGACCGGGCCCGGGCGCAGCAGGGCACGGCGGGCTCCTCCAAGCGCCTCTGGCTGATCGTCATCGGGGCCGCCGTCGTCATCGGTGCGGTGGTCGGAATCCTGTTGGCCACCCGATCCTCCTCGCCCCCCACCGGTGTGCCTGACGCCGGCTCCGGCTCCCTGTCGTTGCAGACCGTGGTGAAGATCCCGGCCGCCTCCGCCGTCGTGCGGGGAGACGGTGGGGCCTGGGTCACCGACGATCTGCGCAATCTCCTCATTCGTTTCGATCCGGCCACCGGCAAGACCCGGTCCACCCGTCATTTGGCCGGCCGGCCGGTGGCCCTGGTGCTGGCCCACGGTGACCTGTGGGTGGCCAGCATGATCACCAACACGGTCGATGAGATTTCCCCCGCGTCGTTGAAGGTGCTGGCCTCGGTCTCGGTGCCCACCGGTCCATCGGGTCTGGCCGTCCTCAACGGCCGGATCTGGGTTACCTCGGTCATCGGCAACACGTTGACTTCCATCGACCCCGTTACGGCCAAGGCGGGCCCCCCCATCACCTTGAGCGCGGGAGCGGTCCGGGTGGCCGCCGGCTTCGGCGCCCTGTGGGTCACCGGAACCAGCGACGAGGTGACCGAGGTCCAACCCTCCGTCGGCAGTTCCCAGACCCGGACCTACCCCATCACGACGGGCAGCGGTCCGATCGGCGTGGCCACGGGTGCGGGAGCCGTCTGGGTGGCCAACGCGGTCAGCGGGACCGTGGTGAGCATCAACCCCACCACGCGCCAGATCACGCACACCTACAAGACCGGCGGCGACCCCCTGGACCTGACCGTGGCGCAGGGCCGGGTCTGGTTGGCCGACGGCTCGACCGACCACCTAGGGGTGCTCTATCCCGCCACCAACCTCGGACCCATCACCCTGCACGGCACGCCGCGTGGCCTGCTGACCGATGGTTCGGGGGTGTGGGTGGCCACCGCCAATCCGGGACGGATCTACTCGGCCTCGCTGGTCAACGGCGGCTGAGCCCTACCCTTCGCCCAACAGCTCCACCGTCAACGCCACCAGTTGCTCCTGGGGCATGGCGCGCAGGTGGTCGAACCAGCCGAGCGCCCGTCCCAGGGCGATGCCCAGAAGGGCGGACACGGCCAGCTCGGCCCGCAGATCCGCTTCGTCAATGCCACGGTCGACCATGTCGGCCTTCGTCGGCTCCACCAGCCGGCGGGCCAGGTGGGCCTGGGCTGCCTGCCGGATGGGAGCGGAAGTCTCGGAGCGAATGATGGCCTGCAGGACCGGTCCGACGCCCCGCGCATCCATACGGGCGATCAGGCTCTGTGCCATGTCGGCCAGTCCTTCGTAGGCGGGCCCGGGTTGATCGCCCTGAGCCTCGGCCACCAGCGCGGCCACGTAGAGGTCGGCCTTGCTGCCGTAGTAGCGGGCGATGAGCGCGTGGTCCACGCCGGCCAGCTCGCCGATGTCGCGCACGGTGGTCCCCTCGAAGCCCCGTTGGCCGAACAACTCCCGGGCTGCCGTCAGCAGCGCGCTCTTGCTCGAACCCGCCACGCGTGGTTCCACTGGTTCGGTAGTGGTCATGGGGTCGGTCCTTCCGGCAGGTCCTCGAATTCGTTCTCGGCCAGCATGAGCCCGACCCCGCCTACTTCGCCTTCGTCTTCCAGTAACGCTTCGACGCCTCGACTCACGCCGACAGATGACACGACGGCCCGGCCGGGCAACATATAGCTCAGGACGGCGGTGCCCAGGCAGAGCGCGGTGGCGATGATGAGCGTGACCCGGAAGCCGGCGTAGGTGGGATAGGTCAGCCCGTGCCGCGTGTAGGCCGCCAGGATGGCCGTGGCCAGCGCGCTGCCCAGCGAGAGACCGATACTTCGCACGACTTGATAGAGGCCCATGGCACTGCCGGTCTCAGACGCCGGCACGGCGCGCACGACGAAACCGGGCATGGCGGCGAAGGTGAAGCCGATGCCGAGTCCCGCGATACCGGCCGACACGAACGCCTCCCACAGGAATCGGTGCTCCACCGTGAAGAAAAAGGTGGAGAGCGCAAAGATGACCGATCCGAACGGGATCATGCTGCGCACACCGAAACGCTTCGTATAGGTGGCCAAGCAACGGCTGGCCGCGAAAGAGCAGAACGACAGCGGCACAAAGACCAGCCCCGACACCAGGATGGACGTGCCGAACCCATAGCCGCTTTCCGTCGGGATCTGGACGAACTCAATGATGATGGGCAGGAAGAGGTACATGGCGATGGCGATAGAGAAGGCGGACACGTCCGCGGTGAGGACGGAGCGATTGCGGACCTGCCGGATGTCGATGAGCGGGTCGGTTATCCGCCGCTCGCGCTCGGCCCAGGCGCCCACCATGACCACACTGAAGGCCAGCAATCCGAGCGATCGCAGCGAGGTCCAGCCCCAAATCCCGGCTTCACTGAGCAGCACCGAAATACCGACCACGGCCGCGCCGAGCGTGACCATGCCCCAGTAGTCGAACGGTCGGGACAACCCGGGCGAGATTTTGGGCAGGACGACCACCACCAATGTCAGCGCGGTGGCGACGGTGATGGCCCCGAACCAGAAGGCGGCGTGGTAGTCGAAGAACTCAGCGATCAGGGAGGTGATCGGGTAGCCGAGCCCGGCTCCTACGGCGGCACTGACCGAGAGGGTGGCGATGGCCCGACCGGCCTTGTCGGCTGGGAAATGGCTGCGGGCGATGGCCATGGTCACCGGCAGGAGGCCGAGTCCCACCCCCTGCAGACCGCGCCCTATGACCAGGACGATGAATGTGTTGGAGAGGGCCGAAAGGACGCAGCCGGCCAAGACCGACATCAACGCGGCCACAATGACCCGGCGCTTGGCTGGACCGTCGGCCAGACGGCCCATGGCCGGTGTGGCCAGTGCGCCCGTCATCAGCGCCGCGGTGAGTACCCACTCTGCCGTGCTCAAGGAGACATGGTCGGATTGGGCGATGGAGGGGATGAGGGGAGCGCCCAGGCTGGTGACGACGGCCACCAGGCCGGCGACGGTGACCAGGACCGGAAGGATGGCGGCGGGCCGCCCCTCCTCGTCGTGGGCCTCGGTTGCCTTGGTCACTTCGAGCGTCATCCTGCTGCGCTGACCTGCCATTTCTGCACTGTCCCGACATGTCACCATCTGGTGACATCACTTGGTGACAGTGTACCGGTTCGGTCGAGGTGTCAGGACGAGCAGGTGGTGTGGACGTTCGCCCCGAACATGACGGCACGGCCCCCGCGGGTGGGGGATTTCCCCACGGGCGGGGCCGAAATGGGTGCCGGCTTACCGAAGCTGGTGAAGGTCAGGACGCTGACGTTGTGGAAGTGCTGGGTTGGTTGGTGTGCCCCGCGCTCCACTCCGCTCATGGTCGAGCGGACCTGGCGGATGCGGCCCTGGTGGTCGAGCCAGACGGTCAACGAGTTGGTGGAAGTGGAGCGGTAGCCCGTTGTGCCGCCGGTGCCGACGGTGTGGCACGTCTGCACGACCGGCACTCGCCGGTGCACCACGGTGGCCACTCCCGCCACCGTGGCTGAGCGACCCGTGGCGAAGGCGGTGCCGTCGGCCAGCGTCACCAACGGGGAGATGGCCTCGGCGGCTTCGGTGGTCCGCCGTTGGCCCAGGGGACCGGGCACATCGGGCAAGGCGCTGAGTTGGATCCAGGACGGTTGCGTCGGCTGGTTGGGCAGCGTGGGACGGTTGAACGTGTGGCCATCGGCATGGATCTCTTGCATGGTGATGGTGACTCGTTGGGCGTGCGGTGGCGACAGCGGGGTGGTGACCTGCTCTGTCTGATCCGTGCTGATCAGCACGTCGACGGCGTCGGTACGGAAGTTGACCGACCCGAAACCGACGGTCCGGGTGCCCCCGCCGTACTGATCGCTCAGCGTGAATTGCGCCGTGCCGGCGTGCACCGTCGCCGCCAGGGCCTGGCTCAAGAACCCCGACTGTGGGGCGCTCGAAGGCGCATCTCGCACGGCCAGCCAGGCCGCCACCCCGGTGCCGGCGGTCAGGACGGCGAGCAAGAGGCGCGGGATCTGGCGGCGGATCACGAACGAGCTCCCACGGTCCCGGGCGTCCCGACTACTCCTGGACGAGTTCGATCAGCGTGCCGAACGAGGTCTTGGGATGTACGAAGGCGACCGTCGTGCCGCGTGAGCCGGGACGGGGGGCCTCGTCAATGACCCGGCCACCGGCGTCCTTAATGGCCTGGAGGGCCACGGCGCAGTCGTCGACCCGGTAGCCGATGTGGTGCAGTCCCTCGCCCTTGTTGGCCAGGTACTTGGCCACCGGCGAGCTGTCGTTGATGGGAGTGAGCAGCTGCACGTAGGAGTCGGCCACCTTGAGGAGGGCCTCTTCCACGCCGTCGGATTCGACCCGTTCGCGGTGGTCGACGGTGGCGCCGAAGACCTCCTGGTACCAGGCGATGGCGGCTTCCAGGTCGTTGACCGCAATGGCCACGTGATCGATTTCCGTCAACAAGTTGTCGCTCATGCGCCGTGCCTCCGGAAGATGGTGATGCGGTCTTCGCCGATCTCGGCTCGCCGCTCGGGATCGTCGATACCCAGTCCCTCTTCGGGGGCCAGGCAGAGCACGCCGATCTTGCCTTCGTGCAGATTGTGGTGCACCTGGTAGGCGGCTTCGCCGACCTCGGTCAGGGGGTAGACGGCGGACAGGGGCGGCATCACCCTGCCGTCGACGAGGAGCTGGTTGGCGTCCCAGGCCTCGCGGTAGTTGGCGAAGTGGGAGCCTTTAATCGACTTGAGCTTCATCCAGAGGTGGCGGTTGTCGTACTCGATCATGTAGCCCGAGGTGGCGGCACACGTCACGATGGTGCCGCCCCGCTTGCAGGCGAAGACCGAGGCCCCCATGGTCTGGCGACCCGGGTGCTCGAAGATGATCTCGGGCTCCGCCCCGACCAGGCCGCGGATGTCCTTGCCGAACCGGCGCCATTCCGACTCGTCCTGGGTGTGCTCGTCCTTCCAGAACTTGTAGTTGGCCGCCTTGCGATCGATGACCGCTTCCACGCCCAGGTCGTTGAGGAGTGCCACCTTCTCGGGCGAGGAGACCACGCCGATGGGCGTGCCGCCGCCATTGAGCACGTGCTGGACGGCGTAGCTGCCCAGGCCGCCACTGGCGCCCCACACGAGCACCTTGTCGCCCTGGGTCATGCGGGCTCCGTTGGGCGATACCAGCATGCGGTAGGCCGTCGAGTTGCACAGAGCGTTAATGGCCGCTTCCTCCCAGCTCAGGTGGGCCGGCTTGGGCATGAGCTGGTTGGCCTTGACCACGGCCACATCGGCCAGGCCGCCGAAGTTGGTCTCGAAGCCCCAGATGCGCTGGTTGGCCGCCAGCATGGAGTCGTCGTGGGCCGACGGATCCTGGTCGTCCACGTAGTTGCAGTGCACGGTCACCTTGTCACCCGTCTTCCAGTTGCGCACGGCTGACCCGGTAGCCAGGACGACGCCAGAGGCGTCGGAACCGACGACCTGGTAGTCCAGGGCATGGCGGGCGGCCCAGGGCCCTTCCTTGGCCAGTCGGTCCAGGAAACCGAAGGTCGGGAGGGGCTCGAAGATGGAGGTCCAGACCGTGTTGAAGTTGATGGAGGAGGCCATCACGGCCACGTAGGCCTCGTCGGGGGCCAGTTCGGGCAGGGCCACTTCCTGGATGTGGAGCGATTGCCGGGGGTCCTTGTCGGAGGATTCCATCCCCTCGAACATGGCCTGGTCTTCCCGGCGCACGACGGCGGCTCGATACGACTCTGGGAGGGGCAGTCCGGCCAGCTCATCGGCCGGTGCACCTGCGAGAACAGCGTTCAGGAGGTCACTCATGGCCCCGCACGATAGTTGCCCAATAGGATGTGGTTCCCGACCGGTAACTTCACCGGTTCAGACTCGGAGGTAGTGCTCATGGCTGAGGCCGTCATCGTCGCAGGGGCTCGCACCCCGATTGGCAAGCTTTCCGGCGCGCTGGCCGGTTTCTCCGCCATGGACCTGGGTGGTTTCGCCATCGCCGAGGCCCTCATCCGGGCCGGCATCTCCGCCGACCAGGTGGACTACGTCCTCATGGGCCAGGTGCTCCAGGCCGGCCAGGGCCAGATCACGGCCCGCCAGGCTGCGTTCAAGGGCGGCATCCCCATGTCCGTCCCGGCCAACACCATCAACAAGGTGTGCCTCTCGGGGCTCAACACCATCTACCTGGCCGACCAGATGATCAGGGCCGGGGACGCCGAGATCGTGGTGGCCGGCGGTATGGACTCCATGACCCAGGCCCCCTACCTGCTCCCCGGCGCCCGCGCCGGCTACCGCATCGGTGACGGCGCCCTGGTCGACTCCATGATGTACGACGGCCTGACCGACGCCTTCGACCACATCGCCATGGGCCTGTCGACCGAGCAGTACAACGACACGACCAAGATCTCCCGTGAGCGCCAGGACGCGTTCGCGGCGGCCAGCCACGAGAAGGCCGCCGCCGCGGCCAAGGACGGCCGCCTGGCCGAGGAGATCGTTCCGGTCAGCGTGCCCCAGCGCAAGGGTGACCCGCTGCTCTTCGAGACCGACGAAGGCGTGCGGCCCGGCACCACGGCCGAGTCACTGGCCGGCCTTAAGCCGGCTTTCCGCAAGGACGGCACCATCACGGCCGGCAACGCCTCGCAGATCTCCGACGGCGGTGCCGCCGTCATCGTCATGTCCAAGGCCAAGGCGGCCGAGCTGGGCCTCACCCCGCTGGGTGAACTGGTCAGCTACGGCATGGTGGCTGGCCCCGACACCTCGCTCCTGACCCAGCCCTCGCGGGCCATCGCCAAGGCGGCCGGCAAGGCCGGTATCGACGTCAAGGGCATCGACCTCTTCGAGATCAACGAGGCCTTCGCCGCCGTGGGGTTGGCCTCGGCCGACGAGCTCGGCATCAACGAGGACCTGATCAACGTCAACGGTGGCGCCATCGCCCTCGGGCACCCGGTCGGCATGTCCGGCACCCGGGTGGCGCTGACGGCCCTCCTCGAGCTGCGTCGCCGCGGTGCCAGCACGGCCGCCGTGGCTCTGTGCGGCGGCGGTGGCCAAGGTGACGCCGCCATCCTGCGCGTTCTCGGCTAAAGCCGGGACCCGAGCGAAAGCCGAGCCCGCCCGGGCCCTACTCCTCGCCGAAGGGCGGGGTGATGAGGGCCAGGAGCCGGCCCGTGCCGGCATCGAGGTCGGACCAGGTGTCGATCAGTAACTCGTAGACCGCCAGCGCGCAGGTGGGAATGCCGCGCCTGACCACGGTGTCGCGCCCGTCCTTGTCCAACACCGGAATGAGGCCGAGGGCCAGGGCCTGCGTGGTCGGGTTGTGCCCGATCACCAGAGCCGAGTGCACGTCGTCGGGCAGTGCGGCCAGATGCGCCAGGACATCGTTGGGCTCAGCGCCGTACAGGTCGTCGGGATAGACCACGGTCGGGGGATCGGTGAGCGAACCGAGCACCAGGTCGGCGGTGGCCCGCGTCCGCACGGCCGGTGACACGAATGCCACCTGGGGAGCGGCGGCCTCACTACCCAGCCCGAGGCCGTCCGGTCCGATCAGTTCGGCCAACGCCGTGGCGTCGCGCCGACCCCGCGGGGCCAGCACGCGGTCGAAGTCATCGCCGCCCGGTGGGGGATCGGCCACGGTCTTGGCGTGGCGGAGGAGCCAGAGGGTGTGGCCGGGCATCAGCCCAATTCGAAGGCGGCGTGCAGGGAGCGCACGGCCCGTTCGACATCCTCGGTGCGCACGATGCACGAGGTCCGGATGGTCGAGGTGGAGATCATGTCGATGTTGATCTGCTCCTTGGCCAGCGTCTCGAACATGGTGGCGGCAATGCCGGGGTGTGACTTCATGCCGGCCCCGATGAGCGAGACCCGGGACACGTCGCTGTCCGAGGTCACGCCGGAGGCGCCGAGGTCGTCGGCGTGGGCCTGGGCCGCCTCGACGGAGACGGCCAGGTCGGTCTTGGGCACGGTGAAGGAGATGTCGGTCGTCCCGTGCGTCGAGGTGTTCTGCACGATCATGTCGACGTTGACCGACTTGTCGGCCAGGGCGCGGAACAGCTGGGCCGCAATACCGGGGCGGTCCGGCACCCCGCTGACCGTGACCTTGGCCTCGGAGGTGTCGTGGGTCACTGCGGTGACGACGGCGTCTTCCATGTCGGTTTCCTCCTCGACGACCCAGGTACCGGGCTCCCAGGTAAAGCTGCTGCGGACGTGCAGCGGGACGTTGTGATTGCGGGCGAACTCAACCGAGCGAAGATTGAGGACGCGGCCCCCGGTGGCGGCGATCTCGAGCATCTCCTCAAAAGAGATCCGGTTGATGCGATGCGCCGTGGGCACCACCCGGGGGTCGGCCGTGAAGACGCCGGTCACATCGGTGTAGATCTCGCAGGCGTCGGCCCCCAGCACGGCGGCCAGAGCCACGGCGGTGGTGTCGGAGCCGCCCCGGCCGAGCGTGGTGATGTTGCGATCGGTGGAGACCCCCTGGAATCCGGCCACCACGGGAACCTGGCCGGCGTTGAGCGCCTCGCGGAGGCGGTCGGCCCGGACTTCGAGAATTTTGGCCCGGGAGTGGTTGCCGTCGGTGATGATCCCGGCCTGGCTGCCGGTGAACGAGGCGGCGTCCACGCCCAGGTCGGCCAGGGCCATGCACAAGAGGGCCATGGAGATCCGCTCCCCGGCGCTGACCAGCATGTCGTACTCGCGGGCGGGCTGGGTGTCGCTGACAGCATCCGCCAGATGGATGAGGTCGTCGGTGGTCTTGCCCATGGCGCTGACCACGGCCACGACGTCGCTGCCGTCACGCCGGGTGCGGGCGATGTAGTCGGCGACAGCACGGATCCGGTCGGCATCGCCGACCGAGGTGCCCCCGAATTTCTGGACGACCAGCGACATCGGTACAACGCTAATAGCCACGGTATGCGGGCCCGAACCGCCTGGGGCGCCGGTTGATCGGAAGGCCCCCGCTGGCGCGGATAGGGTCTCAGGCCGTGCCCAGCGAGAAGAGAGCCCGTCAACGCGCAGCAAGAGAGTCCCGCCTGGCTCTCCAGGCCAAGGCGAAGAAGCGGCGCCAGCAAACTCGCAACACGATCATCGTCGTCGTGGTGGCTGCCGTCATCATCGGGATCGTCTTCCTGGTCTCGGGCAACAACAGCCCGAAGAAGAAGCAGGCGTCATCGACGACGACCACCCTGGTCGGCACGACCACGACCTCAGCCGCCGGTGCCACCACGACCACGGCGGCGAACTCGGCCAACGCCACGGCCCAGGCCGCTGCCAACAAGCTCGCCACGGCCGCCGGCTGCCCGGCCAGCACGACAGCTCCCGCCAACACGCAGAAGTACACAGCGGCCCCGCCCATGACCATCAACACCGGCATGCTGTACTCGGCCACAGTGGAGACCACGGCGGGCACCTTCACCATGTCTCTCTACGCCAAGGCGGCACCGCAGACGGTGAACAGCTTCGTGTTCCTGGCCAACAAGGGCTTCTACAACTGCAACATCTTCCACCGCGTCATTCCGGGTTTTGTCGATCAGACCGGTGACCCCACGGGCACCGGCTCGGGTCCCTTCGGTTACAAGATCCCCCTCGAGAACGTGCCCACGGCCTACGCCGACGGAGAAGTGGCCATGGCCAGCTCGCAGGCCACCGGCATCGGCAGCCAGTGGTTCGTGCTGGCCGCCGGCGGGGCCCAGGGGCTCGACGCCGACATCGCCAGCGGCGGCTACTCGCTCTTCGGGAAGATCCTGACCGGGGCCGACGTGGTGGCCAAAATCAACGGCGAGGGCACACAGGCCGGCACGCCGGCTGTGACCGAGCGCATTCTCAAAGTCACCATCAGCGAATCCGCACCACTAGGGAGCTAACTCATGGCCGTACCGACACCACCCGCCGCCGACGGCTCGAGCCCGCAGCAGCGCAAGTTCGATCAAGAGCCGCCGATGATCATCGATACGGCCAAGCGCTACACCGCCACCATGGTCACCTCGCACGGCACCATGGTCATCGCGCTCGACCCCCTGGCGGCGCCCAAGACGGTCAACAGCTTCGTTTTCCTGGCCCGCTACCACTACTACGACGGGGTCATCTTCCACCGCATCATCCCGGGCTTCGTGCTCCAGGGTGGCGACCCCACGGGCACCGGCACCGGAGGCCCCGGCTACAAGTTCGCCGATGAATTGCCCGCTCCGGGCCGCTACCAGGTGGGCTCGTTGGCCATGGCCAACGCCGGTCCCAACACCAACGGCAGCCAGTTCTTCATCATCAGCGGTTCCGACGGCGTTCGCCTGCCCCCGCAGTACGCGCTCTTCGGTGCCGTGGTTAGCGGCGGCGAGGTCGTGACCGCGGTCGATGCGCTGGGCACCCGCTCGGGCACGCCCAAGGAGACGGTGACCATCGAGTCGGTCACCATCACCGAAGAAGACTGAGTCACCACAAGGCTGAGCCAGTACAAGACTGAGTCACCACAAGACTGAGTCACCCGAGGGCGTCGAGCCCTTCGGTCTCTTTGCCGTTCAAGAAGATCACCGGCGCCTGCGCGCCTTCGGTTCGCCACGACCCGTCCGTGTCGCGGATGAGGGCGCTGCGGGCCGGAATGCCCACCAGGGCCAGGCCGGTCGGAGCCAGAGCCACAGTGCGTTCGAGCTTCTGTCGATGGCCGCTGTCGCGCTCCTCGTCGAATTGGGGCAGCACGGCCAGGCCATCGAGGAATCCGAGGCCCAAGGTGAAGGCCCCGCCGCGAGGATCGATCATCGGATCGGACAGCACCATGGCGCCGGCAGCCGAACCGGCCACCACCGCTCCCTCGGCCCAAGCGGCCCGCAGTGCGGCCAGGGTGGCCGAGCCCTTGAGCACCGACTTGAGATGGAGTGGGGAACCACCCGACAGGTAGATGAAGCGGGCGCCCCGCAAGGTGGCCGCCATGCCGGCGTCGTCGGCCGAGGCCCGGTCGACCACCATGAGACCCTGCACCTGAGCGCCCAGCGGGGCGAACCATTCGGCCGCCTGGAGCACCACCCGCTCGGGATGCTGGTAGGCCGCCGCCGTGGGCAGCACCACCACGTCGGAGCCGCCGGAGGCGGCTAACAGCCCGGCATCGAAGGTGCAGCCGTCGGTCCATTCACTGCCGCCGACCAGGGCCAGCACGCCTGTTTTGTCCATGGGCCACTCTTGCACGCAGGGCCGGCCCCCTTGGCTTGCGCCTTGGCGGTTACCGCCCAGTAGCCTCTGCCCCCATGTCGATCGCACGGGTAGGAATCATCGGTTCGGGAATCATGGGTTCGGGCATCGCCGAGGTGGCGGCCGCATCGGGCTACGAGGTCGTGCTGCGCAGCCGCAGCCAGGCCAGTGCCGATGCCATGGTGGCCGGCCTGGGCAAGTCGCTGGCTAAGCAGGTCGAGAAGGGCAAGCGCACCGAGGAGGAGGCAGCCACCATTGCCGCCCGGGTCACCGGCACCACCCACCTGGGCGAGCTGGCCGATGCCGACCTGGTCATCGAGTCGGTGGTCGAGGACCTTGAGGTCAAGAAGGCGCTCTTCGCCGAGCTCGACTCGGTGGTGAAGGCCGGGGCCATCCTGGCCACCAACACCTCGACCCTGCCGGTGGTGGAGATGGCCATGGCCACCGGGCGACCCGAGCTGGTATGCGGCATCCACTTCTTCAACCCGGCGCCCGCCATGGCCCTGGTCGAGGTGGTCCGTCCCATCACGGCCGATGACAAGACCATCGCCACCGCGCTCGAATTCGCCGCCGCCTGTGGCAAGGACCCGGTCGAGGTCAAGGACCAGGCCGGCTTCATCGTCAATGCGCTGCTCTTTCCCTATCTGAACAACGCGGTGCGCCTGCTCGAGCAGGGCGTGGCCACCAAGGAAGGTATCGACGCTGCCATGAAGGGCGGCTGCGGCTTCCCCATGGGACCGTTCGCCCTCCTGGACCTGGTCGGCCTCGATACGTCGGTCGCCATCCTCGATGCCCTCTACGACGAGTTCCGTGACCCCAACTACTCGACGGTGCCGCTGCTGCGCCGCCTGGTCACCTCGGGGCAACTCGGCCGTAAGACCAAGAAGGGCTTCTACGACTACAACCGGTAAGTGCCGGTAGGGCTGCCTCTTGTTTGGGCGGTGGGGGCCATCGGGCAGAATAGGAAGAGCACCCTCCCACTCGTCTTGAGGTGAAAGCAATGGGCCAGGATACGAAGCGAGACGCACCGTGGGTCATGCGGACCTACTCCGGACACTCGACCGCCCGCGCCTCCAACGAGCTGTACCGCAACAACCTGGCCAAGGGGCAGACCGGCCTTTCCATCGCCTTCGACCTGCCCACCCAGACCGGGTACGACCCCGACTCGCCCGAAGCGGCCGGCGAGGTCGGCAAGGTCGGCGTGCCGGTGGCGCACCGCGGCCACATGGAAGAGCTGATGTACAAGATCCCTGTGGGGGAGATGAACACCTCCATGACCATCAACGCCACGGCGGCCTGGCTGCTCGGGCTCTACGTGGCCCACGCCGAGGATCGGGGGGTCGACGCCAAGCTGCTGGGCGGCACCACGCAGAACGACATCGTCAAGGAGTACCTGAGCCGGGGCACCTACATCTTCCCGCCCGGGCCCAGCCTGCGCCTGACCGTCGACACCATCGCGTACACCGTGCGCCACGCGCCCAAGTGGAACCCGATCAACGTCTGCAGCTACCACCTCCAAGAAGCCGGAGCCACGCCCACCCAGGAAGTGGCCTACGCACTGGCCACCGCCATCGGCGTGCTCGACGGTGTACTGGCCTCGGGCAAGATCGATCCCTCCGAGCTACCGGCCGTCGTCGGGCGCATCAGCTTCTTCGTCAACTCCAGCGTCCGCTTCGTGGAGGAGACCTGCAAGATGCGGGCCTTCACCGCCATGTGGGATCGCATCTGCCAGGAGCGCTACGGCGTCGACGACCCCAAGTTGCGGCGTTTCCGTTACGGCGTACAGGTCAACTCCCTCGGCCTGACCGAGCAGCAGCCCGAGAACAATGTGCAGCGCATCGTGCTCGAGTCCCTCGGCGTCACGCTGTCCAAGAGTGCCCGGGCCCGGGCCATGCAACTGCCGGCCTGGAACGAGGCGCTCGGCCTGCCGCGGCCCTGGGACCAGCAGTGGTCGTTGCGCATGCAGCAGGTGCTGGCCTTCGAGTCGGACCTGCTCGAGTACGGCGACATCTTCGAAGGCTCCAAGGTCATTGAGGCCAAGACGGCCGAGATCATTGAGGCGGCCGATGCCGAACTGGCCGACGTGGAGGCTCTGGGCGGCGCCTTCGAAGCCATCGACGAGCTCAAGATGCGCCTGGTGCGCAGCCAGGCCGAGCGGGTGCGTCGGATTGAAAACGGCGACCAGATGGTCATCGGCGTCAACGCCTATACCGAGACCGCCCCGTCGCCCCTCACCGGTGACGGCGAGATTGAGAACATCATGCGGGTCGACCCGCGGGTCGAGGCCGAGCAGATCGCCGACATCGAGCGCTGGCGGGCCAGCCGCGACCAGGGTGCCGTCGACAAGGCGTTGGATGTCCTGCGCCAGGTGGCCGAGGACGACGGCCCCGGCGGCAACATCATGGAGGCCACCATCGCGCTGGCCCACGCCGGCGGCACCACGGGGGAATGGGCCGGCGCCCTGCGCCAGGTCTTCGGCGAGTTCCGGGCGCCCACCGGCATCGGCGGCGGGGTCGGGCACCGCGGCCAGGACCTGGCGGTTGTGGTGGCCCGCACCAAGGCGTTGGCCGATCGTACGGGCGGCCCACCCCGGTTCCTGGTGGCCAAGCCCGGCCTGGACGGCCACTCCAACGGGGCCGAGCAGATCGCCGTGGCGGCCCGGGACGCCGGTTTCGAAGTGATCTACCAGGGCATCAGGTTGACCCCCGAGCAGATCGTGGCCGCCGCCGTGGACGAGGACGTCGACATCGTCGGCCTCTCCATCCTCTCGGGTTCGCACATGGAGCTGGTGCCCGACGTGCTGGATCGCCTGCGGGCCGCCGGCGTCGACGCCGCCGTGGTGGTGGGCGGCATCATCCCGCCCGAGGACGCCGAGAAGCTCAAGAGCCTGGGCGTGGCCTCGGTCTACACACCCAAGGACTATTCCTTCGACCGCATCATGGTTGATCTGGTCGAGCTGGCGGAGCGTCAGCGCGCCGCCACTCCCGCGTAAGGCGGGCCATCTGGCGCCAGGTCACGGGCACGGCGCCAAGTTCGATGGCCTGTTCGCGGTAACGCTCCGGCAGGTCGTAGTGGTTGAGGGCGGGGGAGCGCCGGTGTCGTTGATACCCCCGGCGCGGGATGCCCAGCTGTTCGGCTAACGCGTGCAGCTCCTCCTCGCTGTCGGCCAACAGGTGGGACCAGCGATCGGTGCGACCGCGGATGGTGGCCCGCTGCCGCCAATCGTCGACGAAGACGGTCAGCGACCCGAGCGCGGCCGCTCGCGGCGGGTGACGCCGGCCTGATGCCACCAGCGCCCGCTGAAGCGCCATGTCTGCGCCACCGGGCCGACCTCCTCGGGGGCCGAGGGCCGGGGCCAGACCATCTGCGCGGCCGACGTGATGAGGGCCATGACCTCGTCGCTGGCGGCCGGGCGTGGCGACAGCGTGAGCTGGTCGGGATCGATGGTCACTGCCACATCGGTCACAGCGGCACGTTCCCGTGCTTGCGCCGGGGCAGCTCCTCGCGCTTGGAGGACAGGATTTCCAGGCTGCGGCAGATGACGGCCCGGGTGTCGGCCGGCGAGATGACGTCGTCAATGATGCCCCGCTCCGCCGCGATGTAGGGATTGGCGTAGCGCTCGGTGTACTCATCTATGAGCTCGGCCCGGCGGGCCACCGGATCGGCCGCCTCGGCCAGCTCGCGGCGGTAGACGATCTCCACGGCGCCGTTCGGTCCCATGACGGCCAGCTCGGCCGACGGCCAGGCGAAGGCCAGGTCGGCCCCGATCGACTTGGAGTTCATGACCACATAGGCCCCGCCGTAGGCCTTGCGGGTGATGATCTGAATGCGGGGCACGGTGGCTTCGCAGTAGGC
Source organism: Acidimicrobiales bacterium (assembly GCA_036268485.1). Classification (GTDB taxonomy): domain Bacteria; phylum Actinomycetota; class Acidimicrobiia; order Acidimicrobiales; family RAAP-2; genus Bog-473. The sequence goes on from DATAUC010000019.1 coordinate 21,713, forward strand.
GTAGAGCAGCTTGGCCCCGTGGCGGATGATGCCGCCGTACTCCTGGTCGGTGCCCGGCATGAATCCGGGCACGTCGACGAAGGTGAGGAGTGGGATGTTGAAGGCGTCGCAGACGCGCACGAAGCGCGAGGCCTTCTCCGACGAGTCGATGTCGAGCACGCCGGCCAGCACCGCCGGCTGGTTGCCCACGATCCCGACGACCCGCCCGTCCATCCGCGCGTAGCCGCACGTGATGGACATGGCCCAGTGGCGGTGCACCTCGAAGTACTCGCCGTCGTCGACCACGGCGGCGATGACCTTCTTCATGTCGTAGGGCTGGTTGGGCGAGGCGGGCAGGATGTCGATCAGCTCGGGCACCTGGCGGTCGGCCGGATCGCCGGACAGCTCAATGGGCGGTTCCTCCTGGTTGTTGGCGGGCAGGAAGGAGAGGAGGTGCTTCACATCGTCGAGGCAGGCCTTCTCGTCGGGGGACACGAAGGTGGCCACGCCCGACTTGGTGGCGTGGCTCATGGCCCCGCCCAGCTCTTCGAGGGTGACGTCCTCGCCCGTCACCGTCTTCACCACGTCGGGGCCGGTGATGAACATGTGCGAGGTGCCCTGCACCATGAAGATGAAGTCGGTCATGGCCGGCGAGTAGACGGCGCCGCCGGCGCATGGTCCCATGATCACGCTGATCTGGGGGATGACCCCCGATGCCGCCACGTTGCGGTGGAAGATGCCGCCGTAGGAGTGCAGCGAGACCACGCCTTCTTGAATGCGGGCCCCGGCCCCGTCGTTGAGCCCGATCATGGGCACGCCGGTGGAAGCGGCGAGGTCCATCACCTTGTGGATCTTCTCGGCGAACACTTCGCCCAGCGCGCCGCCGAACACGGTGAAGTCCTGGCTGAAGATGCAGACCCGCCGGCCGTCGATGGTGCCGAACCCGGTGACGACGCCGTCGGTGTAGGGGCGGTTGTCCTCCAGGCCCATGCCGTGGGCCCGGTGCCGGGCCAGCATGTCGAGCTCCTGGAAGGACCCGTCGTCGAGCAGGTAGTCGATCCGCTCCCGGGCCGTCAGCTTGCCCTTGGCATGGTGGCGTTCGATCGCCTTCTCGCTGCCTGCGTGCAGGGCTTCGTTCTTACGTTCGGCCAGTTCCGCCAGACGCTCGGCCATCGAATGTTCCATAGTGGTGAGGCTAACGCTCACGGGGGATGGCTGAAATCTGCCCCGCAGGGGTAGAAATAAGAACACATTCTATTTTTTTGGCACTATGTGGGGATTGACCAGGAGTTGAAGTCCTGGGTTCTGCCCGAGAGGCCAGGACATCAACGCAGGACCCAAGGGGGGCGATCGACGTGGCGCTTCTGCAGGTAGCGGAAGCTGAGGTGCGGTTCGGCGGCGTGCACGCGCTGCGCGGGGTGAACCTCGAGGTTGAGGCGGGCGCCGTCACGGGCCTGATCGGCCCCAATGGGGCGGGCAAGACCACGCTCTTCAACGCCATCTGCGGTCTCCAAAGCCTCCATGGTGGCCAGGTCTCCTTCGACGGCTCCACCATGAACGGCATGCGCCCCCACCTCCGGGCCCGCCTGGGCATCGCCCGCACCTTCCAGCGCCT
>DATAUC010000020.1:0-3765 GCA_036268485.1 Acidimicrobiales bacterium
GCTCCCAGCTGCTGCCAGTGTCCGCGTCACTGATCGATGCTGCCTGCGCCGTCCTGTTGATCTGGAAGTCGTTCGGTCCGCTTCCGTACGAGCGCCCACGGGGGAGCAACAGGGCGGTGCCCCGGGCGAATCCGCCGATGCTTTGGCCGACTGTGAGGACGGCGATCCCCAGCGATCCGGCCCCGACAAGGGCAAGCACACCGCGTCGGCTTATGGTGGGCTTGGAGGGGTCCACGGCAACGAGGCCCTCATCGTCGGGTTGTTCCGGTCGAGTGTCGGAGACCGAGGTCCGGAGCTCGGCGCGCATGGACCGCGATCGCAGGCTCCGTACCATGGTTGGGAATTTGAGGGCAACGTGCACGACGAAACCGGCAATGAACACCCAGGCTCCGAAGTAGTGGGCGCTATAGAAGTTGAAGCCGAAGATGTAGTCGTACTGGATATTGAGGATGCCGGTGACCATTTCGAAGACAACTCCCCCAACGATGAGGGCGAGAGAAAGACGCTCGAGCAGCTGGGCCACTGAACGGACCGGTGGCCACGTAAACAGCTTGGGCATGACTGACCACAGTTTCGCCAACACCACCGGCACCAGGATCAGCCCGAGGCAGACGTGGAGGCCTTCGGTCAGTTGGAACAGCCAGGACGGTCTCGTGGGCCAGTTGAAGTAGGGCAGGTGCAGCCAACCCACGTGACTTGGAAAGGCCTGGTGGAACTGCGGAGCGTAAGCGATGTAGTCGAGCAACCCGGTCAGGATGACCAACGGAAGGGACAGCAGAAGGACGACTCCGAATACAGAGGTAAGCCAGGGCCCCCTGAGTGGGCTTCGCCACGCCTGCCTCTTGGGCAGGCCCGGAGGTGGGTGGTCTTCGAGCTTCCTCCAGAGGCCAGATGGAAACCCGTGGCTGGATACGGAGCTTTGGTCCCTCGCGTCCTCGAGTTCTGCTGCGTGGGCTTCTATTTTCTCGCTGGCAGCCTCTGAGCTTGCCGCAGCTTCGGGACCGGCTTGAGCTTCGGGACCGGCTTGAGCTTCGGCATCGGTCACGACTTCGGCATCGGTCACGACTTCGGCATCGGTCGACGCGTCGGCATCGGTCACGACTTCGGACATTGTTGAAGCCAAGGGACCGGTCGATGTCTCCGATCCAGTCGGGCACTCGAGGTCCGTCGACCCCTCCACCTCGGTCGAGGCCTCTGGATCGCCCGAAGGGTGCGGGGGGCTAGTCGAAGCCCCTGGCTCGAGAGGCTCCGGGGTCATAGTGATCGGGCTGAGCTAGAGCGCGAACCACCGGCATACGTCCCTGCCGACCCCTGTCGACTTCCAATCCTGTCGTCAGATGAAGTGGTCATTTGCCCCATTCGCGGCCGTGTCCGACCAGGTCTTACCTCCGATCGGCACCGAAGTAGGTCGTGCACGCCCTGGGTGACCTGCTATATCCAGCTGGGTGGGCGAACCCCCCGAATAGGTGGGACGTGCACCTTCACGGGCAATCCTTGGATAGTTCGGCGAACCACCGATGCCCTCCCCTCCACACGCGGTTGGTGGCGAGCCCGGCTGATTCGGCGATGGATTCGATCTCTCCGGCGCCGACGAAGGCCCACGGGAACCTGGGGCTGAGCTGGTCGGCATGCTGCACTTGGGCGTGGAAGCGCCGCGATCCCCGTTCTGGTGGCTCCACCTCCACAAGCAGGGTCCCGGTCGGATTTAGTAGGTCGCGTACCCGCTCGAGTAGCCGGACGGGGTCCCCGCCGATTCCGATGTTCCCGTCAAACAGCAGCGCTGTGGCCCATCGGCCGGGATCCGGTACCGGTCCGAACACTGAGACCTGGATGGCGGTGGCGCCTCGCCGCCGAGCGGCTCGGATGGCCGCCGGTGAGGTGTCTATTCCGAGAGACCGGCGGCCAAGGCGGTTCAGGGCGGTGGCGTGGCGGCCCGGGCCGCAGCCGATGTCGAGGACCGGAGGCCTGGCCGCGTTGATCACGAGTCGCTCATCGACAGTGAGCGACCCGTGCCAACGCCGGACCGGCAACGGGATCACCTCCTGGCTGCCCTCCACCTTCAGTCGGGCCGGCTGGGCGCCACCCAACACGGCATCGGGCCACACGCCCGCGGGTATCGCCGCGGTCACGACGCCGTGAGGCGCGTATCAACAGTGAGTTCAGCGAAGGTCGACGCGAAGCGGCTCTGCGGTGCCATCGCAGACACGATCCGGGCGTCGGCCATGCGGTCAACATCGCGTAGTTCGGGCAGCGCGGCGACGGTGTGACCTAGCTGGTGGAGACGCCGAAGCTGGAGTCGCCCCGTGCCTGGGGTACTCATCGGCACTCCGGTGAAGACGTCCCGGTGCCAGCTCGCCGATAGTCCGATGGCCCACCATCCACCGTCGGCGGCAAGGCCGAGTGATGCGGTCGTTCCGGGCCGGAAGGTGGCTTCGAGGCAATCGTCGAGTAGTTGGGCGCTGGCCTGGGGGGTGTCCATACCGATTTGCAGGCCTGGTCCGCCTGCTTCGTCCCACGCCGCCGCCAGTCGCCGGTCGAGACCTCCGCCGCTCTGTTTGATGATCTCGAATCCCGGTGGAAGCCACTCTCCCGGCACGCCGTGGAGGGCCACGATCTTGCGCTCAGCGTGACAATCGGCGACCGCCGCCAGAGTGTCGGCTAGAGCGGCGGCGGCCAGATCTGCCGCCTCACGGAAGGACAGCGGCGGGCACAAGCGGGTCTTGACCGCTCCTGGCTGGGGAGCTTTGGCCATCACCAGAATGTGACGTGCCGTGCCCTGGCAGGGCGCGATTGTCGGGTTGCGGGACACAATGTTCCTTTCGTTTCGGCCGCCGTGTGCGAGCGACTTCCGCCCATCTGGAGGGGGAGCGACACCGTGAAGCGGGCGGTCGACTTAGGGGCCCAGCGGATAGGACGTGAGTCCGGGCTCCAGCGGTTGCGCCAATCGATGAGCTTCGCCGTGATGAGTAGAGCCACGACGAGGCAGAGCTGTGCGTGGCGGTGCCGGGTACGGCGGTCGGTATTGCGGCGGAGTTGACCGTAGTTGCTCAGCCACGAATTGGTGCCCTCGACGACCCAACGCAGGCCAAGCCGCATCGGCTGCGCCACCGGCGATGTCTCACCGGCTTGGATCGGCGTTGGATGGCCCGAGGAGCTTCAGATCGTTGCGGTTGGCCCCGTCGATGGCCCAGCCGATCGGAATGCCGTGGGCGTCGACCGCCACGGACCATTTCCAGCCCAGTTTCGCCCGATCGGTGGGGTTTTTGCCGGTCCCCTCTCCACCACAGGGTGCCTTGTGCAGCGACCCGTCGAGGGCCACCTCGCTCAGATCCAGGCCGATGATGCGGTCATAGGCGTGCAGGGCGTGTTGGCGAAGCTGGTCGAACACACCCGCCCCGATCCATTCATCGCGACGGGCCCGAAGCGTGGTGTCGGAGACCTGGAACTCGAGATCGTGTCGACGCAGACCCACGAACAGCCGGTCACCAGTCGAATGAGGATCCCCCAAAAGCACAACCGGTCAGCGACACGGGGGCGGTGACAGCCCAGGGGATGGGTCCTGTCTGAGGGGGGCAGCAGAGGCTCAACCGCTCACACCCAGACGGCATCTACTACTTCGGGCTCGAGTGCGCGCATGATGATGGGGTCCTCCACTGGGTCGTCGTTGGTTGGGTCGCACTCGGGATCAAACCCGAGCCAACTGTCGGCGTTCAAGTAATTCCCCACCTGATGAGCAGGGCGTTCAAGTAATTCCCCACCTCGACG
>DATAUC010000021.1:0-18924 GCA_036268485.1 Acidimicrobiales bacterium
CGAGGCGACCTCGGCGCCGGCCGAGGTGGGGAGATCGACGATCGCCACCGATGCCCCCCGCTTGTGCAGCAGCTCGGCCGATGCCCGGGCCATGCCCGATGCCCCTCCGACGATGATGGCCTTCTTGCCTTCGATCTCCACCGTCAAGCCTCTCTTTCTTTGGCGGGAGTCTCCCGCGCTGCGCGACGCCATATGACGAGCAAAGAGTATACTATTTACGACGTCGAATTACCGCCCTCACGGTCCCGCAGCCAAGGACCGGTCGTGGGGGAGTGCTGACCGCGACTTCAGTGCGCCGTCGGGCTCATGACAAGGCGAACTCCCGAATGAGCCGAGCCAGTTCGAGTGGACGATCGCTCTGCACGGCGTGACCCGCGTCCTCGACGACTGAGACCTCAAGGGCTGGTAGCCGGCGACGCATCTCAGCAACATCTTCATCGAGCACGAAGGGGGACTTGTCTCCTCGTACGAACAGAGTGGGAATGACGATAGAGCCGACGTCGTTCCACAGAGGGGTGAAGTCGACCCAGTCAGCTGTGCCCTCCGGGTTCGGTCCCATGAGGTCATATCGCCATGTCCACCGACCATCGTCGAGTCGAGTTGCATTGTGGCGAACGCCTCGGCGCACGCCCGATGCGGATCGGAGTGGGCTCAGAGCGATGGCTGAGTCGGCCATTTCTTCGAACGAGTCGTAGACGGGCGGCCCGGCAATCAAGGAGACCGAACCTCGTTCGGCAGTAGTCAGGGCCCGAGAGGGGTCGTTGATCTGGGGCGTGACATCGACGAGCACGGCACGGTGGCATAGGTCAGGGGATATGGCGGCGAAACGAGTCGCCGTCGCTCCGCCCAAGGACATGCCGACGACTGCTCGTGTGCGACTTGCCACTGCGGCCACGACGGATGCAATCGCCTCTGCATTTTGCCAGGGCCCGTAGTCGCGGTCGGCACGCCGATCCGAATGCCCATGCCCGGGCAGGTCTATGGCGATGGCAGGCTCATCCAACGCAAGCAAGACCGTATCCCAGGTATGGGCGTTTTGTGCGCCCCCGTGAAGAAAGACGAGTCGAGGCTCACCGTCGCCCCAACGGAGGTACGAAAGGATTTGGCCGGTGGGCAACTCAAACTGATGGCGGGCAACCTTCGGCGGTCGATCCAAGTGAAGATCCCACTCTTCAGCATTTTCGTGTAGGAGAGCGAACTCGTCGTAGTCCTCGTTACCCAGGGTGTCGTCGACCGAGGTCACTTGCACCACTGACGAGTCTGGGAAGTCGCCATTCTCAACTGGCTCCCATCAGTTGATACCGCGACTTGGTGGCTTCGGAGATCGTTCACACGCGCTCGATGATGATCGCTGGCGCCATTCCTCCCGCTGCGCACATCGTAATGAGTCCCAACTGGCCGTCTCGGCGTTCGAGCTCGTCCAGGGCTGTGCCGATCAGAAGACTGCCCGTAGCTCCGATCGGATGACCGAGCGCGATGGCACCTCCGTTGACATTGATCTTTTCCCGATCGACGTCGAGATCTCGTATGAACTTCTCGGCTACAACGGCAAAAGCCTCATTGACCTCGAACACGTCGATGTCCCCTACGCCCAGGCCGGCCTTAGCCAGCACCTTGCGGGCCGCAGGGCCTGGTGCGTTCAACATGAGGGTCGGATCATCGCCGATGTTGGCGATGGCAACGACTCGGGCGCGAGGAGTCAGGCCATGTGCCGTCGCATACGAGGGACTGGTCAAGAGCAGCGCTCCGGCACCGTCGACAACGCCCGACGAGTTGCCTGCATGATGCACGTGCTTGATCTTGAGATCGGGAAACTTGCGAAGGACCAACTGGCGGTAGGTCGTGCCCGTGTCATCCAACGGGATGTCGGCGATTGCTTCGAATGAAGGGGGAAGGGAGGCCAAATCAGCAGCGGTCGTTCCGGGCCGAGGGTACTCCTCTCGATCGAGGGCGACGGATCCGTCCGCATGGTAAACCGGCACCAAGCTTCGATCGAACCTGCTCTCCTTGATGGCCACCTCGGCTCGCCGCTGTGACTCGGCCGCCAGTTCGTCAAGGGCGGCCCGATCAATACCTTCAAGGGTGGCGATTGCGTCAGCGGCCACGCCCTGATTGGTCTGAGGGTGGCGCTCTCGAAGTCGAGTGTTGCCATTGTCCATAAAGGGGGATCGGTTACTAGAAGCGTTGGCCTTATACGACGACATCATCTCGGCGCCCCCGGCAATCACCACGTCCTCAAGACCGGCCATGATCGATCCGGCGGCAAGGTTGGCGGCGGTGATCCCTGATCCGCAGAATCGGTCCAATGTGACGCCACTGGTCCGGACCGAGTAACCCGCATCGAGCGCGGCCATACGCCCGAGGTCCCCACCCTGTGTACCGACTTGCATGCTCGTGCCCCAGATGACGTCGTCCACATCCGCGGTATCGAGATCGTTCCGCTGAGCGATGGCGGCGAGCACCGTCGCTCCCAGTTGCTGTGGATGGATCTCCGCCAGTGCACCCTTGCCAACCTTGCCGATTCCTCGCGGCGTGCGGCAGGCATCGATGATCCAGGCCTCGTTCACGTACGTACCTCGCTTCTCGCTCGAACGTTTCCTCAGCCTGACGGTTGGCCAGCCGAGTGTGCGACAATAGAGTATCCCAAACTGTGCTTCCTTTGCTCAAGCTCGGGCCGGCGACGGGCCGGCTGTGAGCTCAACGTGAGCACCGGTCTAGCGACGGCCAGCGTGGCAGTCGCGCCGTTCAACCTGGGACTCGCCGATGGGAAGGCCGAACCAATCGTGGGGAATTTGAGTTGGGTCGGCTCTACGCACGGTCGGATTCTGACCCAGCGACTGGGAGGCCAGCACACTCCGCGGCGTGCCGCAGCCCTCGGTCGTGTGGGTTGTGGACAATGTAGGGAGCAACGCTTATAACCATGGCGCCTACGGGCATGTCTTCGGGCCGGTCGTCGACGAAGACCGCCTCCCGGCCTGGGTCGAGGAAGTGGTCAGTTTGGTAACGACCCTGGTGGTCACGATGCTCTTTGCCGTAGAACCCGTCGACGAGGTCGTGGACGTCAAGCTGTGTGGCCCGGCCGCGTCCGTAGTCCTTTCCACCTGCGCTCCACCAAATCACGGTGTGCTGCTGGTTGCGAAGGTGGATGAGCAACTCCCGAGTGCCCGGTCGAAGCGAGGTGCCGGTCAGCGAGTCGACGAGGCATCCGTCGACATCGAACACCCAATAGCTCACATCGGCCCTGTGCACGTCAACATACGGCCACGGCGCTGGCCCGCGCACCGGTCTCCCCGCTGCGGAATCCGATGTCGCCCCTTGGCCCCATTGGCCTAATGGTATACTCTTTTCCGATGGACCACCCCTGGGATCAGCGCCTTGGCTTCTGGTGGATCGCCGAGGATCATCCGGATCTTCCTGCCGTCGTCGACTCGCCGTCAGGGCCTCCGACGAGCTATTCCGAATTGGCTGGTCGTGCACACCAACTGGTTCACGCGCTTCGTGCCCGTGGAATCCAAGCGGGAGACATTGTCGCCTATGCGTTACCGAATGACATCGATGTTCTGTACTGGCAGCTGGCGACCCAGGAGGGTGGCTTCCAGTCGATCGCATTGAATCCGGCACTCTCGGCCGGCGAGTTCCAAACCATCATCGACCATGCCGGCGCCGCCGCTGTGGTCGTCCACAATCGTTACAGCGATCGCGTGGACCAACTGGTAGGAACCGGGTCGATCCGGGCTCGAGTCTCGGTCGGCGGCGACATCCCTGGGTTTCTCTCCTACGAGAGGCTCGTTGCCGGTCAGCCGAAGTCCATGCCGCTCGATCGTCGCTTGGGCGGCCCAATCAGCTATTCATCGGGAACGACGGGCAACCCAAAGGCGATCGTTCGCCCTCGGCTCGAGGGTGACCCGTCAGTGATCACCGATCTGATGAAGTCTTTCGGACGCGCCTTCCGGTTCCAGCCCCTGGAGGGCGTTCATTTGGTCTCGGCCGGTATGCACCATGGAGGCTGCCAATCCTTTTACCACGGGGCCCTGAACGTGGGGCAGGCACTGGCCATCATGGGAAAGTTCGATGCCCAAGGCACCCTTGAGATGATCGAACGCCACAAAGTCACAACGGCGTACATGGTTCCTACCCAATTCGTCCGATTGCTCCGGTTGCCGCCAGGCGTACGGGGAAGGTACGACCATTCCAGCTTGGAGGTCGTGGTCCATTCGGCCGCTCCCTGCCCAATTGAGATCAAACAGCAGATGATGGACTGGTGGGGGCCCGTGATCTGGGAGACATACGGTGGCATGGAGGGAGCAGCCACCATTGCCAAGCCCCATCGTTGGCTCGAGAAACCGGGTACCGTCGGCCGCCCCATCGCAGGTATGCGGGTCAATATTCTCGATGACGACGGCCAGCCGCTGCTTAGTGGCGATGTCGGCAATGTGTATCTCGAACCCGACCGGCCGACCTTCGAGTATCGAAACGACCCCGAACTGACCGCGTCAGTAAGCCGTGGGAGGTCGTTCACGCTCGGCGATGTCGGTTATGTCGACGAGGACGGCTACCTCTTCCTTCGGGACCGCGCCAAGGACATGATCATTAGTGGGGGAGTCAATATCTATCCGGCAGAGGTCGAAGGGGTTCTTTCTTCCCATCCTCTCGTAGGGGACGTCGCGGTCATAGGGGTGCCGGATCCAGAGTGGGGCGAGCAGGTCAAGGCCGTGGTCGAACTCATCGACACAGCACGGCCGAGCGAGGAACTGGGCAGTGAGATCATCGAGTTCTGCCAGGCGCGGCTGGCGAAGTTCAAGTGTCCGCGTAGCGTGGACTTTCGCGACGCTCTTCCTAGGACGGACGGAGGCAAGCTCTACAAACGCCTACTCCGTGAAGAGTATTGGAGGGTCGCCGAACGCAAGGTGTGACTTCACTGAGGAAATTCGGCACGAACGGGCCTTGACCCGAACGCCGAACGGATATAGTGTCCTTATTGTCATCGAAGGTGACGCGTAGCAAATAGACCGGGGGGATCGATTTGCGTCTGGATGTGCAGCCGTCGTTTCGATACCTCCTCTTTCTGGGGGAGGAACCGTGTTGAAAAGACCCGTAGGCAACCTGATCCGGCGGAGGCCGTGGTCCGTTCTCGTCGGCTTGAGCGCTCTTGTCACCACGATTGCTACCTGTGGCCTGGGTAGCGCGAGCGCCAGTTCCGCTTCAGGATTAGGTGCACCCAATCCTGCCCGGGGCACTCCAGTGTCTGTCGGGATAATCACTGACGCCGGTTCGGGTACCGTCAGCACGGGAGCCCTCGTCGAGGCTGGAGCTCGTATGGGCGTCTCCTGGGCTAATCAGTACGCCAAAGGGCTTGGGGGTCACCCCATCAAGCTGGTTGTGTGCGAGAACCAAGAGACACCGGCGGGCGGCCAAGTCTGTGCCAACCAGATGGTCCAGGACAAAGTCGTAGCAGTCGTGCTCCCATTCACCGGGGAGGGGGCGGTTGAGGTACCCACCATCACGCAGGCCGGCATCCCTTATGTGACTATTTCCGGCGCGTCGTCCCAGGAGCTCACCACGACAGGCTCGTTCGCTCTGACCGGGGGCTTCCCTGCCGATCTCGGAGCCATCGCGTTGCAAGCGAAACAGAAGGGATTGAAGAAGGTTGCCATGTTGGTCAGCGACGTTCCGGCTGCCATCACCGGTGCGCAGACGCTTGGTGGCCTCGTCTTCAAGAGCGCAGGCGTCGGGTTCAAGGTGATCCCGGTGGAACCGGGTACCGCAGACATGACTCCGCAGCTACAGAGCGCAGTCAGCTGGGGTGCTGCAGCGGTCGGTATTACCGGTGATCTGACCTTGTGCACTTCATTTCTCAAGGGATACCAGACGCTGTCGCTGAAGCTTCCGAAGTACCTTGTCGGACCGTGCGTCGCCCCGTCGGTCGTGCAGTCCCTTGGGAGCGTGCTCAAGGGTTCGTACACCGCGGGCACGTCGCTCACTGGGACGAAGGATGCAGCGACGTACGCGGCTATGACCAAGAAATACGCACCATCAGTGAGCCCGAATCCGAACGTCAGTGCCAACCAGTTGTCAGGCACGGAATCAGTCTGGGCGCTGGTCTCGCTCATGACGGGCTACACGGGAGATGTCAGTGCGTCCACTATCCAAAGTCAGTTGGAATCGAGAAAGAATGTGCCTCTCCCGCTCTCTGGTGGGCTGACCTTTACGTGCAATGGCACGGCCATCCCACTCCTCAAGAGCGTCTGTTCGGCAACTACGTATCTCGGCGTATTGACGGCCAAGGGACAAATCGCCAGTGCGCAGAAGTTCAATTCGTCTGCGCTGTTCAAGAGCTGATTCGTTCATCTCGGGAAGGGTGTTGTCGCTCCGTTGCTTCTGCTCGTACGGCGCCGGCTTTCCCATACCGCCGCTGACGATCTGGTCCCACACTGGCGTGCGGTGGAGACCCCTTGGGTACACGAAGATGATGGCGAAAAGCGCCCTGTATCTGCGCCGACCACTGTCTCCGGCGCCTTGAGAGGCGGTGTAGAGTATCCTGAATCCGTAACTGACATCTGGGGGAAGTGCATGATTGCTCTTGGGGCAGCTGGCCATGCGTGCGAGGGATCTGTCGGTGGCTAACTATCTCAACTTCCCACTTCTCGGTCTGGGGAACGGTGCCGTCTTCGCTGCGCTGGCCATGGCGCTTGTCGTCACCTATCGCAGCTCCGGCGTACTAAATCTGGGGATTGGAGCACAATCGCTCTACGCGGCCTACACCTACGCGCTCCTTCGTACGGGCCAGCTCTTGATCCCAATCCCCGGTCTTCCCAAGACAGTTTCGGTAGGCGGGCCCATGGGCTTTGTCCCGGCCCTACTGGTGACCCTGGTCATCCAAGCGGTACTTGGGGTGATCCTGTACTTGGCGGTCTTTCGGCCCTTACGCAAGCAAAGGGCGGTGGCCAAGGCGGTGGCATCGCTGGGCGTCATGGGTGTGCTGACTGCGGTCGTCACCCTTCAAGTCGGCACGCAGCAACTTCTGGCCGATCCCATTTATCCGACGAATGCCATCACCGCTGGCAGCATCCGTATCCCCGGCGACCGGCTGTGGTTCACGGTGACGATCATCGGCGTATCCCTGCTCCTGGGCGCGCTCTATCGCTTGACGCGCTTCGGTCTGGCCACACGGGGATCAGCTGAGACCGAGGTCGGTGCATTGGTGAGCGGGCTTTCGCCTGACCGTATCGCCCTCATAAACTGGGCAATCAGTGGAGCTGTGGCCGGTCTAGCTGGCATTTTGATTTCACCCCTGGTACCTCTGGTGCCCGGCACCTATACGCTTTTTATCGTTCCGGCTCTTGCCGCCGCGGTCGTCGGCCGTCTGTACTCGCTGACACCTGCCGTGATCGCCGGACTATTGATTGGTGCACTCGAGTCGCTGGCGGTGTACCTCAATAGCCGCTATCCATCGTTTCCAAGCGGCGCCGGACAGGTTGTCCCGCTGTTCTTGGTGCTGGTGGTGTTGCTGGTCCGAGGCAAGCGTCTACCCACAAGGGGAACTCTGGTCCAGGCGACGCTGGGACGAGCGCCCCGACCTCGATCGTTACTGCTTCCCGCGGCCGTGGGAGTGCCCATCACTGTCGTGGTGATGATCCTTCTCCAGCACAGCCTCCGAGCCGCGCTGATCTCCAGTCTCATCTTTGCCGTCATTGCGCTTTCGCTGGTTGTCGTCACCGGATACGTCGGCCAAATCTCCCTGGCTCAGCTCACACTGGCTGGGGTGGCCGGCTTTCTACTGAGCACCCTCGGTCATTCCTGGGGCATCCCATTCCCCATCGCTCCAATCCTCGCCGCGCTGGCCGCCACTGTTGTTGGCGTAGTGGTGGGGTTACCGGCGCTGCGTATCCGGGGTCTATTCGTTGCCGTTGTCACCCTCACCTTCGCGGTCGCTGTCGAAGCAATCTGGTTCCAGAACAGCAGTGTGGACGGCGGTTCTGCTGGCTTGCCGATCCCCTCCCCGCACCTGTTTGGCATCGACATGGGCGTCGGTTCCGGCGACGCCTTTCCCCGGCTGAGCTTCGGCATACTCTGCCTGGTCGTCTTGGTCATCATTGCCATCGGAGTGGCTCGTTTGCGCACCAGCCGGCTTGGCTCCGCCATGCTCGCCGTTCGAGCCAATGAGCGGTCGGCGGCCGCCGCCGGAGTCAACGTCGTGCGGGTGAAGCTTGTCGGATTCGCAATCGGCGCATTCATAGCCGGACTTGGCGGGTGCTTGACGGCGTACATGCAGACGAACGTGACGTTCGGTTCCTTCGATGCGTTAGTTGGGCTGACGCTCTTCTCAACCGTCTATCTTGCCGGGATCACATCGGTCAGCGGCGGCCTCCTGTCGGGCCTGATCGCCAGCGGAGGCATCCTGTTCGTTGCCCTCAACAACGTCGTCAATATCGGCAATTGGTATGGCCTGGTGGTCGGCATTGGTCTCATACTGGCGGTCGTCTTCAGCCCCGAGGGCATCGTTGGACCCGCGCACGCGGCGATCGACGACAGGCGCCAGCGGGCGATAGCCGCTCGGTCAGAAGACCAGGCCGCGGCCACACGGCAGACAGTTCCGACCATCGCAGCGGCGCCCGCCGCGCCAGTAGCGGTGGCCAGCAGCACCCCGCTGTTGGATGTGTCTGGACTTGGGGTGAACTATGGCGGCGTTCTTGCCGTCGATGATGTCAGTTTCTCGGTTCGACAGGGTCAGATTGTCGGGTTGATCGGACCCAACGGAGCCGGCAAGACCACGACAATGGATGCCCTGTGCGGCTTCACCCGATGTCGTGGCCAGGTGGCCATTGACGGTCAATCGATTGCTGGGCTACCGCCGCACCGACGGGCGGCTCGGGGACTCGGGCGCACGTTCCAAGGAGTAGACCTCTATGAGGACCTTTCCGTGGAAGAGAACGTCATCGTCGGTCAGCACCTCGCACGCGAACGGGGCCCTGAGCAACTCGATATTGTGCTTGATTCCCTCGGGCTCTCGAACCTTCGTCAACGGAGCATCGGCCAGCTCTCGCAGGGCCAACGACAACTGGTGTCGATTGCCCGTGCATTGGCTGGGCAGCCCCGTCTCCTTCTCTTGGACGAGCCCGCGGCCGGACTCGACAGCTCCGAGAGCATGTGGCTGGCGGACCGATTGCGCGCGGTCCGCGATAACGGGGTGACGATCCTGTTGATCGACCACGACATGAGCCTGGTTCTTGGCTTGTGCGACGAGATCCATGTCCTGGATTTCGGATCGCTCATCGCGTCCGGGCCGCCCGAAGAGATACGCAACAACCGGCGCGTTGCTGAGGCGTACCTGGGCGTCACCCACGCTGCAGAGACCGTCGCGTGACCGACGCACCCGCAGTCGAGTGCGTTGGCCTGAGCGTCGGCTACGACAAGTTGGTGGTGGGACGGGAGATCGACCTCTCTGTCGGCCGCCGAGAGATCCTGGCCGTGCTGGGTCCCAACGGGGCGGGCAAAACCACATTGCTCCTCAGCCTGGCTGGGTTCCTTCCTCCTATTTCCGGCGGGATCCGAGTCGACGGCGTCTCGATCCGCGGGGGATCAGCCCGCCGAATGAATCGAGCTGGCATCGTGCTGGTCCCGGACTTCCGCGCCCTGTTCACCGAGCTCACCCCGTTGCAGAACCTGAAGCTGGCGGCACGACGGGACGGAATGACAGTAGACGACGCATTGGACCTCTTCCCGGCGCTATCGCGGCGCGCCCGCGTTCGGACCGCTGATCTATCGGGTGGTGAACAGCAGATGTTGGCCGTGGCCCGAGCATTGGTGCAAGCTCCAAAAGTATTGCTCATCGACGAGATGAGCATGGGATTGGCGCCGGTCATCGTCGAGTCGCTCATGCCCCTCATCCGCCGAATTGCGGATGAGAGTGGTACGGCTGTCATTCTCGTCGAACAGCATGTGCACCTCGCGCTTGCGGTGGCTGACCACGCCATGGTGTTGGTCCATGGCGCCGTCGCTGTCGCTGGTCGAGCCGAAGATATTCGCGCTGACGAGTCGGCCTTGGAAGCCGCCTACCTTGGCGGTGGACACACCGATGCTCCTGTCGACTGATCGGCTCTGATCTCGGAAGACGAGAGTGAATCGGTCACATGGGCTGGCACCCATATGCGGGATATGTCCTGCAGCGTCAAAGCTCAGTGTCGAAGCCCATGTTGGGGTCCTGCACGGTTCTTGGGGGATGGATGCAACGTGCATCCATCCCCCGACGAATCGCCGACATTACAGAGTCAGCTCTTGAACAACGCGGCCGGGTTGTACGTCTTGAGGTTCGTCAGTTTCCCAGTCGATGTGAGGACCCCCAGCTTTGTTTGCACCGAGCAGACGCTCTTCAGGATGGGGACGGCCGTTCCGTTGCAGGTGAATGTCAAGCCACCTGACAGGGGAATCGGAACGTTCTTGGTTGTTTGCAGCTGATTGATTACGGCTGCAGCTGTGACGGGGCCGGTGTAGCCCTTCATGGCATTGACCAAAGCCCAGACCGAAGCGGCTCCCTGGGCTTGGTTCGCGCTCACATTCGGGTTTGGGTTGACCCCACGGGCGTACTTGGTCATCTTGGCGTAGATCTTGGATTCCGCGGGACCAGCGGCGGAATCGGTCGGAAGCAGTGATCCCTTCACCACGCTGCCAAGTGAGGGGAAGAGGCTCTTGTCTATGCATGTGCTGATCAAGTACTTCGGAAGGGTGAGCGCCAGTGTCTGGTATCCCTTGAGGAACGCGGTGCATTGGGTCAAGTCACCGGTGATGCCTATGGCCGAGGCACCCCAACTAACTGCGCTCTGCAGTTGGGGCGTCATGTCGGCCGTACCTACTGCAACAGGGATGACCTTGAAGGCAACCCCGGCGTTCTTGAATACCATTCCACCCAAGACCTGTGCCCCCTGTATCGCTGTGGGCACGTTGCTTGTCAGCATGGCGAACTTCTTGAATCCCTTTGTCTTTGAATCCATGGCGTCGGTGGCCAGAGCTCCTGGGAACCCTCCGGTGAGGGCAAACGCGTTCGCGGTCGTCAGCTCCTGCGTCGATTCACCCGACAGTGCCACGTAGGGGATGCCCGCCGCGGTGATGGTCGGCACCTCGGATGCGCCTTGTCCAGTAAAGGGCAGAACGACCGCTACCACCTTGTCCTGGACCATTTCATTGGCACAAACTTGGCCGCCTGCTGGTGTTTCCTGATTTTCGCATATGAACAGCTTGATCGGTTTGCCGGCGAGACCGCCGTTTTGATTGAAGTAGGAGACGGCCATTTTGGCCCCGGTCTCCACCAGGGGGCCCGTGGCGAGCGTGACCCCCGCGCCGGCATCGGTGATGATGCCCACTGGCACCGGTGTTCCCGTGACCTTGGCGATTGCCGTCCCCGATGGGGAACCGTAGGCAGTATTTGACCCGAGCAATGCCAGGAGGCTCACGGCTCCGACGCTGGCAAGAATGCCCAACAGTGTGCGCCGGATGAAATGGCTTGCTAGTGACTTCTTCGGCACGTATCTCTCCTTGGTCGGGAAGTGGTGAAGCCGCGCCGAACAGTGCGTGCGCAAATCGCCCCCCTCTTCGCCCATACAGTCTCTTTGGCTAAACAGGACACTATATGCCGGATTACGAATCGGTCAAGATTGTGTGTCGCTGCCATGACGATCTGTAGGGCAATCGGCGACCGAGCGATGGAGGTGATCCAGACGGCTGACGATCCTCTTCAGCAGCTGGTGGCAAGCCGACCAACTACTTGAACGTGGTGGCGCCCTTGAAGAGGCTGCCTTCCATTCGTTGACCAACGAATGGCCACGTCTTACTGCTCCGGCTCGAGCATCCAAGAACGGGCCGGGGCCTTACCGCCACGACCCCAGCCACTGGCGACAGGGGGGTCATCGCCAGTGCATGTCAGAATAAAAGAGAATACTGAAATAGTCAACAGACGAGCAGGTGTGTTGCGGGATCATTGGCCGACGGGCTTGTGGGCCGAGGATGTTGGAGAACGAATATTCGCACGGTCTGGCATCTCGACCCGGGTATCCAGACGGTGATTGGGGTCCCGGGCAGGTGGGGAAGCGGGTGTATTCTGTTCACTAATGCCGGTGCCTGACCCAATATCACCGTCGACCAAAAGAGGGTCACCGTGGGCACCACCAGAAGGCGCCTCGAAGGTCAGGTTGGCTACGTCAGTAGCGGACAGGATCGTCGATGATGTCATCGCTCGTGAATGGCCTGTAGGCGAGGTTCTCGGCTCCGAGGCCGAGTTGCTCAAACGGTACGGCGTAAGTAGGGCAGTGTTCCGGGAGGCAGTGCGGCTTGTCGAGCATCAACAAGTAGCTCGGATGCGCCGAGGCCCCAACGGGGGTCTTGTGATCACAGAGCCAGCGACAGACGGAATTGTTGACGCCTCAGTGCTGTACCTGTACCGGGCCGACGCTCGATTAGACGAAGTCTTCGAAGCCCGATTGGTATTAGAAGAGCTCGTGACCCAGCTTGCTCCTGGCCGTGTCGATGAGGATGATCTTGCCCGACTGCGAGAATTGGTGAAGGGTGAGGCTGCAGGTGTCGCAGGCGACTACCGGGCTCTCCATTCTCTCCTCGCTGCAATCACGAAGAACCCAGCGCTCGAGTTATTCGTGGACATTCTGAACACCGTGAGCCTCCTCTATTTTGCTGATCCGAAGGCCCTCACTCACAAGACGCTTGACGACGTGGCCCATGCGCATTCCCGTATTGCTGAAGCTGTGATCGGAGGTGACGCAGGACTGGCCCGGCACCGCATGCGAGCTCATCTTGAAGCCGAAGCGGAGTTCTTGCGCCGCCGCCGATCTACTCGCCAGGTACTGGATCCGACCACGAGCATCAAGGCTCCGGACGCCAGCAAGCGGGCCGAGGGTGTTGCCAGGGAGATGTTCAGCGGAATTGTGGCCGGCCGGTTGGCTACCGGGGATCTGATCGGCTCCGAAGCCGAACTGATGGAACGATATGGAGTCAGCAGAGCCATCATCCGGGAGGCGGTCCGACTCCTTGAGCACAACAATATTGCTGCTATGCGACGGGGGCCGGGTGGAGGACTCTTTGTTCTTGCTCCAAGCGTCTCTGCGGTTACCGATGTGGTCGCTCTGTATCTGGAACACCACGGGATCCGTGTCGCAAGCGTTTTCGAGCTTCGCATGGGGGTCGAGCTCGCGCTTATTGACCGAGTCATCGACAACATGGACGCGAGCGGTGAGGAGCGATTGAGGGCAGCACTCGAAAGGGAGATGGCTGCCTCGGAGGACTTCACTATCGCAGCTCACGATGTGCACGCGGTGATCGCTTCCCTGTCAGGCAACCGGGTACTCGAATTCTTGTCGGTCGTACTCATCCGGCTCAGCCGCTTGCACGAGCTTGGCCAACTGTCGAGCAGATCTCGACGTACCGTCGGCTCTGAGGTGTCTCATGCACATGGTGCCATCATCGAAGCTCTGATCGCCAAGGACCGAGAGCTATCACGTCATCGGATGCAGCGGCATCTTGAGGTTCTTTCCGGCTTCTTCCGCTGACGAGCCTGGCCTAGAGCTGCCTCCTGTCCGTCATTGGTCTGGAACGCCAGCCGACCCGAGTTTGCCGAACCGTTTCGAAATGGCGCCCGACCATGCCGATGTCGGGACGGGTCAGGATTGCTGCACCCCGACGACCGTAGGAATCCACGAGCCGATGCGGTCCCAAAGGAGCGCCCGGGCACTCGAGAAGTTGTGGCAGTGGGCGGAGCCTTCGATCACCATCAAGGAGATGTCGCGACAGGACGGATAGTTGCCTGGCTCGGCGCGGGGGTCCGGAGCCACGTCCGAATCTCCTAGCCCGAGCATGATGGGAACGTCGATGATGTCCGCATACTGGCGCACAAACCCCGCGGTTGTGACTTGTGATGCAGCGCGAACTGGCACGCGCGACTGGGCCTTATCGTCGGCGATGATGACGTCCGCTGGAACGTCAGGTGCGTGGAACAGAGCATGTAACAGCTCCCGAGGAGCGATCGTAGCGGCGGCTCCTTCGGGCGTATTCGTGGCGGCCCGAAAGATTGATTCGGTCTCGTCCACGCGAGCATCGAGTTCTTGGTCGGTGGGCTGCCGGTCGTGTACGTTCGTGATGTCGACGCCGTAGCCCAGAAGAACGAGCGCGGCGTACGGTCGAGCAATGGCTTGGACCATTATCGTCAGGCAAGCGCCCATCGAATGACCAGCCCCGATCAACGGGATATCGGGAAGCGGCGCAAGTGACTCCGTAAGCGTTCCCTGGGTCAGCTGGTCTCGCACCTGTTTCGCGGCGGAAGCATCTCCTTTTGCCAGAAGGGCCAGATCGACCCGACCGGACCGTTCGGGGTCCGTGCTCCCTCCTACACCGAGATGATCGAGGGCGATGACCACATAGCCACGGCTCACGAGGTGCTCGGCAAAGCTGTAACCCGGATAGCCGTCCACCTCGAGGTGCCAATAGGTCTTGTCGTATGTTCCACCCGCCAGGCACAAGATCGCTGCTTTGACGTTGGCTGGCCCTTCCGGGGCGAACACCCATCCCGTCTGCATGAGTCGCTCTCCACTGCCGGTGTCGTCCGACACGTCCAAGAGGATGTCGTGGCGTAGACATCGATCACCGGTCATCGTTGTTCATCACCTCACGATGCGAGAGGGACTAGTTCCCTCAGCATAATCAGGATACTGTACAGAGCAGTGGTCCTCTCGGCCATAGACAGAGCAGTGATCCTCTCGGCCATAGCTCAATGTCGTTTCCGAGGGTGACTGACGCAGCGCGGGTCACCAGGCACGCTGCCTGCATCACTTGCGAAAGAGTAGACTGAATCCTGATTCAGTCGCCTCTGTTCAGTAGCTGACCGTGGACCTCCACACCGGATGGTCCGATCGGGCTCGTACTGCTCGGTCTCGTTGCGAAGACCGGACCAAGGCGGTAGCTCGGAGTAAGGGGAGAACAGCCGTGGGGACACTCGATGGAAAAGTGGCATTCATCACGTCGGTGATGTTCCTCGTGTCAGACCAAGCCAAGTCGATCACCGGTGTGTCGCTACCGATCGACGTCGGGTTTTCGGTGCGTTGAAGGCCATGGCTGATAGAGAAACCACATCGGTTCCTATTCGTGCAGGATTTAACTACGCCAGCGACCCGGCGCTCCTCGCCTCGCACCGCGACGAATGGAGTCGCCTCCGGGAGGAGGCTTCTATCTTCCGAGTGCCCCAGAGCTCCGGGGACGCGTGGTACCTCCTCAGCTACGACGACATCCGAAATGCCCTCCAAGACTGGGAGCTGTTCTCCAGCGATTTCACCGCCTACATGGAGGGCGGCCACAAGATGATCCCGGAGAACCTGGACCCGCCCGAGCATACGAAGTATCGGCGTCTGTTGACCTCGTCGTTTTCTCCTGCAGCAGTCCGTGCATGGGAGCCCCGGGTGCGATCAGTGTGCGTTGAGTTGATTGACGGCTTCCGCCATCAAGGCGCCTGCGACGTCGTCAAGGACTTCGGTCTCCAGTTCCCGACGGCGATATTCATGGAGATGATGGGCTTGTCTCTGGAGCGAGGTGACGAGTTCATCGCCAGGGCCCAGACCCTGCTCCATACGACGGATGCAGACGACCCAGGGGGGTCGCTGCGTGTGGAAGCGGCGATGCAGATCTTTGAGGACATAGCCGAGCTCGTCGCCGAGCGCCGTCAGCGTCCCGCCGATGACCTGGTGAGCCATCTGGTCGTATCCCAGGTGGATGGTCGAGCTCTCAGCGATGAGGACCTGGGCGGTATGGGGCTGCTGTTGTACCTTGCCGGGTTGGACACGGTGGCCAGCATGCTGGCTTACTCGCTTCGCCACCTGGCCGAACATCCGGGTTTGCGTCGGACGCTCGTTGACCAGCCCGAACTCATCCCTTCTGCTGTTGAGGAATTCTTGCGCTACTACTCGATCGCAACAACGCCCAGGGTGGTCACCCGTGATGCCGAGTTCGGAGGCTGCCCTATGAAACGGGGCGACCAGATCATCATCCCGACGGCGTCCGCAGGTCGAGACTCACGCCAGTTTCCTGATGCCGACCACTTTGTCGTCGACCGAGAACCAAACAGGCATTTGGCCTTTGGCGACGGGCCCCATCGCTGCGCCGGGATCCACCTGGCTCGGATGGAACTGGGGATCGCCCTCGAGGAATGGCATCGACGTATTCCTGACTACCGAGTAGCTGACGACGCGGTGATCATCGAGCACGTCGGCAACGTGGCTGGCTTGTCAGCAGTGCCGATCGTCTGGGACTGATGATCACGGTTCATGTGGCAGGCCGACTTACGATTCTGTGCCATCGTCATCGGACTGACATGTCTTGAACCGGAGAAAACGCACGAGTGCCGTACCATGACGGGCGCCTCCGGTCGATGATGTCATGACCCACGTCTGTCTGCGGTTGGTGAGCAGCCAAGGCTCCAAGATGCGAAGGGGAAGTCATGCCAACGGCAGACCCATGGGGACTCGATGAGGGGGCCCGATCGGATCAGGCCACAGGTAACATCGGGCCCTGGTCGGATTCCTGGCGTCCGGAGCCAGCTTTGGAGACGGCTTTTGTCGACCTGATTGACGCGCTACGACGACTGCAAGATCTGACCGCTGGAGCGAGACCCACTGTGGACCTGGCCGCAGAGGCGACGCGGGAAATCTCGATGGCGGCGGACTTGCTGGCTGGGTGTCAGGTCGCTGAGCGTGACCAAATCGCGGGAAAGCAGTCACATATTCCAGGTAGAGCGCAGAGCCTTATCCCTCCCGTATATTACGACCGGGCCGACGGTCTGAAAGTGGAGGCACGGCTTACATTTACCCGCTTCTACCTCGGAGGCGGGGGCGCGGTCCACGGCGGAGTGCTGCCACTGGTATTCGACGAGCTCTTCGGGCGGCTCGCCGGCTCTGGTGGCCGCCCCCGCTCGCGTACCGCATACCTGCACGTCAACTATCGCAATGTCACGCCACTGGGCAAGGAATTGCGCATAGAAGGTTCGGTTGATCGCACGGAAGGACGCAAGGTTGTCATCACCGGGTCTTTGTCGGATGGCGAGACTCTGCTGTGCGATGCAGAGGGCCTATTCGTCACCCTCAAATCGGGACAACCGTGACATCTCGAGTTGACATTCCGTAGATGCCTGATGCGGACTTACGAAGGGAACTCGAAGCCACGGGCGATGCGATGCAAGGTGACGGGCCTGAGCGACACGCAATAGTGCAAGGGACGAACGAGGAGAAACGACAACCATGGGCCTGCTGGAAGATGAGATTGCCATCGTCACCGGATCGACCAGGGGAATCGGCCGCGCCATGGCCGAGCGGTTCGCATTGGAAGGAGCCCGGGTCGTCGTGCATGGAACGCGTCAGTCCGATGCGGTGGCGGTAGCTGCCGACATCCCGGGCGCACTGGGAATCGGTGCCGACATCACGAATCGCACCGCATTCGAGGCCCTCGTCGAGCGCGTGAACGAGGAATGGGGACGCCCGACTGTGCTCGTAAACAATGCAGGGGTTTCCTCGAGGGCGGCAATTACTCGGGTACGTGATGAGGACTGGGATCACGTTCTGAAGGTCAACCTCTCCGGCCCTCTTTATGCCGCTCGGGCGGTTATCCCAGGAATGAAGACAAACGGCCGCGGAGCGATCGTGAACGTCACATCGACGGCCGGAACACATGGTCTAGTCGGGTTCTCTGCCTATGGCGCATCCAAGGCGGGTCTGGTCGGGCTTACCCTTACCTGGGCGAAAGAGCTAGCGCCCTTTGGAATCAGGGTCAATGCGCTGGCACCGGGTGCGATCACCGACATGATGAGAGAGCTTCCCACCGACGTTCTCCAGCCGATTGTCGATCGAGGCCTTCCGACGGTCGAGGCAGTGGCGAATGCGGGACTCTTCTTGGCCTCCGACCTGTCGAGTACGGTCACTGGCCAGGTCATCCACGCTATCGGTCGACCACCTGGGTGAGGTAAGTCCCTTACTGTCCGATCGCGATCTGCAGTAGGCGTGAGGTGCCGCCCCCGCTTGCGGGCAGCCGTGCGCCATGGCAATAGTTGGCCACTCACCTAAGTCAGTGAAGCACCCCATCAGATTACTGAAGGAACGTGGAGCCACATGCCGTATCTCGAGACCCCCGAAGTCCTCATAGACCGAGACGGCCCAGTGGCCGTTGTGACCATGAACAACCCCGACCAACGAAACGCATTCACCGACGTCATGCATACGGCGATGCAGGAGGTGTGGCAGCACCTCGCCCTGGATGATTCGGTCCGCTCGATTGTGTTGACCGGCGCCGGCAAGGCGTTCAGCGCTGGTGGCGACATCCCAGGCTTCATTCGATCTTACGAGGATATGACGTTCAGGAGGGCCCAACTTCGTGGGGCCCAGCGCCTTCTCAACGCCATGGTCGAGTGTCCGAAACCCGTCATTGCTGCAGTTAACGGCCCTGCTGTAGGCCTTGGATGCTCAGTGGCAATATCGTGCGATGTTGTCTACATAGCGCAGAGTACCTTCATGGCTGACCCGCACGTTTCCATCGGCTTGGTGGCCGGCGACGGTGGCGCGGTCCAATGGCCGCTCCTGATGAGTCTGCTGAAGGCCAAGTACTACCTACTGACCGGAGACCGAATTCCTGCCGATGAGTGTGTCGAGATCGGGCTGGCCAACTTCGCGGTCGCCGATGACCAGCTCATGGCTGAGGCCTTAGGGCTCGCACAGCGTCTGTCACGACAACCTCGCCAGGCCCTGGAGGAGACCAAGCGGGCCATCAATCTGCACCTGCAGAGTGCCATGAGCCTGGTGGCGCCATTCGCACTGGCGGCTGAGAGCGAGTCCTTCTCAACCGATGACCTTCGCAAGACGATCGAGTCCTTCACCAAGAAAGCTGAATGACGAC
>DATAUC010000022.1:0-25210 GCA_036268485.1 Acidimicrobiales bacterium
GGTGTGCTGGCGGTCCCACCGGCAGAACTTCTTCATCTCGATCCGCTCGCGGTCGTTGAGCTTGTTCTTGGTGGTGATGTAGTTCCGTCGCTTGCAGACCTCACACGCCAGCGTGACCTGCACTCTCTTCTCGTTCTTCGCCATCTCTGTCCTTCTCTCTCTGCCTTCTTGCCTTCGGTGCCCCGGAGGTCCTGCCCCGGTCCTGGTAGCGGCGGCGGGACTCGAACCCGCGACAACACGATTATGAGCCGTGTGCTCTGACCAACTGAGCTACGCCGCCATGGGCGAGCCCCCTGTCAGAATTGAACTGACGACACCAGCCTTACCATGGCTGTGCTCTACCGACTGAGCTAAGGGGGCGCCGCGGCATGCTGCCGCGAACCGTCAATGATAGCCAGACCACGGCAGGTGACGCCTACGCCCCTCCAGCTGTTGACCCCTGAACTGTACCATCCGGCCATGCGGATCCGGCTGGCCACCCTGAGTGATGCCGAGGCCATCAGGACCATCTACAACGTCGAAGTGCTCGACAGCACCAATACGTTCGACATGGTGCCCCGGACCCTGGCCGAGCAGGAGGACTGGCTACGCGAACACTCCGGGGTCCACCCGGCCATCGTGGCCGAGGACGGCGGCGTCGTGCTCGGGTTCGGCTCGCTCTCGGTGTTCCGGGAGCGCTCGGGCTATGCCGCCACGGCCGAGAACTCCGTCTACGTGGATCGGGCCCACCAGGGCAAAGGCATCGGCCGGGCCCTGCTCAACGAGCTGCTGTCCTTAGCGTCGGCCCACGGCTTCCACTCGGTCATCGCCAGGATCGCCGGTCACAACGAGACCTCCATCGGGCTGCACCGGGCGGCCGGCTACGAACTGGTGGGCGTCGAGCGTGAGATCGGCCGCAAGCACCGCCAGTGGATCGACGTGGTCGAGCTGCAGCGCCTGCTCTAGGACGGCCGGCTCAGGATTCGAGCGCCGGGGTCCGGCCCGGGACCGGGAGCGCCGAAGCCAGGCGGCCCGTGTCGATGCGCCAGGAAGAGGTCCAGCGACCGAGGGGGAGCATCACGACGCCGTAGAGCACGATGACGGCCGCCACCATGCTGGCCGGATTGGTATGGACCAGCTGGTTGAGCAGGGAGGCCCCACCGGTCAGCCCGATGAAGGGCGCCACCATGGACAGGGCCAGGACGAGGGTCCGCATGCGGCCGGTGACGACCGGAGCCATCACGATGATGCCCCAGGTCAGGTACCACGGCTGGACCACGGGGCCCAGGATCACGAACATCAGCATGGAGATACCGAGGGCCCGCAGCATGCCGATGCGCTGGCTGTTCCACAGGCAGTAGCAGGCGATGGCGGCGGCGCCCATGAGGCCGAGAAGCCTGGTCACGGTGAGCACGCCGCCCAACCCGACGCCCACCCCCATCACGTGGAGGGCGCCACTCAGCAGCTGACCCACGGCGGTGGCCGGCGCCATCCATGAGCGGACGGTGCCCGGCGTGCCCAGATTGGCGATCCAGCCCCAGCCGAGGCCACTGACCATCGAGAGCACGCCCATCACGGCGAGGGCGATCAATCCGGCGCGCACCAGGGGCTTGACCCGTTGCCGCCATTCGACGTCGGCTCCGGCCCAATCCCAGGCCACGTAGACAATGCCCATGGCAGCCGGCACTTTTATGGCCGCCGCCAGCGTGCACAGCACGATGCCCACCACCGGGTGCTTGGTCTTGGCTGCGGTGACGCCGGCCAGCACCAGGCCCACCATGATGGCGTCGTTGTGGGCACCCCCGATGAGGGCCAGCAGGGTCAGCGGATTGAGCACGGCCAACACGAAGGCCGAGCCGGCGTCGCGGTCCATGGCCCGGGCCAGCTTCGGGATGCAATAGGCGATCAGGGCTACCCCGATGACCGAGAGGATGCGCTGGTAGACCACGGTGACCAGGGCGTCATGGCCACTCAGCGAGGCGGACCAGCCGGCCAGCATGAGGAAGAGGGGGCCGTAAGGGGCCGGAGTGTTGAGCCACAGGCCGTCGACCGGGGCCACGAACTGGCCGGACCCGATGGTGCCCGGGCCGAAGTCGTACGGGTTGATGTGGTGGCTCATCATTTCGCCCTGGGCGGCGTAGGAGAAGACGTCCCGACTGAACAGGGGCGCCACCAACAGCAACGGGACGATCCAGAGGGCCAACATGGCAAAGAGGGGCTTGATCGGGGCGCCCGGGCGGCGGCGCAGGGTCTGGACCAGGCCGAACCAGACCCGGACGAAGAGGATCATGCCGCCGTAGACGGCCACCATGCCGGGCAGGAGGAGGGCCGACTGGCTGACGCCGGTGGCATTGGGCTCACCGAAGAACCAGGTCCCGGCCATTTCCAGCTTGAAGGGTGAGCTCGGCAACGAGGCGCCGATACAGATGGAGACGATGGCAAGGAAGCCCAGAAGGGCGGGTCGACGCAGGAAGGACCAGTCATCGGGGGCGCCGCTGTCCGCCTCTACCCGCTGGGAAAGGGCCCACCGGGGCGTGAGACGCATGCGCAGACCGTCCGCTCGGAGCGACACGCGCTGCATGCGGGCCTGGACCCGATCCAGTACCGCAGGTGCGGAGGTACTACCTGTGTCGTCCACTGGGGAGTCAGTCTCGCTTCTCGTGTGAGGGCCGGCCCGACGTACCGGAAGGTCCTTTGGAGTGGAGGCCCCTCACCCGAGGGATCTCCCGCAACCAACTTGAAACAGCATTGTAATGACAACCAGGGGAATGGCAAAGCATCGCCTATTGCAATTCCTCTACGTGGGCCGGGGAGGATTCGAACCTCCGTAGGCGTTAACCGACAGGTTTACAGCCTGTTTCCTTTGGCCACTCGGACACCGACCCGTAGGCGGCGAGGATAGCCCGACCCGGAACCCTGCCCGCTAACCGACGGCCGGTACGCTGATCGCCATGCCCACCTTCGACATCGTCTCTGAAGTCGACATGCAAGAAGTCCGCAACGCAGTCGACCAGGCCAACCGCGAAGCAGCCACCCGGTTCGACTTCAAGAACACCGATTCAGAAATTGAGTTGAGCGAGAGCGAGCTGGTACTCCGCTCCTCCACGGAGGACCGGCTGCGGGCGCTGCACCAGGTCCTCGACGAGAAATTGGTCAAACGCCAGGTCTCGCTCAAGGCCTTCGAGGACAGCAAGGTCGAGGAAGCCCAGAAGGGTACCTCCCGTCAGAAGATCGCCATCAGGGCCGGCATCTCGTCCGACCACGCCAAGAAGATCAACAAGTTCATTAAGGATCTCGGCCTCAAAGGCGTCTCGTCGCAGACCCAGGGGGATCAGCTCCGAGTCACCGGCAAGAAGCGCGATGACCTCCAAGAGGTGATTGCCGCCTGCAAGGGCGAGGATTTCGGCATCCCGTTGCAGTTCGACAACTTCCGGGACTGAGTCCCGGCCCGCCGGTCAGGCGACCGGAGCGCCCTCGTCTTCGTCTTCGAATTGCTCGTCGAATTCGATCGGCGCGATGTGGAACAGCTTGTTGTAGACGATGAACTTGCCGACCCACAGGATGGCAAAGGACAACAGGTTGGCCCCATTGACCAGGACACCGGTGCCGAAGTGATGCAGATGGTGGTGACGGGCGAAGGCACCGGCCCCCCAGACGGCCAGGCTGGACACGGCGAGACCGATGAAGGAGAGGATCCAGAAGGGCGCCACCTCGCGCCAGAAATGGGACTGGCCTGACTTCCCCCAGACCCAACGCCGGTTGAGCGTGTACGAGGGCACGGTGGCTAACACGTTGGCCAGCAGGTTGGCCGGCACCTCGGACGTGAGGCTGAACACGTCGAAGACGAGGAACAGGGTCAGCTGGGAAACCGCGGTGGAGATAATCGACACCGCCGCGTACTTGATCATCTTGAGACTGGAGGGATGGGCGGCTACCTGACGGAGGCGCTGGCCCAGCGGTTGGTCCGAGGCCCAGACATGGGCGAGCGGAGGGTGCGCCTTGGTTTCAGCCACCCCAGGATGCTATCGGGCCGGGCTATGGGGCCACTGGGTGGGAGATGTCAGCGCCCTGTGAGCATGAGCGCGTTGGCCTGGGCCACCTGCCCGAACCAGAGTGCGCTCGGCTTGGGTCGGCGCTCGAAAGTCCCCGGCGCCACGCCCACGATCCCGAACTTCGGCCCGTAGCCCAGGTGCCACTCGAAGTTGTCGAGCAGGCTCCACACGAAGTACCCGCGCAGATCAATGCCTTCTTGGACGCAACGGTGCGCGCTGGCGATGGCCTCGGTCAGGAAGGCGATGCGCTCGGTGTCGTCCTCGGTGGCGATGCCGTTCTCGGTGACCACGATCGGACGCCCGCTCACGGCCGCAGCCCGGCGTACCGTGTGCTCGACGGCCTGCGGCCAGCGTTCGTCCCCCATCTGCGTCACCGGCACCGACGGATCGTTTTCTGCCAAGCCATCGGGACCGAAATGCATGCGGGTGTAGCACTGCACGCCGACGAAATCGTCGCCGCCGGTGGCGCGCAAGAAAACATTCTCCAGCATCTCCTCGGCCGCGTCGCGCAGCGACTCGCCGCCCTCGTCGGCGGTGATCTCGGCCATGGAGAGGGTGAGGCCGACCGGGAATTCGCCGGGCCCCGAACGGAGGGCGTCGACGGCCAGGCGATGGGCCCGCACCATGGCGTCGTTGACCGCGCCGTAGCGGGCGAAGTCGTCCTTGACCCCGGGCGGATACTGACCCTGGAAGTACCCCATTACCGAAACGACATTGGGCTCGTTGATGGTGCAGGCCCAACCGATCAGATCACCCAGGTAGGCCGTGGCCCGGGTCACGAATCGAGCGAAACAGTCCGGGGCGTCGGCCGCCTCCCAACCGCCGCGGGCGGTCAGCCAGAGCGGGGTCGTGAAGTGGTGGAACGTCACCACGGGCAACAGTCCCTGACCGATGCAGGCGGCGCAGATCCGGCGGTAGTGCTCGAGGGCGGCCACGGAGAACTCGCCCTCGGCCGGCTCGATCCGGCTCCACTCCAAGGAGAAGCGGTACGCCCCCAACCCGAATTCGGCCACCAGGTCGACGTCCTCGCGCCAGCGATGGAACGAATCACAGGCGTCGCCGCTGGGGGCCAGCGTGCCCGAGGTGGGGTCGTGCTCCCAGGCCCACCAGTCGTTGTTGACGTTGCCGCCTTCGATCTGGTGTGCCGCCGTGGCGACCCCCCAGGTAAATCCGGCGGGGAACTCCAGTCGACCGGCGCTGGCGATTTCAGACCCACTGCTCATGGCGGCGCACGGTAGCGGGCGCCGCCGGCGCCCGCTCGCCAAAGAGAGGACGCGGGCCTGCGAACATAGGGAGATGAGCGCCTCCCTCGAGTTTCTGGTCAACCTGCTGGATCTCGAACCCATCGAAGTCAACATTTTCCGCGGTACCCAACCCAACGAGGAGCGCCAACGGGTCTTCGGCGGACAGGTGGCGGGCCAGGCGCTCATGGCGGCCGGCCGCACGGTGGAGCACGGCCGGGTGCACTCCCTGCACTCCTATTTCCTGCGGCCCGGCGACCCCACGGTGCCGATCCTGTACGAGGTCGATCGCATCCGGGACGGCCGCTCGTTCACCACGCGCCGGGTCGTGGCCGTGCAGCACGGGCGGGCCATCTTCAATCTCTCCGCCTCGTTCCACGATGACGAAGTCGGCATCGACCACCAGTTCACCATGCCCGAGGTGCCCGATCCCGAGACCCTCCAGCCCCTCTTCGAGCGCCTAGCGCCTTGGAAGGAAGAGCTCAAGGACTGGTTCGACCGCCCCCACCCCATCGACCAGCGCCACATCGGTGAGCTGCCCTGGCACCGCAAGGGCATCCATGAGCCCTACCAGCGCCTGTGGATCCGGGCCGATGGCACGCTGCCCGATGACCCGCTCCTGCACGCCTGTGTGGCGGCCTACGCCTCTGACATGTCGCTCTTCGACACCATCCTGGCCCCACACGACATCGGCTGGGACGACGCCAACTTCATGGGGGCCAGCCTCGACCACTGCATGTGGTTCCATCGCCCGTTTAAGGCCGACGAATGGCTGCTGTACGACACCGATTCGCCGGTGGCCGCCGGTGGACGGGGCCTGGCCCGGGGCTTCCTCTACAACCGGGAGGGTTCGCTCTGCGTCTCCATGGTCCAAGAAGGCTTGGCCCGCGTCCTACCTTCGAATTAGCGAGCGCTCATGGGCACGTAGTCCCGCGTTTCCGGCCCGATGTAGAGCTGGCGCGGCCGGGCGATCTTGGAGTCCTGGTCCAACATCTCCTGCCAGTGGGCCAGCCAACCGGCGGTGCGGGGGATGGAGAAGAGCACGGTGAACATTTCCATGGGGAAGCCCATGGCCTGGTAGATCAAGCCTGAGTAGAAGTCCACGTTCGGGTACAGCTTGCGCGAGGTGAAGTACTCGTCGGAGAGGGCGATCTCCTCCAGCTTGAGCGCAATGTCGAGCAGCGGATTCTTCCCGGTGACGGCGAAGACGTCGTCGGCCACCTTCTTGATGATCTTGGCCCTGGGGTCGTAGCTCTTGTAGACCCGGTGCCCGAAGCCCTGCAGGCGCTGCCCGCTCTGGCCGGACTTCACCAATTTGATGAAGTCGGGCACGTTCTCGATGCTCCCGATGTCGGTCAACATGCGGATGACCGCCTCGTTGGCCCCACCGTGACGGGGACCGTAGAGGGCGGCGGCGGCGGCGGCCGTGGCCGAGTAGGGGTCCGAGTGCGAGGAGCCGACGACCCTCATGGCCGTGGTCGAGCAGTTCTGCTCGTGGTCGGCGTGCAGGATGAACAGCACGTCGAGGGCCTTGGTCAGGACCGGGTCGGCCTCGAAGCGGGGTTCAGCCACCTTCCACAACATGGACAGGAAGTTGCCGGCGAAGTCCAGCGAGTTGTCCGGGTAGACGAAGGGCATGCCCACGCTGAAGCGATGGGCGGCGGCGGCCAGGGTGGGCATCTTGGCGATCAACCGGATGATCTGCTTGTTGCGCGACTCGGAGTCGAAGATGTCCTTGGCATCGAGATAGAAGGTGGACAGCGCGGCGATGGCCGAGACCAGCATGCCCATGGGATGGGCGTCGTAGTGGAATCCGTCCAGGAAGCGCTTGCGTACGTTCTCGTGAATAAACGTGTGGTACGTGATTTCGTGTTTCCAGGCTTCGAACTGCTCGGTCGAGGGCAGCTCGCCGTTCAAGAGGAGATACGCCACCTCCAGATAAGTGGAGTTCTCGGCCAGCTGTTCAATGGGATAGCCCCGGTAACGCAGGATGCCGGCCTCACCGTCGAGGTAGGTGATGGCACTCTCACAGGCGGCCGTGGCCATGAAACCCGGGTCGTAGAACCAGACCCCGGGAAGCAGCTTTGACCAGTCGTCGGCGGGAATCCCGCCGTTGACGAACGGAATCTCAATGGACTCGCCATTGCGATTGTCAGTGATGGTGATGCTTTCGGCCACGAGTGCGCCCCTTCAATTCCGACTTGGGTTCGCTGCCGATCCTATGGCCCGAACCGGACTGCGGTCGAGACGCGCCTAAACGGTCACGGTCGGTCTGCGGCCCGGACCCTCCTCGATCAGGTGCCGGGGTCGATCTCGAGCAGGTCCGAAATCGAGGTGTTGGTGACGTCGGTCTGGTCCGGCGGCAACATGACGGACACGCTGAGCTGGTAGTCGTGGCCCGATTTGACGGGGAAGGTCACCGTCCCCAGTGTCACCGCCGTCCCGGTCGCCACGGCCACGCGCCGGTTCTTGACCACGGCGGCACCGCCGGGTTGGGGAATAAGGGAGAACTGCACGGTGGCCCCCGGTTCGTCGACCGAACCCAGGTTGGCCAGAACCACGCTCACCGAAACGGAGCCGGTGGGCGACATGACCGACACGCCGGGCGTGTTGGCTCCGCTGGGTGACGGCAGTGCGGGCGGGCTGAGCTGCAGGGTGCGCAACTCGAGATTGTGCGTGGCGGCGAGCGAACTCGACGTCGCCACCAGGTCAACCGCCGTTGTCACGGCACTGATACTCGAAAGATCCGAGACGTTGGCCCAAGTGGACACCGGCAATTTCAGGTGGGCCTCGGATCGGGCCAAGGCGTGACGCACGCCACGGTAGAGCGTATTGGAGGTCTGCAGGACAGCACCGGCGGCGGCGATGCGGTTGATTGCCGCTGAAGCCGAGACCAAGGTCGGCGCGGCCACGGCGGTGGAGGCGCTGCCGGGGGCGCCCGGCACGGCCAACGGATGCATCCCCAGCAATCCGTCGAGCGCTGTACGCAGCTCGGTGACGGCCCGGGCCCGGTCGGTGAACACGGTTCTGAACTGCGCACCGAGGCCTCCCTGGACATCGGTGCCGATCAGGGTGTCCGCCTCGGACTGCTGGTCGGTCACCTGCTGCACGGCGGTGTCGAGCTGCTCTTGCAGGGAGCGGCGGGACTCGGAGCGCATGACCGCCAACAGGTGGCGGACGTTGGTCCCGGTGACATTCGAGGCGTCGCTGATCACCGTGCCGGTACGGGCGAAGGACCGGTCGGTGCTGGCTGTGAACGGTCCCGACTGCTTCTGGACCTGGGTCAATCCACCGAGCAGGACCACGGTCACGATGAGGCCGCAGACCACCATGACAGCGCGACCCGACAACGACCGGCGGCGCGAGCGGCGGCGAGGAATCAGGGGCGGCATCGCCGCGCCACGCTACTGCGGGGGTTCAGACGGCCAAGAATGACGCGCCGGACGACGGATCGGCCGTCTTCAGCGTGCTGGCGCTGGACCGCCACTGCACCGTGGGATCGATGGCATCGGGATCAACCCTGTCCTGATGCACTTCGACCAGGGCCAACATGCTGGCAATGACCTCGTCGGTCAACAGATGGGGTTGCAGGCCGAGGTCGAGCAGTTTGGTGTTGGCCGCATTGAAGTAGTGCTCTTCATGCTCGACCCGGGGATTGGCCAGGCCCGAGGCGATCTCCACCGGCTTGATCGAGACCTTCTTGACCATCTCGGCCATGTCGCGCACGGAGAAGGACTCGGTGAACTGGTTGAACACCCGGAATTCGCCCTTGGCAGCCGGGTTCTCCAGGGCCAGCGTGACGCAGGCCAGGGTGTCGCGAATGTTGAGCATGCCGCGGGTCTGCCCGCCGGCCCCGTAGACGGTCAAGGGATGGCCCATGACGGCCTGCACGCAGAACCGGTTCAGCACCGTCCCAAAGACACCGTCGTAGTCGAAGCGAGTGGCCAGGGTCGGGTGGAGGTCGGTCTCGGGAGTCGACTGGCCATAGACGATGCCCTGATTCAGATCGGTTGAGCGCAGACCCCAGACGCGGCAGGCGAACATGATGTTGGCGCTGTCGTGCACTTTGGACAGGTGGTAGAAGGATCCGGGTTGCTTGGGATACGGCAGGACGTCGGTCCGCCCCTTGTGCGTGATCTCAATGAAGCCTTCTTCAATGTCGATATTGGGATAGCCGTACTCCCCCATCGTCCCCAACTTCACCAGATGGATGTCGGGGTTGGTCTCGGCAATGGCGTACATGACATTGAGGGTGCCCACCACGTTGTTGACCTGCGTGTAGACGGCGTGCTCGCGATCGATCATGGAGTACGGGGCTGAGCGCTGCTCCCCGAAGTGCACGATGGCGTCGGGGGCCGACTCTGCCACCACGCTGTAAGTGAACTTGGCGTCGGTCAGGTCGCCGATGCGAACGTGGAGCGGGTAGGCCGAGAGCTCGCTCCATTTCTGGGCCCGCTCCTCCATGGAGGCGATGGGCACCAGGCTGTCGACACCCATTTCGATGTCGTATTCGCGCCGAACGAGGTTGTCGACCACGGTGATCTCGTGGCCGAGGGCCGAAAGGTGAAGTGCGGTGGGCCACCCGAGGTATCCGTCGCCGCCGAGCACCAGAATCTTCATCGTCGTCCTTTTTCTCGCCGAACCGGCTGCGCCCCCACCCGTCAACCGACCCTGTCATCTTCGGTTAGCTATATAAGGGCCAGCTGTGTAGTTGCTGTTCACCCACTGCATCCGGCGCATTGGCTGGCTGCCCGCAGCCTAAACGGTCCTCAGCATCGCCTCAGGAATGGGCCACAGCCGTCCACAACCGCTCGCCCAGCCCCGACGCTCGGGCCGCCGGCCGGCTGACGGCGCTGTGGATGGCGGCTTCGCTGGCCACGATGGTCAACGCTTCCCTCCCACGCGTGACGGCCGTATAGAGCAGCTCCCGGGAAAGGATGGGCGAGGGTCTCGTGGGAAGGGAGGCCACGGCGTGAGGAAACTCCGAGCCTTGACTCTTGTGGATGGTCATGGCCCACCAGGGCTCGAATCGATCCAGCCGTGACGTTGGGAGGTGACGGACCTCGGCGCCCGCCTGCAGCGCCACTTCGAGATTGGCCCCACCTCGCACGACCAATCCGACGTCGCCGTTGAAGAGCCCATTGATGCTGTCGTTGGCCGTGACCATAACTGGCAGGCCGGCGAACCAACGGCTGCTGCTGGTGGCGCCGGGCACGGCGGCCAAGGCGCCGGCCTCAATCTGATCGCTCCAATCGAAGAGCCCCATGGGACCCCGACGGGTGGCGCACAGGACCTTGACCCGATGGGCGGCCGCCAAGCCCACTGCGTCCTGGCCGGCCAGGGCGGCCCGCACCACATCGGCCGCCGTCTCGATCACCAGGCGGCGCAACGAGGCGAGGGCCGATGCATCGTCCGGCTGTATCCAGTGCACGTCGGGATGACCGCCCGAGAGGATGGCAAAGGTGGCCTCGACGTCCCCCCGGCGCACGGCATCGGCCAGGGCGGCGATGGACGACGCCTCGTCGTAGCGGTGCATCCGCCGCAGCGACGTGACCCGGCCCTGCAGCGGCCCCTCCACGTCGCCCGGGGGAGATCCCGAGCTCGGCCCGACCAGATCGTCGAGCACGGAACCGGCCTCGACACTGGCCAACTGATACGGATCGCCCACCAGGACGAGGCGGGCGGTGGGCTTGAGGGCGCGCAGGAGTTTGGCCATCAGTTGCAGCGGCACCATCGACGTCTCATCTATGACCACCAGATCGTGGGGCAATGGGTGCAGCAGGTCGTGGCGCGTCCGGGTTCCGGGTGCCCACCCCAACAGGGTGTGCAGGGTGGTCGCCGCCGTCTCTAGGTCTCGTCCGAGCGTCTCCGCAGCTTCTCGCTGCACGGCCTCGGTCATGCGGGATGCCGCCTTTCCCGTTGGGGCGGCCAAAGCGATGTGGATCTCATGGCCCCGGCGTTCCGCCAGCAACCGGGCCACCGACAAGAGCCGAGCGATGGTCCGCGTCTTCCCGGTGCCGGGTCCCCCGGCAATGACCGACACCTGATTGGTGAGTGCGACACGGACGGCATCGCATTGGAGATCAACCTCATCAGCGGGCCCGAATACCTCGTCCAGCGCGGCAGCGAGGCCCTCTTCGTCGGTGGCGACAGACGAAGTCGAGCGCTGGCGCAGGACGTCCGCCACCGAGACCTCGTAGTCCCAGAATCGTTGGAGATAGAGCCGCCGGCCATCCCACACCAGAGGCAAGAACGGCTCGTCGGCGTAGTGCGCCGGCGTCGCCACCACCGTGCTGGCCTCAATCTGGCCAACCCAGTCGGCAAGATCGGGCCACGGCAGGTCCACTACTTCGTCATCGATCAGACCCACCACCGTGTCGGCCACGTCGGCCAGTTCGACACAGACATGGCCCAGACGTGGGCCGCGAGCGGCCAGGGCCAAGGCCACCACGATGGGATCAGGCAGGGGGTGGGCCAATCGCACCAGCGCGGCCGCGAACTGCACCTCGGCCGACTCGAAGATGCCAGCCTCGACGAACGGAGCCAGTACGGCCACTTCGGCCGGTACGGCCACCCGGCGCCGGGTCATAACGCAACCTGGTCGGGTACGTGCCCGTCGAGGAGGTCACTGACCCTGGCAATGAGCGCGGGCGCTGGTTCCCAGTGCAACACCCCGGGCTGGCCGGCACCGGCGGCATCGGCCTCCGGCCCCGTCATGCCGCGTACGAAGAGGTAGAGGGCGCCACCCAGGTGCTGCGCCGGGTCGTAGACCGGGAGGCGCCAGCGCAGGTAGCGGTGGAGCGCCACCATATAGAGGAGGGCCTGCAGTGGATAGTCGTGCTCGACCATGGCCTCGATCATGCGGGCGCGGCCATAGTCGTCGGAGCGAGCGGAGACACCCCGCGGCGTGAGGCGATTCGTCTTGTAGTCCGCCACGAAGAAGCGAGCTGAGTCGTCCGTTCGAAAGATCAGGTCGATCGACCCGGTCAGGTGCCCGGCCAGGGTGATGTCAGCCGCTCGGCTGGCCAGCGACCCGGCCCAGGCCGCAAAGGGGTCGTCGGGCGACAGGTGCGTCACCAGCAATCGGCCCAGGCGACGCAGGGTGGCCCGTTCTCCCGCATCGCCCAACCTGAGTTCGAACGACATCTCGTTTATGCGCGACGCCGGGCCCAGATCCTGCAGCCGGAGCGACGGGAGGAGCGGAGACGCGATGGCGTTCGTCAGCGCCTGCACGAGCAGATCCCGTCCGCTGACGTCACCGTCGTTTGCTCGTGTCGAGAGATCGAGCGCCGTTCTTCTCAGCTGGCGGTCGATATGGCCCCCGAGTGTTGCTGGGAGCTGGTCGGCGGTGAAGTCGACTCGCTCGAGCACGGCATGCACAAGCGTCCCGAAGTCGGCTCCCGCCGGCAGGAGGTCCATGGGGGAAGTGGTGGTGGAGACGGTCGCCGAGGCGGCGGTAGCGTCCTCACCCAAGGTGTCCTCATCGTCGGCACCACTGTCAGCGAGCGAGAGGTCGTAGGGATTACCCAGGCCGCCATCAGTCCCGTGGGTCAGGCTGGTGAAGGACCAACGACCCCGGCCGCGATCGGGAACGCGTGGCAAGCGGGCTACGTCCAACGGCGGTGCCGAATCCGGAGTCGCCGGGGGGGACCAAGGTCCGGGCGCCGCAGGCACGTGGCCATGCAAGGTGGCCACCATCGATCCCTTCGAGCGCGCCAGCAGTGGCTCGAGCGTGTCGACCACGTCCTCGTCGGCGGGGAAGGCCACGTTCAATTCGTTGAAGCGGTCAGGGTCGATCATCCCCTCGTTGCGGGCAAATAGCACGTGGGCCAGGGCCGTCGAGTCGTTGTACCCGACGCGGGACCACCACAGGATCGTCTGATGCTTCGCCCGGGTGAGCGCCACGTAGAGCAGGCGTAACTGCTCCCCCAGCGCTTCTGCTTTGGCGAGGCGGGCCGCCACATCCTTCGTCCCCTTCCCGCTGCTCACATCGAGCGTGCGCAAGCCGGTGACCGGGTCCTGATAAATGGCCGACGTCATTCTCGGCGTGCGCCACAAAGTTGGGAGGCACACCACATCGAACTCCAGCCCTTTGGCCACCCACACCGTCATGATCTGGACCGCGTTGGCCTCTGATTCGATCCGGCGGGCCGACGCATCACCGTGCTCTTCGGTGTCGATATCCCCGACGGGTTCACTCTGGAGCGCGGCAAGGAGGCCCGCCACACTCGACCGCAAGGAGGGATCAGCCGATTGAAGGAGCTCGCCCACATGCTGCAGATCCGTCATGGCGCGGTCACCGTCGCGCCGGACCAGCATCCGGACCGGAACGTCGCTCTCGGTCCACACCTGCCGCACAAAGGCGGTCACCCCGTGTCGCATCAGGGTCTCGCCCCATCCCATGATCTGCTGCTGGAGTTGGGCGAAGGCGGCGTCGTCCGCTTCTCCCACCTCTTGGGCGCTCCATCCACCGAACCACGACAGAGCCAGGGCCCGGGCCCGCTTGGGGTCTGAGGGCCGCTCCACCGCCCACAGCAACCAGCGCCACTGCTCTGCTGCTTCGGAGAGCAGCACACTCTGGGCGCGGGCCAGTACGGCGGGAATCCCTTGGTCGATCAGCGCCGCCTGAGCCTGTCGGGCTTCGGGCGCCGTGCGCACCAGGACCGCGATGTTGGAGGGCATGATGCGACGGGGTCGGCCCCCGTCTTCGTCTGGCGGCAACCAGGCGCCGTCGAGCAGGGCGCGAATCTGGGCCACCAGATCCTGGTTGATCGCCCGATCGGCCTCATCGGTGTAGATCGACTTCCTGCCGCTGACACTCCGCCGCAGATCCGGGCCCAGAGCCAGGCGCAGGGACAGGGCGGGAAGCGGTTCGCCATTGTCCCGAGTGAGGCAGAGCGGCTTGAGCGCGTCGACGACGCGCGAGGGCGTGTAGGCAATGTCCGCATCGCCGAAGGTCACCCCGTCGAGGAGGGTGTGCAGACTGTTCAGGACGGCCCCGTCTGATCGCCAATTCGTCCGCAACGTGCGGCGGTGCAGATCGGGTGACGTCGTCACCGCCTGCAAGTAGGTGTGCACGTTGGCGCCCCGGAAGGAGTAGATGGCCTGTTTCGGATCTCCCACCAGCACCAGGGACGACTCCCCGTCGGCGGCGCCGAACAGGGTGGAAAAGATGTCCCACTGCACGGCATCGGTGTCCTGGAACTCGTCGATCAGCGCCAGCGTGTAGCGATCTCGCAGCACCTGGGCCACCGCATCGGCCCCCGCACCATGCAGTGCCCGTCGTACTTCGGTCAGGAGGTCGTCGTAGCTCAGCGTGCCGGCTTGGCGGCGGCGGGCGCGCACTTCGTCGCGGGCCCGCATGATGAGTTCAGACAGCACCCGATCCTTGGTCGATGCCGCTACGTCCGAGGGCTCAGGCATGACCGCCATGTCGCTGACCGAACACACCACGCTCGTTGCGTCACGCAGCTTGGCGAAGGACGGCAGGTCATCGGCCGACACCCCGGACGCCGCCGCTGCGGCCAGCACGTCAGCACACGCGCTGGACACCAGATCGGCGTCGTCGGCCGTAAGCACTGCGTCAGGGTCGGTGCCGGCCGTGGTGCCCAGTGACCCGAGGACCAAGGCAGCGAATCCGTGAATGGTTGTGATGGTGGCGGCATCGAACTCACTGACCGCTCGTTCGACCCGGACCAATTGCGTCGCCCGGTCCGAGGACCACAGATGCTCCAGCAGCGCGTCGGCCTCTGGCGGCGTATCCCGGCGCAGACAGTCGACCACATGCGTCAGTCGCTCCCGGACCCGGCCCCGCAGCTCGCTCGTGGCGGCCCGGGTGAAGGTCACGATGAGGAGTTCGGAAGCGAGCACCCTTCCTTCGGCGATGTGCTGGGCCGCTATGTCGGCCAGGGCATAGGTCTTACCGGTCCCGGCGCTGGCCTCAATGGCCAGGTTGGCACCGGGCAGTTCCTCCGCGATGGAGAAGTCGGGATCGCCTTGTCCGCTCATACCGTGTCGACGGCCATCTGCAGCGCGCCGTAGAGGTAGGTGGCGTAGCGCTCCACCCGGTTCCCGGGGCCCGGTGGATCTGCGTCTCGCGCCGGAACCGCCAAAAGGGCCCGGTAGTCGTAGTCGCCGTAAGCCAGGGCCGTAGCGACCTTGTCGCCGTCCGATCGGCCGTCCCAGGAGCGCCAGTCGGTCGCCTTCGCGGTGTGGTCGAACACTTTGGGCGAGAGATTCGGGAACAGCGGCAACGGTTCCCGGCACCCTCGTCGGTAGCAATCCACCACGACTTCCAAAGTCTCCCGCGCCATGGAGCCGATCCCCTGGCCGCCGTCGAGTGGAAGTAGGTCGCGGATGTGTGGACCCTTCTTGCCCCGGCTGACGACGAGTGAGCGCCAGTGCGCTGAGGGATCCGTGGCCACCAGAGCCAGCAGGTCCACCGAGGCGGCGACTCGTTGGTGTTCCTTCGTACTCGACAACAAGATCCGGGCCGGCCCGGCACCGGGCGACTCCAGCTTGTTGGGCACCGAGCCCACCAGGCGCGTGCCGTCGGCCAGCACCACTTCGATCGGCAACCATCCTTCCGCTCGGTTCGAAAAGCCGCATGACTCAGCGGCCGTGATCAGCGCAGGAACGCGGGCGGCCAGGTCCCCGATGAGCGCGTCGCCCAAGGCGTCATTGGGCAGAGTGCCGCGGCGCAGTTCGATCCGGACCCACTCCTCCATGTCCGTGCCGTTGAGAAGGGCCTCGAGGAGCCGATCGCCCACCTTCCATTTCTCCAGGGCGTCGAGATCAACCGGGAGACGGTCACGGACCGTGGTGGCGGGTTGGGGCAACCGGGCTCCGAGCCGGTGCTCGAGGAACCACTTCACCGGGTCGCGCAGGAAGCGCTGGACGTCGGTCAGGTCGATCTCCGATTCGGCGACGGGGGGCAGCGGGGCGGCCAGGAAGGGGACCGGCGCCCCGTCCCGGCGTCTCGTGGCCTGCGCGCCGGCCAGATCACCGGCGTCGAATCCCCATGGACCCGAAGGCATGAGCGCCCCTGCTTCAAAGCACCGCTCGTCAAAGGCTTGCCGTGGATGTTGGATCTCGAGACGCTCGGCCAATCCCGCTCGATCGTCGCTGCGCACCGTCGCCAGAATGGCGTCACTCAGTTCTTCCACCACGACCGAACGTGGAATCTGACGGTTCGTGCGAACATCAAAGCCGTCGCGCAAAACGATGAGGTGGTCTTGCGCGGCCATCACCGCTTCCAGCAGCGACAGCCTGACCTCGCCGCGCTGGTCCGGGTCGCCCAAGACCGGGGCCATGGCTGCCACGTCGTCGCCATCGACCGCGCCGCTGCCGAACGCGCTCTCATCCATACCGAGCAGGCACACCACGCGGAAAGGAATGCCCCGGAGCGGTGTCAGGGAACTGACGGTGATGCCGCCCCGAAAGAAATCGGGACGGCCCGGGACCGCACTCAGGCGATCGCCGAAGACACGACGTATGTCGGTGAACTCCAGGTCGGTGCTCACTGGTGTGGGCACGCTGGCCTCGACATCGTCGAGAAGCGACCACAGCGCCCCCATTTGCCACTCCAATTCATCAGGCATGTCCAACAGATCGTCCGCGGCCCTCCGCAGCAGCTCGATCCAGGCCCCTATGGGTCGAGGGTGGAGTGTTTCCTCGGCCAGATCGGCCAGACGCCGGACCAGTTCAGCCATCCGACCCAAGGTGTCGACGTCACTCCCCTCGACCCCGATGATCGGGAGGTGACCCAGGGCCAAACCGTCGTCTCGATCGAAGATGGACGACCCGAGTAACAGACGGTCGAGCGCCTGCTGCCACGTATTTGTTTCGACAGTGGCCGGGACACCGAGACGTTGGCGCTGCCCAGGGTCCAATCCCCATCGAACCTGCGCCTCGTCGATCCAATCGTTGATCTGGGCCAGATCGTCGTCGGAGAAGCCGTATTTCGTGCGTACCGGGAGGAGGGCGAAAAAGCCGAGCAGCGCCGACGCCTCGAATCGGCCCTCGATGAGAGCGATGAGATCACTCACGGCGCTCAGCACCTGATTGAAATCGCGCACCGAACGGTCGGCGATGCGGTAGCGCAACCCGGGAGCCCGGCCCGGATGCTCAACACTGGTGGCCAGGTCGGTCGAGGGTCCGAACACGGCCTCGACGAGTGCGGCCGATCGGGCCAGTGCGGGCGCGACCACCAGGATGTCGTCTTCGGTCAGACCGAGATCGGTATCCGCCAGCAGATGCAGGATGGCGTCACGCAGGACTTCGACCTGCCGGGTCAATCCGAAGCAGGCGTGGAACTGAATGGAGCGATCGCCCGGCGCCACCGCGTACTCGCCGCTCGGGGCCCGGTTGCCACGGATGTCACCTTGCAGTCGTTGCAACAGCGCGTCGCCGGGTAGGTCAGGGGTGACTTCGCTCGCCCCTTCCGCCGCCGGAATGCCGACGTCGCTGGCCAGAAGGAATGTGGTCTCGCGCTGCAACCGACCCCACGTGAGCGAGAGCGGGTGGCGTATCTGGAGGGAGAGGCTCTCGTCGACGCGGGGATACGGACCAGAACCGGGTATGGCTCGCTGCCAGCTCCGCACCACCTCGTCACCCACGCCTGCCGGCTCCAACAAGAAGAGGTGCAGCTCGTGTGCGACCGAGAGCGCTCGGCTCAGCTCCAAGAAGCTGCTGCCCCCGGGCAACGACGTCACACCGAACACGCTGAGTCGACTCGGCAAGCCGCTGTCGAGCGAACCCGCTGCCACCTGCTCCAGCGCACCAGGCATGAGCTCGGGAGGACTGGATTCACCGACCAGGTCCCGCACCAGACGCCACAGGTGCGGTTGCCAGGCGTGGTGCTCAGGCAGCGGCCGACCGAAGCCGTCGGTGCTGTGGCCGCCGGCCCAACTGCGGATCATGTCCGATCGATGCACGTGATAGCGATCGAACAGGTCGGCGACACGACGCGCCTTGCCGTAGCGGGATGCGCCGGGCGCCAAGGCGGTGAAGGTCCGCAGAGCGGGATCGCCGATGTGGTGTTCGACCACGGCCAGAATCGTCCACACCAACCGGTCGACGTGCCAGGGGTCGGGCTGGTCGTCACCCCTGTGGGCGTCAAGCACGCGGTTACGCAACGAACCAGGAAAGGGAAAGTCGATGTGGGCCGCGATGCCATCGGTTCGACCGGGATCGCCGGCACCCAGGTGTCGAGCCAACTCAAGGGCCAACCAACGCCGCATGCCATCGGAAGGGACGGCCACCCACTCGGACTGCATGGGATGGAGCGGATCGTTGCCCAGCACGTCGGCCAAACGTTTGGCCAGGTCCTCAATCCGTGCTGATCGGTGAAGGTGCATCATGAGTGAAACTCAAGACGCAGCAGCGTCGCCCTCCGACAATTCAGCCTGTCCGATGACGCCGTCGAACTCGTGGTCGTCGTCGTCGGCCATCAAATCGACCGCCTGGAGGAGTCGGGGTGCCGCGTCAATAGGCGTCAGTTCGGCGATGCTCTCGACTTCGCTGCCCACGACGCCGAGCTCGGGAAACTGTCGAGCCGAGACCAGCACCCTCGACTCGAACGACCCGATGGCCTTGTTGTAGGCCGTCACACTCGCCGTCAGGCTGCGCTGCAGCGTCTGCATGTGGGTGGTCATGGTGCGCAGCCGGTCGTAGAGCTCGGCGCCGAGGGTCTGCACCTTACGGGCGCTGTCGGCCAACTTCTCCTGGCGCCAGCCGAAAGCGGCCGCTCGGAGCACGGCGATGAGCAGGGTCGGCGTGGTGAGCAGCACGTTGTTGGCCATGGCGTGCTCTTGCAGGGTGGGGTCGGACTCGTAGGCGGCGGAGAGCAACTGATCACCGGGGATGAAGGCCACCACTTGTTGCGGGGCGTCGCCGAATTGCTTCCAGTACTCCTTCTTGGAGAGCTGGTCGACATGGGTTCGGAGTTGCCGGGCGTGGGCCGCCTGATGCAGGGCACGGTCCTCGTCGGTGTCGGCGTCAATCAGCTTGAGAAACGCGTCCAGCGGGACCTTGGCGTCGACCACGATCTCCCCGCCGCCGGGCAGGTGCACGATCATGTCGGGCCGCAAGCGACCCTCGTCGGAATTGGTCGACACCTGCTCGTCGAAGTCGCAGTGCTCGAGCATGCCGGCCATCTCGACGACGCGGCGCAGCTGGATTTCTCCCCATCGTCCCCTGGTCTGGGGGGAACGAAGGGCGGTGACCAGGTTGCGGGTCTCTTTTTGCAGTTGTTCGTTGCCCAGGGTGAGCTGCGCCACCTTCTCGCTCAGCCCCTCGTAGGCGCCTTTGCGCTCAACCTCAATCTGCTGGAGCCCCTTCTCGTAGCGGGCCAACGTCTCACTCAGCGGTCCGAGGAGTTGCGCGATGGCCTGCTGACGCTGCTTCAGCTCGCCCTGGGCCGCCGTCTGGGCCTGGCTGAGCTTGGTCTCCGCCAAGGCCAGGAACTGTTCGTTGTTCTTTTGCAGCGCCTCGGCCGAGAGTTGGGCAAACGTCCCCACCAGTCGTTGGTTCTCCTCATCGGCTCGAACCTGCAGGTCCCGCTCGGACTTCCTGGTCTGCTCCAGCTCCGAGGCCAGGACGGCCCGGGCTGTTTCGGCCGCCGCGGCCGTAGCGCTCGCCACCTGCAATTGTGCGCTGAGCTGGGCCACCGAGCTCTGCGCATCGGCCAGCCGAGCTTCGGCGGTACCCGCCGCCGCCGTGACAGACGTGTGACGAAGCAGATGCCACACCAGTCCCAATGCCAGTCCTGCCGCCAGCCCAATCACCACACCGAAGATCACCGGTCCAGAGTAACGGTGGGGTGTATCACGGAGAGGGAGCCTTGGGCCGGCGCGCCGGAAAAGTGAAACCTCGTACCCGTTACCCTGGGTCTTATGGCGTTTCGCATCGGGACCAATGCCCGACGGATTTGGGGCGGTGAAGACGAAGAGAGCGACGCACCCCCGCCGAGCGGTCCCTTGCTCATGGAGCAGCCGTTGTGGCCCACCGTGCCCGAACCCCAGGAGATCGACCGCCTCTTTGCCCAGGTCTTCGCCCTGGTCGGCGAGGGCATCGCCGGCGCGACACATGCATTGCTGGCCGGTGACCGGGAAGCAGCCAAGCATCTGGTCCAGCGCGACGAGGTGATCGACCGCATCATCAACGAAATCTCCCACTCGGTGCAGCACCAACTGGTCCATGGCGACACCACCTCGGAGGAGCGCCGCGAACTGGTGGCCATCCTGCGCATGCTGCCCGACATGGAGCGCAACGGTGATCTGGCCGAGCACATCGCCCGCCGGGCCGCCCGGGGGCTGGGGGCCGAGATGTCAGCGCGCAGCCGAGGCCTGGTCGAGCGCATGGGTGAGGTGGCCACGACCATCTGGC
The DNA here is from genome assembly GCA_036268485.1 of Acidimicrobiales bacterium. Lineage (GTDB taxonomy): Bacteria > Actinomycetota > Acidimicrobiia > Acidimicrobiales > RAAP-2 > Bog-473. The sequence goes on from DATAUC010000022.1 coordinate 20,660, forward strand.
GCAGCACCGCCGACGCCTTTGCCGAACGCTCGGCATCGGCTGCGCATTCCATTGACGACCTCGACGATGAGCTCGACGACCTCCACGTCACCCTGACGGCTGAACTGGTGGCCGGCACCATGCCGCTGCCCGTGGCCATCGAACTAGCCATGGTGGCCCGCTTCTACGAACGGTTCGGTGACCACGCGGTCAACCTGGCCCGTCGCATGTCGGCCCTGGTCATCGGTGGACCTGAGCCGGTCGGTTCGGGGCCGGACTGAGTCAGCCTCGAGCGGCGAGAAGTGCCTCGGCGATCTGCACCACGTTGAGAGCAGCGCCCTTGCGAACGTTGTCGCCCACCACGAAGAAATTCAATGCATTGTCGATTCCCTGGGCCTTGCGGATCCGGCCGACATAGGAGAGATCGCCGCCGGCGGCCATGAGCGGATTGGGGATTTCGGCCAGAGCCACCCCAGGCGCCCCCCCCAGCACCGTCGACGCCTCATCGACCGAAATCTCGCGTTCGAACTCGGCCAGAATTGTGGCCGAGTGTCCGGTGAAGACAGGAACTCGCACGCAGGTGCAATTCACCACCAGGTCCGGGAGGCCCAGAATTTTCCGGCTCTCGTTGCGGTACTTCTGCTCCTCGTCCGTCTCCAATGAACCGTCATCGACCACCGAGAACTGCAGCGGGATGATGTTGTGCGCGATGGGCACGTCGTAGACGGACGAGGGCGGGTAGTCCACTGCCGTGCCGCTGAACGTCAGATCCTGCGCTCGGTCGACCGTCTTGGCCAGCTGCTCGGCCAACTCGCGGACCGCCGCCACTCCGCCACCCGAGACGGCTTGATACGTCGATACCGTGATCCTGCGCAGTCCCGCCGCGTCGTGCAGCGGCTTGAGCACCGGGATGGCCACCATGGTCGTGCAGTTCGGATTGGCCACGATGCCCTTGGGGATATGGGCCAGCGCGTCGGGGTTGGCTTCGGGCACCACCAACGGCACATCGGGATCCATGCGCCAGGCACTTGAGTTGTCGATGACGATGGCTCCGGCCGCGGCCAGGCGCGGCGCCAGCTCTCGGGAAAGCCAGGCCGGCGCGGAGCACAGTGCCAGATCGATCCCACTCAGGTCCGCCGTGGACGCGTCCTCCACGACAATGTCCTGGTCGCCCCAGGGCAGGGTCGTCCCCGCCGACCGGCCCGAGGCCAGATAGCGCATCTGGTCAACCGGGAAATTCCGCTCGGCCAGGATGGAGCGCAGGACCACACCCACCTGTCCGGTGGCTCCCACAATGGCAATTCGCATCCGTTGAGTTTACGAGAATGCGAGAGGGTCTAAACCTCCAGCGTCCGGCGACCCTCGAGAGCCCGCCCCAGGGTGAGCTCGTCGGCATACTCCAGGTCGCCACCCACTGGAAGTCCGCTGGCCAGCCGGGAGACCACCACCCCAAGCGGCGTGAGCAGGCGGGCCACGTACATGGCGGTCGCCTCGCCCTCCAGATTGGGGTTGGTGCAGACGATGACCTCTTTAATTTCGCCCTCGTCAATACGGGCCAGAAGCTCGCGCACCTTGAGTTGTTCGGGACCGATGCCCTCGAGCGGGTTCAACGATCCACCGAGGACGTGGTAGCGCCCGTGGTACTGGCCGGTGCGCTCCACCGACACGATGTCGCGCGGATCCTCCACCACGCACAGGACAGCGCCCTCGCGCTGCTCATCGGTGCAGATGGCGCAGCGGGCACCGCCCTCGGCCACGTTGAAGCACAGATCGCACAGCGTGGTGCGCTCCTTGACCGAGACGATGGCGTCGGACAGCCGGTAAGCGTCTTCGGTCGGCACCTTCAAAATATGGAACGCGATGCGTTGCGCCGACTTGGGTCCGATGCCGGGCAGCCGGCCCAACTCGTCAATCAGCGCGCGCAGCGGACCGGTGAACATCTACTCGGCCACCTCGCTCGAACCGGGGAACGCCTCGAGGAGGCGGGCCGTGGCCGCCGTGGCCTGGTCCAACTCACCTGCAGCGTCGTCCATCTCTTCGGGATCGATCTCCTCCAGCTCGATGTCCACCGGTGCCGGCGCACTCCGTCCGTTCGACCCCGACGCGGCTGACGGCGGGGCAGCTGTTTCGCCACCATCGACCACGAGCTGGAGCGGCACCTTGGTCCCGAAATGGGCCAGCAAGGCCGCTTCGACCAGAGAGGCCACCTCAATGCAGCGATCCCGGTGGGCCGTATTGGGCAGTGCGAACTGGGCCACTCCGCCTTCAACCGAGACGAAGCGTCCGGCGCTGAAGAGCGCCTTGGCCCGGGCCGGAAGGCCGCGCAGGAGTCCGTCACCCCAGGCCTCGGTCAGGCTGTCGCGATCGACGGATGGCGCGCCGGTGTCCGGGGCCGGGGTGGGTGGGGACACGGGCGCCGGATCCACCGTTGGCGCCGCGATCACTGCTGCCGCCCCTGCATCGCTCCCGGTGGCGGACGCGTCGGCCGCGCTCTGCCGGCGCCGCACGGCGCCCAGCGAGGGTCGCCGGCCCACATCCACCGGTTGTTCCGGATCCGAGTCGACCGCTGGCGCTGCCACCGGAGCCGAAGTGGCCGCCGCCGCGGCTGGAGCCGGGCTGACCGCAGGAGCCGGGCTGACCGCAGCAGCCGCAGGGGCCGCACCAGGTGCTGGCGCCTCGATGCGCCCAGCCCCCCGGCCCGACATCACGCCGGCCGCGATGGCCTGCTCCAGTGCGCCGACCCGCTCGGCCAATGACTCAATGCCGGCATCGAGATCGGGGCGGGTGGCTCGCACCACGGCGATCTCCAGCACGACCTGAGCGTCCGGCGCGTCGCGCATGTCCACCAGGGCGCGACCCAGAATCTCCATTCCCCGCACCACCTTGGCCAGGCCCATGCGCTCGGCCAGTCCGGTGAAGGCGGCCCGGGCGGCCCCCGACAAGGTGCACAGCTCCGGGGCCAGCGCGGCCAGGAAGACCTGGCGCAGGTCATCGACCAGCTCGGTGGCCAGCTGTTGGGGTCCCCAGCCCCCGGCCAGCAAGCCATTGAGGCTGACCAGGACATCGGCCACCTCGCCGCCGGCCAGGGCGGCCAGCACCTCGGTGAGCTCGGGGCGGGCGGAGTCGGCACTCCCCGAGGCGGCCACTTGGTCCAGGGCCGACAGCGCGTCGCGGGCCGAGCCGCGGCCCCGCCGGACGGCGGCGTCGATTGACTCGTCGTCCACGGCCAATCCGGCCTCGCCCCGGACCGAGACCAGCAACTCGTGCAGGGTCTCGGCGCCGATCAGTCTGAATTCAAGATGCTGGGTCCGGCTGCGGATGGTCGGCGGCACCTTCTGCGGATCGGTGGTGGCCAACACGAAGACCACGTGGCTGGGCGGCTCCTCCAATGTCTTGAGCAGCGCATTGGCTGCCGCATTGGAGAGCATGTGCACTTCGTCGACGATGTAGACCTTCCAGCGACCCGGGGTGCCCAGGGCGGCGTGGGCCACCAGATCGCGCATGGCCTCGACCCCGTTGTTGGAAGCCGCGTCCAGCTCATGCACATCGAGCGAGGTGCCCTGGGTGATCTCCGTGCACGAGGTGCACACCCCACACGGTTCACCTTCGACCGGCGCCGCGCAGTTGAGCGCCTTGGCCAAGATGCGAGCCGATGAGGTCTTGCCGGTACCGCGGGGGCCGCTGAAGAGGTAGGCGTGCGAGACCCGGTCATCGCGCACGGCGCTGCGCAGGGCGCGCACCACGTGATCCTGTCCCTTCAATTCGTCGAATCGGCCCGGGCGGAAGCGCCGGTAGAGCGACACGAAGGGGACATCGGCCATGGGCGCCGAGCCTATCGGTGCGCTCTGACGCCGACGCCGGTGCTCGGTGCGGTGGCCAGGTTGGCTACGGCACCCGGCCAGACCCGCTGAGAGCTGCTGCCTTCCGGCCCTGACTCGATTCACGAGCGACCGTTGCGCAGGACCCGGCCACCGCACCCAACACCGGCGTCGTGGACCCAGCAGGCTAGCCCCGGAAAGCGGGCCGGCGCCCTCGGGTAGCCTGACCGGGCTACAAACCTGGAGGCGTGCGAGAGCGGCCGAATCGGCACGATTGGAAATCGTGTGTTGGGCAACCAACCGTGGGTTCAAATCCCACCGCCTCCGCTGCGCCGACCCCGACGGTCGGTCCTGTGCTCCTATGCCCCTCTTCGACGCCTCCGTGTGTGCCCCCGAAGCCCCGACGTCTGTGGCTCGGCCTGGTACAACGGGGACGGCATGCCCAGTGACGTCGTGACCTTCAACCTCGCTGATCAGGCACCGCTCCCGCCGCGTTCGATGCGCCGGCGCCGAAGGGAACTGGTGGGGGGCCGCACCCCGAGGCGGGTGGTGGCCGTGGCGGTGGCCCTGGCCCTGGCCCTGGTGACCGGCATCGCCCTGTGGGCCACGCTGTCCGGATCGCCGACGCGGGCCAAGACGCCCCCCGTCGCGCCCTCCTATGCCGCCGGCACCAAGGCCGTGCTGGGCGCCACCCGCACCGTGACCGCAGCGGGGACCACCATGAGCGTGGCCCTGGCCGGATTGCACACCCTGC
>DATAUC010000023.1:0-72677 GCA_036268485.1 Acidimicrobiales bacterium
CGATGGCCGCTGTCAGCGCCGTCATTTCCATGCCCCAACTCTGGCAGGAGGGTGTGACATTTCGGGGCCCAAATACCCAGGTCAGGGCCCAGAAATACATTAAATTCCCATGTACACATTGTGCCGGAGGAGCGACCGTTCCCGGGGCCGAACGAGACCTCTACGATCGCACCCATGAGCTCCCCCGCCACCCCCGCCACCCCCGCCTCCCCCGCCACCCAGTCCGACAAAGCCAGCCGCTTCCTCGCACTGCATGTGCCGGGCACTCCCCTCCTCATGCCCAATGCATGGGACGTCGGTTCGGCCGTGCTGTTGGCCTCGCTGGGCTTCGAGGCCCTGGCCACCACCAGCGGCGGATTCGCCACTAGCAAGGGCAAGTTGGACGGCGCCATGACCAGGGAACAGGTCCTGACCCACGGAGCCGAGTTGGCAGGGGCCACCGAGGTGCCCATCTCGGCCGACCTCGAGAACTGCTTCGCCCATGAGCCCGAAGGTGTCGCGGCCACTATCACCGAGGCCATCGCCACCGGTCTGGCCGGCGGTTCGGTCGAGGACTTCACCGGTAACGCCGACGATCCGATTTACGAGTTGGCCCTGGCGACCGAACGGGTCCGAGCGGCGGCCGAAGCGGCTCACCGCGGTCCTATTCATTTTGTGCTCACCGCCCGAGCCGAGAACTATCTCCACGGGCGGCCGGACCTGGCCGACACCATCGCCCGAGCACAGGCCTTCGAGGAAGCAGGAGCCGACGTCATCTTCGCTCCCAAAGTGGATGACCCCGACGACCTGCGCCAGCTCATCGCCGCCATCGACATCCCGGTCAGCGTGCTGGCGCTCCAGAACGCACCCACCGTGAGCGAGTTGGCCCAACTCGGCGTGAGCCGGATCTCCACCGGCGGCGCGCTTGCCGTGGCGGCCTACGGCGCGCTCGTAACAGCGGCCACCGAACTACGCGAGCAAGGAACCTACGGCTATTGGGACCTCACGGCGGTCGGCGGGAAGGCCGTGCGCCACGCCTTCAGCCGCTAGTCCCTAGTCGCTGACCTTCAGGGCGACCGTCACCTCAATCTCGACCGCACCGTCTCGGGGCAAGGCGGCCACCCCGACCGCGGAGCGGGTGTGGCGCCCCGCCTCGCCGAAGACGTCGGACAAGATCTGACTCGCGCCATCTACAACCGCCGGCTGTTCGTGGAAATCGGGGGCCGACGACACAAAACCGGTCACCGTCAGCACACGGTCGATCCGATCGAGCGAACCCAACGCCGATTCCAACACGGCCAGCGCGTTCAGCGCGCAGACACCAGCAGCAGCACGCCCCTGCTCGACCGTGACGTCGTCACCCAGGCGCCCGAGACAGGTCAGCTGACCGTCAATGCGGGGCAGCTGGCCCGAGGTCCGGGCCGTACCACCGAAAATCACCACCGCATCGAGCGGATCGTGCGGCGGGTGGGGTCCGTGCAACACCAGGCCCAATTCGGCCAGCCGGGCCCGGACTCTCCCCTCGCTCCCCCCACTCCCCTCGCTCCCGTCAGCCATGAAGACCGAACTACCGCATGTAGGGGTAGACGCCGGCGAAGTTCTTGTTGACCTTCTCGGGCAACGGGTAGATCGAGCCGAGCTGCTTGGCGCCCCATATGATCTGGGCGCTGCGCTCGACCAGCGCCGTGTTGTGCATGGCCTTCTGCATGTTGGTGGCCAGGGCCACCATGCCGTGATTGGCAATCAAACAGGCGCCGCGGTCCTCCAGGGCCTTGACGGCCTGCTCGGCCAGATCGGGCGAACCGCTCGGGGCGTATTCGGTGCAGCGGATGTCGCCACCGAGGTAGACGGTGAACTCATCGATGCAGCTCGGGATGTCCTGATGGGCCACGGCGAACATGGTGGCGTAGACGGCGTGCGAGTGGATGACGACAGCGATGTCCTCGTAGGCGGCCAGGCAGGCCAGGTGCAGGTACTTCTCCGACGTCGGCGCCCGCTCCCCCGACACGACCTCGCCGGCCGGGTTCACCACCACGATGTCTTCGAGCTCCATGACCCGGTAGTCCAGCGACGAGGGGGTGACGGCGACGTTGCCGTCCTCCATCCGAGCCGAGATGTTGCCCGAGGTCCCCTCGACCAGTCCCCGCTCCAACAATTCCTTGGCCGCAGCCAACACCTGCTCGGGTGCGTTCTCAATGAAAGCTGCCATGACCCGGGTGCTCCTCACCGCTCGTGGGCGTGCCACGTGAAAGTCGTCGCTCGCCCGGTCCTGGGGCGATCGTACAGCCCTGCGCCCTACCCTGACACGCCTGTCAGGGATTGGAGCGGCGAGATAGTGTCGCCGCCATGGGACTTCTCGATGGGCGTGCAGCAGTCGTTACCGGAGCCGGGCGGGGAATCGGGCGCGACATCGCGCTCTGCCTGGCCGCTGAAGGGGCCAGCGTCGTGGTCAATGACGTCGGCGTCTCGCTCGGCGGCGCCGCCGAGGGCACCGGCGAGGATCCGGCGGCCGACGTGTGCCGCGAGATCGAGGCCAGTGGCGGCCGAGCCGTGCCCAACCACGACTCGGTGAGCGACTTCGAAGCGGCCGGGCGCATCATCGCCACGGCCACCGAGGCCTTCGGCAGCATCGACATTTTGGTCAACAACGCCGGCATCGTGCGGGACCGTTCGGTGGTCAAGATGGACGAGGCCGACTACGACGCCGTCATCGCCGTGCACCAGAAGGGCACCTTCAACACGGTCCGGCACGCCGCACCGATCATGAAGGAAGCCGGCTACGGCCGCATCATCAACATGAGCTCCTCGGCCGGCCTGCGGGGCAACTTCGGCCAGACCAACTACGGCGCCGCCAAGGCCGCCATCATGGGCATGACCTTCGTCTGGGCCCTCGAGCTCGGCAAGTACGGCATCACCGTCAACGCCATGGCGCCGGCCGGCTTCACCCGCATGACCGAGGGCCTCTACGCCGGGGCGGAACCGCCGGCCGACCAGGACCCCGCCCTCAACGCTCCCCTGGTGGCCTTCTTGGCCTCAGAAGGTGCGAGTTATGTCAACGGCCAGGTGCTCGGCCGCACGGGATTCGGCTACACCCTCTTCCAGACGCCCCGGCAGATCGCCACCATGTGGCGTGAGGGGGGCTGGACGCCGACCGAGGTCTCCGAGCACTTCCACGAAGTGCTGGGCCAGCACCTCCAGCCCGTCGGCATGGGCGCCCACCCGCTGCTGGGCAAGAAGGACTGAGACACCACCTTTGGGGCTGGCCGAGCCGGCCCCGGGCCACCTCCGAGGGGCGGAATACGTCCCGGATCGCTAGGGTAGGGAGCGACCGCACCGTTAGGGAGGGCCTCACATGGACGTTCGCGACAAGATCTACATCAACGGCAGCTGGGTGGCCTCGACGGGTACCGGAACCCTCGATGTCATCGACTCCACCACCGAGGAAGTCATGGCCACCATTCCCGACGGAACGGTCGAGGATGTCGACAAGGCCGTCCAGGCCGCGGCGGCCGCCTTCCCCGCCTGGTCGGCCACCTCGCGTGAAGAGCGCGGCAAGCTGCTGACCCGTATTGGCGAAGCCATCGGCGCTCGCACCGAGGAGATCGCCACCATCATCTCGCACGAGGTCGGCATGCCGATGACCCTCTCGGGAGCGGTGCAGGTCGGCCTGCCGGCCGGCGCCTTCGCCGACGCGGCCACTGCGGCCGAGAACTTCGCCTGGGAAGAAGAGGTGGGCAACTCGCTCGTCGTCCGCGAGCCCATCGGTGTTGTCGGGGCCATCACGCCCTGGAACTACCCGCTCTACCAGATCGTCCTCAAGGTGGCCCCGGCCCTGGCCGCCGGCTGCACCGTGGTGCTCAAGCCCAGCGAAGTGGCCCCGCTGAACGCCTTCGCGCTGGCCGAGGTCATTCACGAGGTCGGCCTGCCCGCCGGCGTCTTCAACCTGGTCACCGGCGTCGGTCCGGTGGTCGGTGAAGCCATCGCCGCCCACCCCAAGGTCGACATGGTCTCGTTCACCGGCTCGACCCGGGCCGGCAAGCGGGTCATGGAACTGGCGGCCGACAGCGTCAAGCGCGTCTCGCTCGAGCTGGGCGGCAAGTCGGCCAACATCCTGCTGGACGACGCCGACTTCGCCACCGCCGTGCCCGCCGGCGTCTTCGCCTGTTACATGAACTCGGGCCAGACCTGCTCGGCCCTGACCCGCATGCTGGTCCCCCGCTCCAAGCTGGCCGAGGTGGAGGAACTGGCCGCCGGCGCGGCAGCCGGCTTCGCCCCGGGCGACCCCTTCGAGCCGGGCAAGCTGCTCGGACCGTTGGTCTCCGCCGTCCAGCGCGACCGGGTGCGCGGCTACATCAACAAGGGCATTGAGGAGGGCGCCAAGCTCATTGCCGGCGGTCCCGACGCTCCCGAAGGCCTGGAGAAGGGCTTCTTCGTGCAGTCGACCATCTTCTCTGAGGTCACCCGCACCATGACCATCGCCAACGAGGAGATCTTCGGACCCGTCCTCTCCATCATCCCCTACGACACCGAAGAGGAAGCCGTGGAGATCGCCAATGACTCGCCCTACGGGCTGGCCGGCGGCGTGTGGAGCGGTGACCCGGCCCGGGCCGAGAAGGTGGCCCGCCAGATGCGGACCGGACAGGTCGACATCAACGGTGGCGCCTTCAACCCCCAGGCTCCCTTCGGCGGCTACAAGCAGTCCGGCATCGGCCGGGAGCGTGGCCGCTTTGGTCTCGAGGAGTTCGTCGAGACCAAATCCATGCAGCGCTAACTCCGCTGATACTGCAGCCTGAAGACGCGCGCGTCCTTGGCGCGCTCGTGGAAAAGCAGCTGACCACGCCCCAGCAGTACCCGCTGACCCTGGCTGCCCTGGTCACGGCCTGCAACCAGACGACCAACCGGGAGCCGGTGGTGCACTACGGCGAGGACACCGTCCTGGCCGCGGTGGCCGAGCTCAAGGCGCTCAAGCTGGCCCGGTCGGTGCTGCCGTCGCATGGTCGCAGCGTCACGCGGTACCGGCACGTCGTCGACGAGACCCTGGCCCTGGATACGAAGCAGAGCGCCCTCCTGGCCGTCCTGCTCCTGCGCGGTCCGCAGACCGTGGGCGAACTGCGCATCCGCACCGAGCGCATGGCCGAGTTCGACAGCCTGGAGGAGGTCGAGCACGAGCTGACCTTCATGAGCACGGTGACCGAGCCGTTGACCGCCAATGTGGGTCGGCGACCGGGACAGAAGGAGGAGCGCTGGGCCAGCCTGCTCGTCGAGCTGCCCGACCCGGCGGCGGCTGCGGGGGTGGGGACGGGTTCAGTCTGGAACGACGCCGACGACTCGGGCGAACCCAGCCGACGTCCGACGGCCAGCCGCCTCGAGACGCTCGAGGCCGAGGTGGCCGATCTCCAAGCCAGCGTCAGCGAGCTCCGGCGCGACCTCAGCGAACTGCGGGCCTCGCTCGGGGACTGACTCCGTCGAGAGGGCTAGGACATCCCCTCGAGCGGGTTGCGCCAGCCGGGCGAGCCGGTGCGGCCACCGGCGCTGACTCGCAGCCCGATGAAGTTGCGCTGGGCCTCGACGGTGCCGGCACCGAAGCAGAGCCCGCGGATGTCGCGGTAGGCCCGCTCGAGCGGGTACTCGCTGCTGTAGCCGTAGCCACCATGGATCTGCATGGCCTCGTCGCAGACGAACTTGGCGGCCAGGTTGGCCGCCGTCTTGGCCAGCGCGGTCTCCAGGGGAGGTGGCGTGCCGCCGTCGCCGGCCAGCCGGACGGCCCGGGCCAGCAGGAGGCGGGCGCCTTCGAGTTGGACCGCCATGTCGGCCAGCTTCCACTGCAGACCCTGGAGGTCCGACAGCGGGTTGCCGTTGATGACCCGTTCGGACATGTAGCGCACGGCGTGTTCCAGCGCGCCCTGGGCCGCGCCGACGCACATGGCGGCATTGCCGCAGCGCTCGTGGTTGAGGTGCGACAGCAGCACCTTGAAGGCCTCGGTGTTGGAGGGATCCCCGGCCAGCAACACGTCATCTTCGGTGATGGCCACCGAGTCGAAGGCCAACTCGGCTTCGGTGGCGGCGTGGATCCCCATCCCCTTGTGACGACCGGTCACCGACACGCCCTCGCGATCGGTCGGCACGATGACGGCGCCGATGCCCTTGGCCCCGCTCCCCCCGGGCCAGCGGCACCAGACCAGGACACCCTGGGCCACGTGGCCCAGGGTCGAATAGTTCTTGTAGGCGTTGAGGCGCCAGCGGCCGGGACCGTCGTCGACCAGCGCGGCCCGCATGTTCTGCACGGCCGAACCGGCATCGGGCTCGGTGATGCCGATGGAGATGAGGGCATCGCCGTTGGCCACATCGGGGAGCCAGCGCTCCTTCATGGCTTCGGGACCCAGGTGCTCAATGCCCCGCGGTGGCCCGTTGAAGGTCAGCTGGCAGCAGATGGCCGACGACACGTCGGCCCGGGCGATCTCCTCGAGGACGATGGCCGCTTCCACGTCGCCCAGCCCCAGGCCGCCCCACTTCTCGCCCACCGTGATGCGCAGGAGGTCGGCGCCGGCCAGGGCCTTGCGCACCTCGGGCGGGACATCACCCTCCTCGTCGCCTTGATGCGCCCGGGGCGCCACCTCCCGGGTGGCCACCTCGCGTGCCAGTTGTCGCAGCGATGCCTGGTCCTCGCTCTCGGCCAGCAGGTCGGTGCCCGACGCCTGGGCCATTTAGCTGTCCAGCCCGGGGCCGTCGAGCTCGGTGCCGAAGATGCCCACGAAGCTGACGCCCTCGCCGGGAGCGCCGCCCAGGTTGTGGGTCAGGCCGAGCGTGCGGCCCGGGCCCACCGTGCTGATCTGGCGGTCCGGCGGGGCCTCGCCCCGCAGCTGCAACCAGCACTCGAAGAGCATGCGCAGGCCGGAGGCACCGATGGGGTGGCCGAAGCTCTTCAACCCGCCGTCGGGATTGACCGGCAGCTCGCCATCGCGATCGAAGGTGCCGGCCAGCACTTCCTTCCAGGCCGTGCCGCGCTCGGCGAAGCCCAGGTCCTCCATGAGGACGAGCTCGGTCGGGGTGAAGCAGTCGTGCACCTCGGCCATGGCCAGCTGGCTACGGGGGTCGGTGATGCCGGCCTGGGCGTAGGCGTCCTCGGCCGAGCGGACCACTTCCTCGAAGGTCGTGTAGTCGTAGCCGGGGTCGATCGGGCCGGCGGCCGGTCCGGCCACGAAGCTGAGCGCCTTGACGTAGAGCGGGTTGGCGCACCACTTGTGGGCGTCCTCGGGCCGGCAGATGATGGCGGCGGCGGCGCCGTCGCTCACGCCGCTGCAGTCGAACACACCCAGCTCGCCGGCCACCAGGGGCGCCTTGGCGATGGTCTCCAAGGAGACCTCTTTCTGGAACTGGGCCCGCGGGTTGCGCGCGCCGTTCTGGTGGTTCTTGAAGGCGATACGGGTCATGACCTCCTTGACCTGGGCCGGATCTACGCCGTACTTATGGGCGTAGGAGGGGGCCAGGAACGAGAAGGCGGCCGGCGAGGAGAGCCCAGGGTCGGTCCCGTCCCCCACCGGCCGGATCCCGGTCAAGCCTGAATACCCGGTGTCCTTCAGCTTCTCCACGCCGATGGCCATGGCCGTGTCGTACGCCCCCGAGGCCACGGCGTAGCAGGCGTTGCGGAAGGCCTCCGAGCCGGTGGCGCAGTAGTTCTCCACCCGTGTCACCGGCTTGTAGTCGAGCTTGAGCGGGCGCGACAGGGAGACGCCGCACACGGCGGAGGTCATGGTGCCCAGCCAGAAGGCGTCGATGTCGTGGATGGGCAGGCCGGCGGACTCGGCGGCGTCGGTGGCGGCGTCGGTCAGCAGATCGTCAATGCCCTTGTCCCACAGTTCGCCGAACCGGGTGCACCCCATACCGATGACGGCCACTTGATCTTTGATCCCTCGGCTGGCCATCGTTACGCCCCTTCGCTCACTGTGCTGCTCGTTGTGTCGTTGGCTGGGGCCGGGCCACTGAGGGGCCGGGCCTTCCAGAAATAATTGTGCACACCCTGGGCCGTGTACACCCGGCGGAACGTCATCTCGACCCGATCGCCGATGGACAGCTCGGCGGCGACGGCATCGGTCAGCTCGCAGCGGTAGCGGCCGCCCCCGTCGAAATCGACGATGACACCGATGACCGGTGGGGAGAGGCTGAAGGCCAGATGGTCGATGGTGAAGGTGGCCACGGTGCCCGGCACATCGGCTAGGCGCTCGGCCTCCATCTGGTCGATGGCCCGGCATTCGAGGCAGACGCGGGTCGGCGGCAGGTGGCGGAAACCGCACTGCAGGCATCGGCTGGCCACAAAGCCGTACTTCCACTGTTCGGACCGGTGCACGATGGGTGCACCCGGGCGTTCGGGGTCGGGACGGCGGGGCGGCTCCCGATGCAGTTGGCCGCGCCAGGTCAGGAAGGTGGCGTAGGTGAGGTCGTCGCGCCCGGTCGCCACCTGTTCGGCCACCGTGGGCAGGGCGGCCTGGCGGCGAGCTGCCTGCGCGGCCGGCAGGGCGTCGGTGGTGCGGAACACGAGGGCGTCGGCCCCATCGGCCAGCGAGAGCACGGCGATGACCTGGCCCGGCTGGGCCCGCTCCAAGGCGTCGGCCAGCGCCAGGCCGGCCTGCGCCGCGCCCAGGTTCCCGAGCAGGGCGGTCAGATCGGGGGCCATGGCCTCCTTGGCCACCCCCAGCGCGGCGGCCACCGCCTTGGTGGCCCGCACGTGCAGGCCGGTGACGATGGCGTGGTCGATCTCGCCTTCGGTGACGCCGGCATCCTTGAGGGCTGCCGCAAAGGCCTCGCGGGCCAAGGGCACATACATCTCCTCGCCGAAGCGCTCCTCCCAGATGTGCGAGTCGCTCTCTCCGAGCACGCGCCAACGGTCCAGGAACTCGTCGCTGCTCGAACCGCGCCCGATGAGTTCGGCCACGGCGCCCTCACCCGAGCACACGAAGGCCACGGCGCCGTCGCCGCTGTCGCGTTCCTCGGCCGATCCGGCCAAACCAGTGCGCAGATCGGACAGGACGGCCAGCGTCGTGCGGGCCGGGGCGCCGGACAGAGCGGCCAGCAGGGTGGCCGTGGCCGAGCGGGACGAGCCGGTCAGGTCATAGGCGCCACAGCCCCGGGGCAGGCCCAGGGCGGCGTGGATCGTAGTGGCGCTGGTCTTGTCCAGGTAACCCGGTGCGGGCGTTGAGAAGAGGAGGTCCTGCGGTTGCGGCTGGGCCACCGCCAGGGCTCGTCGGGCCGCCGCCACGCCCATGGTGGTGGTGTCCTCGTCGTGTGAGGCCACGCTGCGCGTTCCCTTGCCGCCACCGCTGCCCAGCACCTGACGAATGGCCGCCTGGCGCATCCTCCAATAGGGCACGTAGGTACCCCACCCGACAATGCCACCGCTCATAACGACCTTCCCGTCTTCAGGCGGCGCGCTCGGCCCGCATGGCGTCACGCCGACCAACCGTCGCCGCCTCGTCAATGACCAGCGTAAGTTCTTCGAGGGACCCGGTCAGCACGACGCCGTAGTCGCGCTCGGCCCCTTCGACACTGACGTACTCGTCCAGCACGTCGTCCAGCACAGCCGTGGCCGGTCGGGCAAGCGGGTCGCCCCAGCCGCCGCCGCCGCCGTAGTCGAAGCAGATGCGGTCACCCGCCTTCATGGGGACCCAGTCGGCCGTATGGGCCACCACCAGCTCGTCCTCGGAGCCGTAGCGCAGCGTCAGCTTGTTCGGCGCGCCCTTACTGCCCCCGGCGATGCCCGGCATGGGGTACTTCATGCCGACGACGTAGGTGTACACGTTGGAGTCGACCAGGACTTCCTTGATGTAGTGGCTGCCGCAGCCGCCGCGCCACTGCCCGGCGCCGCCGGAGTCGGTGCGGTAGTCACGGCTCCACTGGATGTGGGGGTAGAGGCTCTCGTTGATCTCCGCCGTGGCCTTCCACAGGTTGCCGAAGGCGGCGCTGACGGCGCCCCAGGCATCCATGCCCTTGGCCGCGTTGCACCAGCCGGCGTAGACCTCGGCCGAGCCGTCGACGAAGACCTGGCCGCTGCGGGGATCGATGCCCTTGATGTTGGTGGGGATGCCCGTCTTGTAGGTCTGGGGCACGGCGCGCTCGGGCAACACTCCGGACAGCGCCACCGCGATGACCTCGCCGATGTCGGCCCCGGGGTGGTGGGTGCCGGCGCTGACCGGGCGGCCGGCTCGCGGGTTGAGCACGCAGCCCTCGGGCACGATCAGCTCAATGGAGTTGAAGAACCCCTCGTTCTTAGGGATCTCCGGATCCATCATGGCGGCCACCTGGGCCACCGTGTAGCCCCGGGTGTTGCCGTAGGTCGACCAGGCCTGGAGTTCCTGGCGCTCGTCGCTGCCGGTGTAGTCGATGGTCAGCTTGGGCCCGTCCACCGTGATGGCCACATGGAGATGGATGTCCGGGTTGCCCAGCGGGTCGTGGTCGACGTAGGCGTCGCCCTCGTAGGTGCCGTCGGGCCAGGCCGCGATCTCCTCGCCGAAGCGCTTGGCGGCGTAGTCGATCATGTGGTCGACGGCGGCCTCAATCATGTCGACGCCGTAGCGCTCCACCAATCCGACCAGGCCTTCGGCCGCTTGCTGGGCGGCACCGATCTGGGCCCGCAGGTCGCCCAGGTAGCCATCGAGCCGGTTGTTGACCTGCAGGGCGTAGAGCACGTCGCGGCGTTCGACACCGCGGTCGAGGACCTTGACCACGGGCCAGCGCACGCCTTCACCCCAGATGTCGGCCGCCGTCACGTTGTAGCCGCCGGGCACGGCGCCGCCGGTGTCGCCGTGGTGGCACTGGATGGAGGCGATCAATACCAGGTGCCCGTCGACCACGACGGGAGCGAACACGTTGTAGTCGGGCAGATGGCCGCCACCGTGGTACGGGTCGTTGGCCACGAAGACGTCGCCTTGATTGAACTCCTCGACGCCGAGGAAGTCGAGCGCGAAGCGCACCGGCAGGGTGGAGGTGAGCATGAATTGCGGGATGCCGACGCTCAGGGCGGCCAGGCGTCCCTTGCCATCGAGGATGGTGGCGTTGCGCTCATTGGACTGGTTGAGGATGGGCGTGGTGGCCGTCCGGGAGACGTACATGGCCATCTCGAAGCAGACCGTCTCCATGGTGCCCCGGATGACCTCGGCGGTGACGGGATCGACCGTCCCGCCCGCCATGAGTCGATCCCTTGGTCCTGCCAGAGCCTGCAAATCGACGTTCATGAGCCCTCCCCGAGTGCCCCGACCAGTGCGCCGGACGCATCGTGTCCTGTCAGCTGTTTCCTGACATCGGTGTCACCTTCACTGTACACCGGGTGCCTGCGGGGTCAGGCTGGTCAGGCGGTGGCGTGGACCACCATGACCCAGCTGTCGAGCTCGAGCGGCCCGCCGCCTCCGGCGGTGAACCCGACGTCGCTGAAGCCGGCCTCTTCGAGCCAGTGCAGCCATTCGGGCGGGGTGGGCAGCCGGATGAAGTGGGCGCTGCGCCGCACCTCGCCGTCACGGTGCACGGTGCGTTCGGTCACCATGCGACCGGTCAGCGGATCGAAGTGGTTGCGATCGATCTGGGCATCGTCCCCCCGGATGACCACGGTGGCGTCGGGCGTGGCCGTGAAATGCCGGACGGCGCCGTCGTGGTGCATGGTGTCGATCAACAGCTGGCCGCCGGGGCGCAGGACGCGGCGGAACTCCTGCAGGACCCGGCGGCAGTCGGCGTCGTCGTAGTACCCGAACGACGTGTACCAGCACACCACGGCGTCAAAGGCGACCTCGAACGGCCCGTCGACCGGCAACTGACGCAGATCACCCCGCACGTAGGCCTGTCGTCCGGTGGGCCCGTTGGCCTGCTCCCGGGCCAGTTGCAGGTAGGGAGCCGAGAGGTCGACACCGGTCACGTCCATGCCGGCGGCGGCCAGGCGGCGGGCGATGCGGCCGTGGCCGCACGGGGCATCGAGGATGCGGGCTCCGGCGGGGAGACCCAGGCGCCCCAGAATGTCGGCCGCATCGTCGTCCGAATGCTGATCGTCGATCGACTCCTCGTAGAAGTAGAGATAGTCGTCGCCGAAGGTCGCGGCCAGATCGAAGCCGGGCAGGTCGAACTCCATGCCGCATCTTCGCCGGTATCGTCGTCGCGTGCCGACCGCCCACAGCTCCTTCGACCTGGCCACCCGGATCCGCCCCGGCTCGGACCCGGACCGCTTCGACGTCGACATCGACCCGGCCTGGACCGTGGGCGACAAGCCCAATGGTGGCTACCTCCTCGCTCTCCTGGCTCAGGCGGCCCGCCACCGGGTCAACAGCGACAAGGCAACCGACTCCGACGCCCTGGCGTCCTCCATCACGTACCTGGGGGCGCCGGACCTCGGTCCCGCCGTCATTGAGACCACCGTCCTGCGACAGGGCCGCACCGCCGTCCACGTGCGTGCCGTCATCACGCAGAACGACGCTGCGCTGGTCGATGCCGTCTTCGTCATGGGCACGGTGCCCGAGGCCACATCCCCCCGCTATAACGATGTGCCGCCCCTCGAGGCGGCGCCGCCCGAAGACTGCGTGCGCCTGAAGCCGGCCATGCCGAGCGGGGTGCACGTCGGCATGCTCGACGTCACCGATCTCCGGCTGGACCTGGGGTCGCTCCCTTTGGCCTCTTCGGGGCCCGAGGCTGCATCCCGGGAGGCCGAGCTGCGCGGCTGGACCAGGTTCGACGACGGCCGGCCGCCCGACCCGCTCTCCCTGTTGTATTTCGCCGACGCCATCCCTCCCGCCACCTTCCCCATCGGCTCGAGCGGATGGGTGCCCACGCTGCAGATGTCGGTCTACGTCCGGGCCCGGCCGGCGCCGGGGTGGCTGGGTGTGCGCTTCACGGCCCACGTGGTGGCCGGCGGCATGGTCGACGAAACCTGCACCCTGTGGGACAGCCGGGGCTACGTGGTGGCCCAAGCCACCCAGCTGGCCCGGCTGCGCTTTCCCGACGAGGTGGCCTAGGTGCCTGTCACTCTCGGCATCGTGACGCCCGTGCTGCACATGAATCCCCGCTTCGATCCGCCGGAGTGGGAAGTGACGGCCAGCGTCAACGACGTGGTGTCGGTGGTGCAGATGGCCGAGGCGTTGGGGTACGACTGGGTGGCCTGCTCCGAACACATTGCCATCCCGGCCGCGGCCTCCACCGCCCGAGGTGGGCGCTACTGGGACCCGTTCTCCACCCTCGGGTTCTTGGCGGCCAAGACGACGACCATCGGTCTGCTCACCCACATGGCGGTGCTGCCGTACCACCATCCACTCGAGTTGGTGAAGCGCCTGGGGACCCTCGATCTGCTCAGCGAGGGCCGGGTCATCGCCGGGGTAGGCGTGGGCTCGCTCCAGGCCGAATTCGACGTGCTCGGACATCGCTTCGAGGGCCGGGGCGATCAATCCGATGATGCCATTGCGGCCCTCCGGGCCGCCTGGGGCACCCGCGTGCCCGAGTACCACGGCACCCACTACGACTTCGAAGGCTTCATCGTCGAGCCGTCCGGCCTGCCCCGCCCCCTCCCCGTCTGGGTGGGGGGCCGCACCAAGCGCTCACTGCGCCGGGCCCTGGCGCTGGGCGATGCCTGGATGCCCTTCGGCTACCGGCTCGAGGAGCTCTCAGCCGTGGTGTCAGACCCTGCGATCCGGCAGTCGCTGGCCGACTACGCCGACGAGCACGGCCGTGGGCTCCAGCTGATCTTCGCCCCGGAACCACCGGTGAACCCTCTCGACGATCCCGAAGGCACCGCCTCGTTCCTGGCTGCCTACGTGGCCATCGGCGCCACCGGGTTCAGCCTGCGCTTCGAGCACCACTCCATGGCTCACTACTGCGAGCAAATGGAAGCCATGCAGGCGGTGGTGGCGCAGCTAGGCGGTGACGTCGGTCAACCGGGCCCGCAGCTCTGATTTGATCACCTTGCCCGTCGCATTGCGAGGAAGTTCGCTGACGAAGACGTACTGCCGGGGCACCTTGTAGTCAGCCAACTGGGCCAAGGCGTACTCACGGAGCGTCTCGCCATCGACATGGACGCCGGCATGGAGGACCACGAAGGCCACTACGTCCTCCCCCAGCACCGGATGGGGTCCGCCGACGACCGCCACCTCGGCCACGGCGTCGTGCTGCACCAGTACGTGCTCGACGTCTGCTGCATGCACGTTGTTCCCACCGCGAATGATGACGTCCTTGCTGCGCCCGACAATGTAGAGGTAGCCGTCGTCGTCCAGTCGGCCGAGGTCGCCCGTCACCAGCCAGCCGTCACGCCACATCTCGGCCGTGGCCTCGGGATCGCCGAAGTACTCGCGCTGGCGCCCCGGCAGCTGCATGCGCACTTCACCGACCTCATTGGCCGGCACCGGTTCGTCGGCGACGTTGACGATGCGCACGAGGGCCGGCGGGGCGATCATCCCCACCGAGCCAGGCCGCTTGACCGCCTCGCCCTTGGGCATGATGCAGTAGGCCGAGCCGGCTTCTGTCATGCCGTAATTGTTGGAGACGGCGGCATCGGGCATGCGAGCCTGCAGGCGCTCGAGCACGAACGGAGCCAGCGGCGCACTCCCGACCGAACACATGGCGACCGAGGAGAGGTCGACGGTATCGAAGCCGGGCTGGTCCAGCAGCAGGTGCGCCATGGCCGGCACCAGGAAGATGGCCATCGGGCGCTCCGCCTCCACCACCTGGAGCCAACGGGCGGCATCGAACTTCGGCATGTAGATGCCCCGGAGGCCGAGCTTCATCGGGGTGTTGACCAGCGCGATGCCGGCAAAGGTGAACATCGGACTGGCGTGGAGCCAGCCGTTCCCGCTCCACGACGGTGCCACCTCGCCCACCATGGAGGCGTTGTTGTGCCGGACGGCCACGCCTTTGGGCCGTCCGGTGGTGCCGGAGGTGTAGAGGATGTCGGCCAGGTCGTCGGCGGCCCGCTCCACCTGGAAGTCACCCCGGTCCCCCGCTGTCACCTCGGACCAGGGCACGACCCGGATCGAACCGGTTGTGGCTGAGGCGCCGGCCCCGTCGGTAGCGGCGCTGGCGTCGACGACCAGCCGCAGGGCCTCGTTGGCCACCCCGATGTCGTGCGTCACCAGGTCGTCGTCGGCCACCACGGCCACAGCACCGGAGTGAGCCAACATGTGGCCCACCTCGGCCGGGGCCAGGCGCGGGTTCATGGGCACCGCCACCCCACCGGCCCGGTGGACGGCGGCGTAGGACACCAACCAACGCAAGGCCTGCTCGGGGTGTAGGTGGATACCCACCCGGCCTCCCGGGCTCACCCCACCAGCCACCAGGCCCCGGGCCAACGCGTTAGCCGACCCGTCCCAGTCGGCAAAGGTGAGATGGCCGGCGTCGACCACGGTGTAGGCAGTCTCGGCTGGAAACGCGGCGGCCATCTTGCGCAGGTGTTCGTCGATCAACACTCGGCCGGTGCCCCCCAAAGCTCGTCGTCGGCGCCTAAAAGTTGACGCCGGTGTCAGGTTCGTTGCAGCATGGCCGATGCTCGACCGGTGGTCAATCCGGCCGGGCGGCGATGAGAGCGTCTCCGGACCGGACATCCGGGCGGGAACCGAACGAGGGGGCACACCCAGATGAGCATGGTTCGCTTCGACCTTCCGACACCCGAAGGCGACACCATCGAATTCTGGGAAGCGGCCAAGGACGAGCGGTTGCTGATCAAGCACTGCCTGAGCTGCGATGCCTACTCCTATTACCCGCGACCGTTCTGCCCGTCCTGCTGGAGCGAAGAGGTCGAGTGGTTCGAGGCCAGCGGCGAAGGCACGTTGTACACCTGGTCGGTCATCTACAGCAACGACATGCCGCCCTTCAAAGAACGGGTGCCCTACGTGGCGGCCATCGTCGATTTGGCCGAGGGTCCCCGCATGATGACGAACGTCGTCGAGTGCCCCTTCGAGGAACTGCAGGTGGGGATGGCGCTCAAGGTCACGTTCCAGCCGATCTCTGACGACTACACCATCCCCGTATTCGTGCGGGCCTAAGGAGGATTTATGACTGACGCCGTCATCGTCGCCGCCGTCCGGACAGCCATTGGCCGCTCCGGCAAGGGCCTTTCCAGCCTCACCCTGCTGGACATCGGCGCCCAGACCGTCTCTGGCGTCATCGCCAACGCCGGGCTGGACGTCAATGACATCGACGACCTGCTGATCGGCGAGGTGCTCCAAGGCGGTGGCTGCACGGCCCGCTACATCGCCAACGTCCTCGGTCTCCCACCGAACACCCCCGGGGGAACGGTGCAGCGCCAGTGCGCCACGGGCATGATGGCCGTCCAGGAAGCCGCCGCCAACATCCGTTCCGGCATGGCGCGCGTGGTGATCGCCGGCGGTGTGGAGTCGATGACCCGTTCGCCGGCCATCTTCGCCAAGTCACCGGTCGCCTTCGGCCACATGACCCAGTTCATCCCGCCCAGCCACCCCGACACGGCCGACGCGCCGAACATGAACATGTTGATCACGGTTGGTGAGAACACGGCCAACGAATGCGGCATCACCCGCGAAGAGTCGGACTACTGGTCGTACCATTCGAACATACGGGCCATCGCGGCCATGGACGACGGAAGGTTTGCCGAGGAGATCATCCCGGTGACCGTCCCTGTCGGCCGCGGCGAGACAGCCACCATCAGCGTGGACGAGCACCCCCGACGGGACACCACGCTGGAGAAGTTGGCCGCCCTGCCCTCCCTGACCGGTCCCAACGGCACCATCACCGCCGGCAACTCTTCAGGTATCGCCGACGGGGGCGCCGCCCTCATCGTGGTGGACCGCGAGTACGCCGAGGCCCACGGCATGACCATCCTGGCCACTGTCCGCTCGTGGAACTCCTGCGGCATTGAGCCCGGCCGCACCGGCCTGGCCCCGACCATCGCGGTGCCACGGGCGCTCGAGCTGGCGGGCCTCGACGTGTCGGACGTCGACCTGGTCGAGATCAACGAGGCCTTCGCCAGCATGTCGGTGGCCTGCTCACGCAAGTTGGGCTTCTCGCACGACATCGTGAACGTCAACGGCGGCGCCGTCGGCATCGGCCACCCCGTGGCCGCGTCGGGCGCCCGGATCCTGGTCACTCTGATTCACGAGCTGCGCCGGCGCGGCGGTGGCATCGGCGTCGGCACGCTGTGTGCCGGCGGCGGCATGGGATCGGCCACCGTCCTGGAGGTTTACGCCTAACTACTCCTTGTCTTCGGCTCCTCCGGCCATGCCTTCCTTGATGGCGTTGACCACGGTCGGATCCATCAGGGTGGTGACATCGCCCAGGTCGCGGTGCTCGGCCACGTCGCGCAACAGGCGCCGCATGATCTTGCCGCTGCGCGTCTTGGGTAGCTCGGGCGTCAGCATGATCTGACGGGGTTTGGCGATGGGACCGATCTCGTGGGCCACGTGGTCACGCAGCTCAGCCACGAACTTCTCCCCCGCCGCCGGATCGTCAAAGCCGGATCCCTTGACCGTGACAAAGGCCACAATGGCCTGACCGGTGGTGTCGTCGCTGGCCCCGACGACGGCCGCCTCGGCCACACTCGGATGGCTGACCAGGGCGTGCTCCACCTCGGTGGTGGAGATGCGGTGGCCCGAGATGTTCATGACGTCGTCGACCCGGCCCAGGAGCCAGATGTCCCCGTCCTGGTCGCGCTTGGCCCCGTCGCCTGCGAAGTACCGGCCGGGGAAGCGCGACCAGTAGGTCTCCTGGTACCGCCCGTCGTCCCCGTAGATACCGCGCAGCATGCCCGGCCAGGGCTGGGTGATGACCAGATAGCCGCCCTCGTCGTTGCCGACGGAGTTGCCCTCGTTGTCAATGATGTCAACGCTGATACCCGGGAACGGCGTCATGGCGGCTCCGGGCTTGGTCGCCGTGATGCCCGGCAACGGCGTGATGAGGACGCCACCGGTTTCGGTCTGCCACCAGGTGTCGACGATCGGGCAGCGCTCCCCCCCGATGTGGGTCCGGTACCAGATCCAGGCTTCGGGATTGATGGGCTCACCGACCGACCCGAGAAGGCGCAGGCTGGACAGATCGTGCCCGGCCGGCAGGTCCTCCCCCCACTTCATGAAGGTGCGGATGGTGGTCGGAGCCGTATAGAGAATGGTGACCTTGTACTTCTCAATGATCTGCCACCACCGGTCCCGCGCCGGTGTGTCCGGCGTGCCCTCGTACATGACCGACGTGGTGGCATTGGCCAGCGGTCCGTAGACGATGTAGCTGTGGCCGGTGACCCACCCGATGTCGGCCGCGGTCCAGTAGACGTCCTCTTCAGGTTTGATGTCGAAGATCAGCCGCTGGGTGGCCGATACGTGGGTCAGGTACCCGCCGGACGTGTGCAGGATGCCCTTGGGCTTGGCCGTCGTCCCGCTGGTGTACATGATGTAGAGCGGGTGCTCGGCGTCGAAGGCCTCCGCCTGGTGGTGCTCACTCTGCCGTGGCACGAGGTCATGCCACCAGACATCCCGCTCGTCGTTCCATTCGACGTCCTGACCGGTGCGCCGGACGACCACCACCTTCTCCACCAGGGGGCACTCGGCCACGGCCACATCGACCGCCGCCTTGAGCGGGCTGGCCGACCCACGCCGGTAGCCGCCGTCGGCCGTGATGACGAAATGGGCGTCGCAGTCGAGGATCCGGCTCTTGAGCGCATCGGACGAGAAGCCACCGAAGACCACCGTGTGGGGCGCTCCGAGGCGGGCGCAGGCCAACATGGCCACCACCGTCTCGGGAATCATCGGCATGTAGATGGCGATCTTGTCGCCCGAGCGAACGCCGAGTTCGGTGAGCGCGTTGGCGGCCTGGCTAACCGAGACCAGCAGGTCGCGGTAGGTGATGGTGCGGGTATCGCCCGGCTCACCTTCCCAGTGGAAGGCCACCCGGTCACCCAGACCAGCATCGACGTGGCGGTCGACGCAGTTGACGGCCACATTGAGCTTGCCGCCGACGAACCACTTGGCGAAGGGCGAGTTCCACTCCAGCGTGTCAGTCCACGGTGCGACCCAGGTCAGCTGGTCGGCCTGGGCGGCCCAGAACGCCAGGGGGTCGGCATTGGCCGTCTCGTAGATGTCGGGCTGCGCATTGGCCCGTCGGGCCAGTTCGGCGGGAGGCGCAAACGTGCGCGTTTCGTGCAGAAGGGCCGACAATCCTTCTTCTCGCTCTTCGCTCATGTGGTGCTCCTCAGCTCGAAACCCTCGAATGTGAAGGCCGGAGTGACGGTAGCGCCCACGAGGGAATACCGCCCGGTGGGCCGGGCCGACTGCCACACCCCCGCCGGCACTACGATCTGCGGCATCTGGCCGGAGAGCACGTCGGGGCCCAGGACGTCGCGCTCGGTGCGCCCATCGGGCCACTCGCGTTGCAGCTCGAGCGGGTCACCGTCATAGAAATGCCACATCTCGGTGGCGTCGATTCGATGGGGGGCCGACTCCTCACCCGTCAGCAGCAAGTAGATGATGGCGCTGCCCTGGGGTCGTTCTCCCCCGTCGCTCTCGGCCACCCAGGTCCGGCGGTACCAGCCGCCTTCGGGATGGGGCGACAGGTCGAGAGCGGCGATGAGTGATTCGCCCGGTCGCATCGTGTCAGTGTGCCCGCGCTCAGCGGGCGGCGACCACGCCCAGCTGTTCGGCCACGAGGAGGGACTGCAGATGCGAGCCCCCGAAGAGCTCGCCGGTCGTCTTGGCCCGCTTGATGAGGAGATGCCCGTCGTGTTCCCACGTGTACCCGATGCCACCGAACGATTGGTAGGAGTCCTGGCACACCAGGCGCTGGCAATCGTCGCTGGCCGCCTTGGCCATGGCCACGGCCAAAGCCCGTCCGTCGGAGTCTTCTTCGATGGCCGCCACGGCGAAGTAGCAAAGGCCGCGGGCCCGTTCGATGGCCACGAACATGTTGGACATCTTGTGCTTGACGGCCTGGAACGAGCCGATGGGAACGCCGAATTGGTGCCGATCCTTCACATAGGCCAAAACCATCTGGAAGAGGGCGTCCGAGGTGCCCACCGTCTCCAACGCCATGGCCACTGCGGCCTCTTCGAGGGCCCGTCGGAGACCGGTGGCGATGGCTTCGCCGCCAGGCTCGCCCAAGGCGCGATCGGCCGCTACCAAGACGCCGTTGAGCACCACCGAGCACAGGGGGCGAGACCTGTCGAGTGACTGGACGGGTTTGAGCTCGACGTCGGTGGCAGGGACCACAAAGACGCCCAAGCCGTCTCCCATCTTGGCCACGACGGCGATCTCGGTGGTGGCGGCATCGGCCAGAACACCCAACTTCGTCCCGTCGAGTGTCCATCCGCCTTCGGCCGGCCGGGCCACCGTGAGGACGTCCCCCAGACCCCAACGCCGGGGGTGATCAGCCAGGGCCAGGGTGCCGGTGGCGTTCCCGACCGCCACTTCGGAGAGAAATCGTTGCCGTTGTTCCGGCGTTCCCAGCTCTCGGACGATGGGCACGAATTGCGTCGCCGTGGCCAGGAGCGGGCCCGGGGCGGCCGCCCGTCCCAGCTCTTCGGCCAGCACGGCGGTCTCGACGAATGACAGACCCACGCCGCCGTTCTCCTCGGGCACAGCCAGAGCGGGCCAGTCCAGGGAGACCATGGCCTTCCACAGGCCTTCGGCCGGCTCACCCGACTCCACCACGGCCCGCACGACGGCCAACGAACATTCCTTCTGCAGGAACGAGCGAACGGAGCTTCGCAGCTCCTCCTGATCCTCGGTGAACTCGAGGTCCACGGCCCTCCCTTTCGCGACGGTGCCCACCCTGGGGCTGAGATCGGAGGGAGTGTACCCTGACGCAAATGTCAGGGTCCGTGCTACCCTGAACCGCTCATCTGTGGCGGCTCGTCCCCACGGTGAATGCCCCTCGGGGGGGTCGCCGGCCCGTGGCAATCGACTCGGGCCGGCGACAACGGGGGCATTGCTCGGTTACGCGATCTCGTGTCGCAGCCTTTCCACCAGCACCGGAACAACGTCGTGCCAATCCCCAACGATGCCAACGTCACTGGCACCGAAGACAAGGGCTTCGGGGTCATGGTTGATAGCCAACACCGTGTGGGCCGATCGAACGCCCACCATGTGATTGAACTTGCCGCTGAGTCCAACCGCCACATACAGGCGGGGCGAAATGCTCCTGCCGGTCACACCGATCTGGCGTGACCGGGGAGCCCATCCGTTGTCGGTGACTTTGCGGGTGGCTCCGAGTTCGGCTTGCAGCACGGACGCCAAGGCCGAGAGCTCCGAATACTCAGAAGGAGCCACTCCAGCGCCCACTCCGACGACGGTCTGCGCTCGAGACAGCACCTCAAGGTCGTCGTCTCGAACCTCTGAGATCAGTCGGAGACGCTGACGCGGCGTCACGGTGCACGAGGAGACTTCCGTCCGGAGGTCGGCCCGGGGGGTGGGTATCGGGAGGACACCGGGCCGCACCGTGACCAACTGGACGTCCGATGTGCACGAGATGTCGGCTACCAGAGCGCCCGAGAACGCCGGCTTGGACGCAACCAGAGCGCCGTCCGCCACATGGAGGGCGACAGCATCACCCACCAGTCCGGCATTGAGCGAGGCGGCCGCCCGAGCCAGGACCTCCCGTCCGAAGGCGGTGCTGGGTCCGAGAATGGCCCACGCACCCTTGGTCCGGACCCACTGTGCGATGGCACCGGCCAGATCCTCCGGAATCAGCGAGCCCTCCAAGACGACGACAGAGTCCGCGCCCTGGGCGCCGAGACCGCTGATGTCCTCACCGCCCATGGCGAACGCCACCACGTGAGCCTTCTTCTGCGCGGCGAGTCGAGCGGCCGCGCCGAGCAACTCGGCGGCGACTTGGGGTCGGTCCGGCTCAATGAGGACGGCGACGTTCGCCGTGGGCTGGGGAACCGGGAGCCCGACCAGCTGCGCAACGTCGCCGCTCCCGGCGTCCGGTGCGAGCGCGCCGCGCTCGCACAGTATGGAGACGGCCTGATCCACCTGGGCATCGATGGAACCGGTGAGGACAAGGCCAAGTCGGTCGTGCTGCATGAGACGAATCGGGCCGACTCTGGTGGGGCTTCCCGAGGCACCCCACGGTCCCGGACCGACGTCGGCAGCCGTCATAAGCACCATTCGTTCCGGCGCCACCTCTGCCCTTTGGAGGGGCGGCACCTTGCACGGCTCACAGAGGCGTTCGGCCACGGAGAGGACAGCCGGCAACGAAAGCTCGACCTCCTGACTGCCGTCGTCATGTTCAAGGGTCAGGGAGAGCAGATCACCTTCAAGGCGCATCCGCCGCACTCCCGTAGCGAACGGCAGGTCCAGGAGCTCGGCCACCTCGGGGCCGACCTGGCCGGTGTCGCCATCGAGCGAATTTCGCCCAACCAGGACGAGATCAAACAGGCCGTGGGCCCGGAGAGCGGCGGCGAGGGCCTTGGCACTGGCCAATGTGTCGGAACCGGCGAAGGCGGCATCGCACAGATGGACGCCGGAGTCGGCTCCCCAGGCGATGGCTTCACGGAGCACGTCGTCGGCCGCTGCCGGACCCAGGGTGAACACCGTGCAGGTGCCGCCACTGCCTTGGGCCCACTCCACGCCCTTCGATACGGCGCGCCGGCAGTAGGCGTCCATCTCCAGCTCGAGCCCCTCCCGGACCAATCGCTGGTCGGGTCCGAGTTCCATCGTCTCGCCCGCCGGTATCTGCTTGACCAGGGCGGCGATGCGCAGGGGGCGATCAAACCGGTTCTGCACCTGTTCAGCCGGATCCGCCATCCGAGGCACGTTACCCGGCTCGAATTCTCCCTTTAGAGGATCACCAGGGGTTGAACGTTCGCCTACACTCTTCCACGCGCCTCTAGCTCAACGGCAGAGCAACGGACTCTTAATCCGCAGGTTTCGGGTTCGAATCCCGAGGGGCGCACTCTTTCGGCGAAAACCCCTGGCCAGGCGGTACTTCTTCCCTGGTAAGGCTTGCCGGAACGGCTCTAAGGAGTTGGAGATTGGCGAAGTCCGGGGTTGTACCCAAGGTAGCGAAAACCGTCAAACGCCCTCTTCGGTCTACGGAAGTTGTCCGTGAGCTCATCTTGAATGCGGCACGGATGTCGTTTGCCGACTCCGGTTTTGCCGGCGCCACCACCCGCAAGATCGCCACCCAAGCGGGCGTCGTCGAAAACCTCATCTATAAACAGTTCGGGTCCAAACAAGCCCTCTTCGACGTCGCGGTCGTTGGTCCATTTCAAGATGCCGTCGATTCATTTATCGAACGTTGGGGGCCAAGATCAGCTGCTCCTCACAGTCCCGAAACGACCGCCCGGGACTACATCGAAGCCCTCTACAACATGCTGCAAGATCATGCTGACTTGCTCATTGCCCTCATGAAACATGGGCGCGACGAACGGCCATTGTTACCCTTGCTGGAAGATCTCGAACGGGTTGCGGCCCAAGAACTCGCCGCCCAAGAATGGACCGGCGTCGACATTCCTGTGCTGGTGCGGCTGCACTTCGGTATGGTGGCATTCAACGCAGCGTTCGGTGAGTCGCTCTATCCTCCCGGAGAGTTGGCACCCAACCGTGATCGGATTATCGCCGAGACCACCGCGTTCTTCGTCCACGGAACGGCCCACCGTCCCAAGGGATAGATCCCATCCCGCACTGCGTCAGGAGCAACTGACCAAAGCCGCATGCGCTCTTGAGAAGAGCTCGGGCAGCAATCCTGAGAACTCCGGAACGGTAGCGCGGGCCCATTCAGCCAACAGCGCAACGTCGGGAAGATCTGCTTCATTGCAGGGAGCTTGAGTGAGTACTCCTTCGTAGACCTCGCCGCTGCTGCCATCAACCGTCACCAAGAGTCCGGACAATTTCGACAGACTCCCGACGCCGCAGCCCACGACGCAGGGCGTGCCCAGCTCTCGACTGACTACCGCAGCGTGGCAGGTTGCCCCACCGGTCTCGGTAAGGATGGCATTGGAAACGATCATGCCGTGTACATCATCGGGATCCGTAGTCGGTCGAGCCAGGACGGCGTCCCACCCTTGGTCGGACATTTCTTCGACCTCTTCGCAGGTCAGACCAACTACACCGGAGCCGACGCCGGGACATGCCGGCTCCCCACGGACCAGGATCGTTGCCTTGGCTCGCTCCTCAGGGGATACCCGTGGGCGCAGCAGGGCAGCAATCTGCTCGGGCAGTACCCGGAGGAGTGCTTCGTCTCGAGTGATGACACCTTCGGATTCCATGGAAACCGCAAGTCTCACCGCCGCATCTGGGGACCGCTTAGCCGCCCGCGACTGCAACAGCCAGAGGCGGCCCGACTCAACGGTGAACTCAATGTCGAGCACATCTCCGTGCAGCGCTTCGAGGCGTCGGCCCGCACTCATCAGCTGTTCGTGTATGTCCGGCAGGAGTTCTTCCAGAGCACTCAGCGGATTCGCATCGAAGCGGCCCGAAACGACATCTTCGCCTTGACCGCGTTGCAACCACTCACCGAAAGGCGCGGAATCGCCGGTCAGGGGATTTCGCGTGAAGAGCACCCCGGTGCCCGAAGCGTCATCGAGATTCCCGAACACCATGGCCTGGATGGCCACCGCGGTCCCACCGGCATCACCCAATCCGTGATGTTGCCTATAGGCCACGGCTCGCGGCGACATCCACGACTTGAAGACGGCACTCACCGCATCGAGCAATTGCTCCCAGGGGTCGTACGGGGCGGTGTGGCCAACGACACGAGCGAATTGTGTCTCGAACCGGCGCTGAGTGTCGGAAGCGTAGGTCTCATCACCAGTCTCAGTGCTCAGTGCGATCCTCGCCTCGTCGTTAATGCCCAAGTTCAGGACGGTGTCCATCATTCCGGGCATACTGACCGCGGCGCCCGAGCGCACCGACACCAGGAGCGGATGGTGTGGATCGCCTAAGCGCCTGCCCGTGGCGCACTCTAAGCGGAACATGCCATCTTGGAGCGCAACCACGCACTGGTCATCGATCGCCCCGCCAGCGGCAGTCAGCCGCCGGCACACGCTTGTCGTGAGGGCAAAGGCCGGTGGCACTGGCAGGCCCAAGGCCACCATGGTGTTGATGCTGTGCGCCTTGCCACCAATAAGACTTCGGTCGGCGGTCTCATTCTGTCCCAGCCAGACGTAGTCGGACGTTTCGTCACTTGCCGCCACACC
Organism: Acidimicrobiales bacterium; assembly: GCA_036268485.1. Taxonomy (GTDB): domain Bacteria; phylum Actinomycetota; class Acidimicrobiia; order Acidimicrobiales; family RAAP-2; genus Bog-473. Next base: position 25,088 of record DATAUC010000023.1, read on the forward strand.
CATGGTCAGCCCGCCCGTCCAGCGATGGCTTCCTCGGCACGAGTAAGCCCAAGAAGGCCAATGAGTTCCTCGTGGAGTTCGAACCACACGGTGTGGTAGCTGTCGAGAATCGGGCGTGCGACATACGAATGGTCGCCCTCCTCCATCGCGTTCACGGCGCGACCAAATCGGGTGACATAGGGCGTCAAGCGTGGAGAGACCAGGATCATGCGCGACAGGAGCACCGTGAATGCTCGGTCTAACTTCAAGATCCTCTCAATGATCATCGCGTCATACGACGCGTCAGTGTGGTCATTGGCAGTTCCATCACCTTTGATCTGCCATGACGTGATGATCGCCTTGAGATCCGTATTGAAGGTGTCAAAGTCTTCGTAACACCCTCGTAGTTCGGTTGCGTCAACGGATCCCTGTTCATCGGAAATCAGGCCCTCCAGACGGAGGCGGCCTTCGGGAGTGAGCCGGTAGGTGGATCCAACCAGGGTCACCATCCCACTGGCTTCGAGCTCGGCCAATTGAACACCTACTTCGGCCAACGCCAGACCGGATGATGCTGCGGCATCTTCCGGAGAGAGACGACCTTTCATTCTGGCCGCTTGGAGGATCGAGAGTTCCTTCATGGGGCTCCGTCAGACCTGACGGCGCAGGATTCCCTGCTCCATGATCCCAAAACCAACGGCGCCATCGCTTGTCATCACTTCGACGAAATCGTCGTAGGACGTGAATGCTTCCGGACCGGTTGGATCATTCAAAGGGCAGAAGACTTTGGCCTCAGGCTTGCCAATCGACAAACCAAGCTTTGTCCCGTCCGCCATGTCGAGTTCTACCTCGGCAATGCCGCCCCAAGCGTCCCGGCGGAGCACGGTGCTGTTGACCACGGTTCCCTCCCGGGATCCGCTGAGCTTGCCGTGCGGTGGAATGTCACCATCTCGCGTTTGAAACTTCATGGTGGCCAGGTCGAAACCGTCAAAAGTGACGAAGGCGGCGTAGTACTCGACCCACGAGGCGATTTCTTGGCGAAAGCCCCAGGTCCTGTCACGGATAACCGAACCTTCGACTTCTAAACTGCCGTGGGCGTTCGACACCACACCGGTAAACGTCCCTGCTTGTTGGAAATGCTGTAGCGGCTCCGACTTGCGCAGGCCGGGCAGCGTCTCGGCTGCTGAGTAGTCAACGGGTTCTCGAATTGGCTTGAGGTCAAGGTCGAGCAGGAAATCGCCATGTTTGGCGGTGAGATGTCCGCTCAAGTCGAACGAGATGTGTTCGGATTCAAAGGTCATCGCCTCTAGGCGTTCGAAGATTTCAGTGGAACGACCATCGATGGCCACCGAGCAACGGGCGAACATGCCGGCATCGGTCCGTCCTCCCTGCAGGTGCGTAGCGCCGTAAAATCCCCGTTCCCGGTCGAAGAACCCCAGAAAGCAATTCTCTCGGTAGGGAGGATCATCAGGCTCGAAGACCCTTTCAACGTGCATCGGTTCGGCAAGTGGACCCCAAGGTCCCCGTGGATCGGTCATGGTTCATTCCTTTTGTGAGCGCCCGTGATGGCTGGAGGTTCTGATGCGGATACATCGGCATCGGATGCGACGTCGTCATGGCGGCTGAGGATCGTCACAATTCCGGTCGTGCCGTCGACACGACACACGTCTCCGGTGTGAATCGTTCTGCTTCCGGTGACGGTGCTGACCACGCAGGGGACGCCAAGTTCACGGGCCACGATGGCGGCGTGCGACAGCGCCCCGCCAATGTCAACGACCAGGGCCGAGGAGAGAAACATGATGGATGACCAACTGGGATCAGTCGATGGAGCGACCAGAATTTCCCCTGGCTCCACGTCGTCGAAGTTCGGATCCAGGACGACGCGAGCCACCCCTTCGACCACGCCGGGCGACACGCCGATGCCCGCTATTTCGTCTGTTTGCTCCGCTGAGGCGTTGACGACGATCGGGTCAGGATCGCCCTCCCATTGGGTGGGCAGATCCATTTCGGCGTAGTGCTCATGCCTCTCACGGCGCCGAGCGATGAGCACCTTGACATCGGCCGGCCTGATCCCCACAATCTCGTCGTCCGTCAAGAAGAAGATGTCGTCGGGATCGTTGAGAATCCCGTCCGCATGGAGAAGGCGACCGATTCGACGAGCCGAGGCTCGGATAACGTCGGAGGCCTGCAGGAACGAATCCTTGGCTACCCCGCGTAGGGGAATGGTCCGGCTAGCGATGCGCAGCATCTGCCGAGCGGCGGGACGGCGATGAGCCGGCAGCGCGGCGAGGATGTCCCGTTCGATGGTGAGTCGGTGTTCCAACAGGGAGGCTTGGCGAGCTTCGGGATCCTGGGATGCATCGAGGTCGGCATATTCACTGATGAATCGGTGCAGCGGCCCATCGTCCTCGCGCCAGACATAGGCCATCATTTCGCCTTCGCGCGGTCCGTGGAAACCATGGCGGGCTACGATTTCTGACAGTTCCAACCGGCCCCGGGAGGCTTTCCACAGGTCGCCAACCACGGCCGCCTCGGGCATGGACCCGTACCCACTGGCCAACGCCGTCAGGTCACCGACACCGGTGCTCGAGGTCAATCGTTCGAGCATGTCGTAGATCGGCTGCACAACGCAGAACAAGGTGGTGGCTTGAAGTGTGACGTTCGATCGAAAACGAACAATGGCCTGCGAAAACAGCCGTAAGGCCGACGTCTCGGTCAACCCTGACGCCGACGCCGTCCTCTCGGTCCACCAGGTGCGCGTGTCCGTCGCGGCGGCCTTGAGTTGACCCGGAGTTCGAAAAAACGTCCATGGCATTCGAGCGGCGATGATGGGATAACGCTTCCGAGAGGCCTCGCTGACCAAATTCTTCGGCACGCTTCCAAAGACCTGTTCGGCAATGGCCGCTCCTGATGTGCCCGGAATTCGATCGCCCATCTGGCTGAGGAACTCCAGTTGAGCGGCGCCGCGCCCGTAGAACGCCCGCATGAAGCGTTGCTCACGATCCACCGGCACCATCGCTTCGGCTCGTGATGCCGCTCCAAGGGCATAAAACGCTCCCCGAGCGGCCCCTTCGGACGCCACTTCCCACAGGCTCCACGTCAGCGGAGTGAGCACACCGGGGAGGGCCTCGCCGATGTTGGCTCGACTCCAATGGCGACCAACGGGGCTCGTGGCATGCAAGGGATCCCAAGACGAAGGGACCTCACGTCCCAAGGCCACATTCGACTGGTCGTTCACCTTTGCCACCCCCGCACTCCCCCGCCCAAGATAGAGCAACTGCTATATCTTCATTAGAATCCCCGGAAGGGCAAATGTCAAGGCCGAACGGGAAGCGAAACGAAGAATTCGCTCAGTTGGAACTCGTTAGAAGGTGCACTCGGTGTGCGTCGTCGAGAACGTGTCAACCAGCCACGTCGTCCCGGAGAGCACCAACTCAGCGGCGCCGGCAAAGTCAGCGCGGGTTATTGACGGGTCCGGCACGTTGGTGCCGTCAGCCGCCAGATAGAAGTCCTTCTCGTCCTGGCAATCAGCGATGAGCGCACTCGTTGGAGTGATCATTTTGATGGTGACCTGCTCATCACGCAGGAGACCAACGCCGTGCTCCTGGGCGTCCAAGATGGTATTGGCTTCACGGACGGTCGCTACGGCCAATCGCTGCGTGGTTACCTCGGCCAGTGGCTGGATCCAGTCTTCATTGAGATCATCATCCAAACCTGACAGATCGTAGAGATACTTCCCATACGTCGCCTTGATGGTGGCGTCGGTGGCTGCTCCCGGAGAAGGTGGCGTGGTTGCGCCTGGAGGGAGGGTCACGCTCGAAGGCAACGGAACAATCGGGATGGTTGCGGAACCTTTTGCAGTTGGTGTGGGGTCAGACCCAGTTGAGGGAGCGGGATACACCAGTGTCGTTGCCGGTAGCGACGTGGGTGCAGCTGAGGGAACCTCAATATTTGCGGTGCCACCGCATCCGCTCAGGCCGCATGCACTCGCCGTCAAGATGGCACCGATGGCAATGAACTTACCGGTTCGTCTTGGCACGCTCACTCCGCTCTCCACGTGCTCTTGACTACTCCCACGGCGAAACCATTGCCGATCGCTGGTCTCGATCAGGTCCGTAACTTGAATCTCAGACCCAATCGCCGAATGATCTGCGAACCCACTAGGAGCGACAACCCCGCCAAGAGGAGAATGAGGTAGAAGCTCTCCGTCGAAGGGCCAATAGAGCCGACAATTCTCGTTGGACCGAGAGAGACGGGACTCGAACCGGCCGGTGTGGTGTTGGCAGTGGTCGAAGGTGTGGGCAGCGGAGATGACGGCACGATGCCTCCGGTCGAACCGAAGGAGCTGCCGTCAGAGAATGGCGTCGTCGACAGGGACGATGATCCGTCACCCGACAGGTCGGATGATTCAGGAAGGGCCGGAGCCGCCGTATCCATGGCACTGACCGTGGCCCGGCCGAGAACATAGGTCACGGTGACTATCCCTTGAGTCGGCACGTTCTGCGTGACCTTGACCTGGATACCCCCGGACGTGACCGATTGGATGGTCGTTGTCCCTGGCACGTAAGTGGTTTGCGCTGGAAGCACAGACACCGAGACGCCCGCTTTGGAAAGCAGGCCGTCGAGGGTCTTCACAACGCCCGTAATGGCGCCCAGTGGCAGAGTGTTGCCCAGTAACTCGAGGCCGTTCTGGTCGAGGCCGACCTTCAATCCGGCAACGGTCACCGTACCGACATCTGTCGTCCCCGTCACCGTGGGTGCCTGAGAGCCCTGCTCGGTCATCGACTCCGTAGACGTCACATTGCCAATATCCAGCGGACCAAAATCGCCGAAATCAAACCCAGAGGTGGCAGACACTGTCACGCTCCCGTCCGGATTGGCCACCGAATTCGCCGTGGCCGACATCTGAGGTCTTCCGGTATTCCCTGCGGTCAAGCCAAATCCGGAATCGGCCTGAGAGGCGAACTGAGAGCTTTGGCTGGTCAGGATGTAGGGACCGAGGCTTTCTGATGCCGAAGGAACGCCGGGTGAGGAGGACGCGGCATACCCGGGCAATGGTGGGACCGGCGGGATGAGCCCAGCCGCCAGACCGTTGACGGTGCCCGGAATGAGTTGCAGAAAACTTCCCAGGTAGGGGAATCCGGCGAACCCCGTACTTTGACCAAGGCTGTTCACTGCGGCTTGGGCTGAGAGAATGCTGGCCGAAACCGACGGCGTAAGGGGTAATGACGTGTCATCAACCTCCACGAACATCGCGTCACCTTCGCCGGTCAAGAAAAACGTATTCGGGTTTGCTTGCGTCGAATCATCGGCGATGGCCACAGGACTGCCTCCGAACGCGACAATCAATCCGCCGGTCGAAACCAGTACAAGGGTGGTTCCCACAATCCGCCGCACTCGAGTCCTACCGCTCCGCCGTCCGATCCAGTTCATGCAGGAATCGCTCCTAGGTACGACTGAATGATGGCGCTGTCGTCAAGTTCCGCGGGTTCGCCCGCGAAGGCAATCCGACCCCTATCGAGTACGTAGACGTAGTCGGCAAGATCGAGGGCACGCCTCACGTACTGCTCGACCAAGAGGAGCGCCGTGCCCTTCTCGGCCAAGCCATGCAGGTAGACGTATATCTCGTCCACGATGTTCGGCGCCAAGCCCATCGACACTTCGTCGAGGAGAGCCACCGAGGGTTCGCCGACATAGGCATGGGCCAAGGCCAACATCTGGCGCTCACCGCCGCTCATGGTGCCGGCCAACTGCCCCGCTCGCTCGCCCAAGCGAGGGAACACATCCGCCACACTTGCCATCGCTGACCGCTTCCCTTCAGACGCGGCCTGCATGCGAATGTTGTCCGAGACGGTGAGCGCTGGGAAGACGCCCCGCCCTTCAGGTACATGACATACGCCAAGGCGGGCCAAGTGATGCGCGGGGCGGTCGGTCACATCCTCGCCATCAATCACAATCTGCCCGGCTGTGGGACTGAGTAGTCCCGAAGCGACCCGAAGGAGCGTCGTCTTGCCGGCTCCATTGGCGCCGAGGAGGGCAACGACGGAATGGTCCGGCACAACAAGGGTGATGTCGTGCAGGACCTGACCGGTGTCGTAGCCAGCTGAAATCCCACGGAGCTCAAGCATGGGATCCCACCTCAGCACGATCCGACTGCTCAACCTCGGAATACACGGAATCGGTGCCCAAGTAGGCCGAGCGAACGGCGTCACTGGCCAGCGTTTCGGCGGCCGCCCCGGACGAGATCAGATTCCCGAACTCGAGCACGTAAATGTGGGAGCACACTGAGGACACCAGCGCAATGTCGTGTTCTACCAGGAGCACGCCGACACCGGTCTCCGAGACGAACTTCTGGAGAATGTCGCCGAATTTCTCCGTCTCCACTACATCTAGGCCCGAAGACGGTTCATCAAGCATGAGAAACTTGAACGGGGTGGCAATGGCTCGCGCCAGCTCGACGAGCCGCCGTTGGCCGGTCGGCATATCCCCCACCGTGCGGGTTGCCAACCCGGAAATTCCACAGAGTTGCATAGCAACCCGGGAACGCTCGGCCACGTCAGCTCCGTCGCGTCGGGAGCACCACAACTGGCCCCATGGTCGTCGGCTCGAGAACATCGTCTCGGGTCCCAGAGCCACGTTCTCATTGACGGTCATGGAATTGAACAGCTCCATGCGCTGGAAGGTACGCCCCAAGCCCAGGCTGGCCCGGCGAGCTACGCCATGATGGTCAAGCCGAACCTCGCCTAGCCAGGTAGATCCCGAGGAGGCCTTCACGGCGCCAGCACATGCATTGAAGATCGTCGTCTTGCCGGCCCCGTTGGGTCCGATCAGCCCGGTCACCACTCCTGCTTTCGCCTCGAGCGTGACCGAATCCACCGCAGTGAGGCCACCGAACCGCACGGTCATGTTGTCAACCCTCAAATCGGATTGAGCCGTCATGCCGAAAACTCCGGCATCGGGAGCAGGCCGATACCCGTCATTGCTTGTTGAGATCTACGAAGACTGGCACGACCACGTATCGGTACGGTGATGGCGGGCACGATGGCCACGCCGATTGCCAGTGCTCCGAACACCACACCCTCCCACTTCACAACGTTGGGATCCCGGAAGAACGGATAGATCTTGGTGACTTGGTAGACAAACGCTGCGATGAAGGGCGAGAGGATCGGACGTCGGCCACAGAACGCCAACACGGCCAACAGGAAGAGGGAGCCGGTGAAGTCAAAGGTTCCCCCGCTCGTGCCACTAGCTGATTGCGTCACGCCAACAATGAGCGCGCCTCCGATCCCAGCTAAGAAAGCTGAGATGCAGAACACGAAGAGCCGGGTCACCTTGGTATTGCCACCATGGGCCTCAAGGGCAGCCGGCGAATCACCCAAGCCGCGCAAGAGACGTCCGAGCCGACTCCGGCCGACCAGCACAATCACTGCACAACACAAGACCACCACGACAAGGACCGTGTAGTAGTACGCCTTATCACTTGTGAGGTTGAGACCAAATATCCGTGGTCTCGGGAGTTCCAACGCGTCGGAGGACCCAAACATGAGGAAAGTCGTATAGAAGAGCCGTTCCAACATGATCCCGAAAGCGAATGTGGCAATGGCCAAGTAAATGCCAGACAGACGAAAGGCCGGAATGGCCACCAATACTCCCAACGGCACCGTGATCAGCCCGGCAAAGAGCAGGGCCACGAGCCACGGCATGCCCGAGGAGAGCGCATGAGCGAATGTCGAGGCACCGACGGCGGCGAAGGCCAGCTGGCAGAGGGAGATCTGTCCTGACGTCCACAAGAGAAGCGCCAACGACCCAAAGATGACCGCATACGCGAGACCAGTGGTGTACTGGTTGAGGTACGCAGCCCCAACCAGGTTGGGGATCAAGATCCCCACTGCTAGGGCCAAAGCGACGATGGGCAGCATGATACGTGGGCCATAGCGGCGCAAGGGCTTAAATCCCCGCACCCGCCCGATACCCTGTTCAACCAACTTGCCTCGGGGCACAAACAGCATCACCGCAAAGAGGAGGAGGAATGGCAGGTTCGGAGGGATGCTCTCAATAGTGATGTTCCGTACATTTTGCAGTGCGTCTCCGAGCAAACTGGTTCCAACTCCAATCACCATGGCACCGAGAAACGTCAAGGGGAGACTTTTGAAGAGTCCAATGGCGGCGGCGCTAAATGCGGCGATGGCCAAGATGGTCATGTCATTCACGTCGATGCCGATTTCCGGTGCGAACAGCATTCCCGAGATGGCCGCAAATGAAGCGCCCAGAGTCCAAGCCAAGCGCCGGACCGCAATCGGGCTCGTGCCCTGCAAGCTCAGGAGGGACGGATCATCGACCACGGCCTGCATAGCCACGCCAAGTTTGGCTCTTCGGAAAAACAGATAAAGACCCGCCGTACCAGCCAGAGCCAGTGCCGTGATGATGAAATCCGCAGCGGAGACTTGTACACCGGCAATCTCTGGGCCGCCTTGGGGTAGATAGGGGGCGAACTGAAGCGTCTGTGCGCCGTAGATGGCGGTAAAGAGCGTGTCGATGCCGACCAACAAACCAACGGTGGCCACCACTCGCATGACGGTGGGAGCGTCCGCTAGGTAGTACGCCAATCGCTCGAGAAGGAGACCGCCAATGATGCCGACACAGATCAATGTCAAAACTGCCGCCACTGGCCAGGGCATGTGCTGGCGATCACGAAACTGGTAGAACAAGTACGCGGCGGCCCCAATAACGGCGCCGTGCGCAAAGTTGAATACGCCGGAGGTCTTATAGGTCAGCACCAAGCCGAGGGCGGCGATGGCGTAGACGGCCCCGTCCGAAATGCCCGGAATGATGTAGATCAGTAGGTGGCTCACGGTCGACACACTCCACATGGCGTGCGTTGTGCCCTCTCGTGCTCGCTCCGGCTTCCGCTTGCCCAATCTCTGTTAGCTGCCATCAGGCAGTCCGATCGGTGGAAATGGCTCAGTCCGTCACCGGCGACCAATTGGTCCGACGATGCCAAAGCAGGCAGTACCTGAAGCGTTACTGAAGTCGCCTTCTTGGCCCCGACTTCGCTGAAGAGGCTCTGGCGGTACTGCCTGATCTTCCTGCGGCCAACCAAGAACCAGCTCGCCAGACCGCCACCCGCGACGATGAGCGCCACGACGGAGAGGTTTGCTGGGCCTATCTCCTGGCGGAGCGTCGCGTCCTCGGATGACAGGTACCACGACATGATCAACAGCACCACAGCGACAGCGAACAACATCCCGCAGCGCAGGGCATCCCGCTGAGACCAGATTCCCCAGTAGTCAGATGTCTCCTGGGTTTCCACTGACGTCATCCGAGTTCGTCCGTCCGCTGCCCGTCACTTGGCAGACTTCCGATTGAACGTAGTGAGGCAGATCTGTTGGCCGAGCCAACGCTGAGCTCCTGACGAATTTGGTCGAGTTGCCGCCATTCGTCGCGCATGTCGGCGGACAACCACAGCATGGCTCCGAGCCCTAGGAGAAACAGTCCACCCACACCACCAGAAATGAGATAGGGCAGTTGCTTGGCCGTATACGGGGTGCCACTTACACCCACCCAACCCAGAATGAGCATGAGCGCCCCGATGGCCACCAGCAGCCATGCCCCGACCCGATCCCACTCCATTCGCAACCACTTCATGATGGCCATTTACTGCTCCTCCCGTATTGATCTTTCAAGGTTGCGCGCTACAGCGCGTCAACTGCCTTCGAAAAATGACACCATGCCGCCGAGACCGGCAACCGTTGGACCGAATGGCCCCAAGGTGGGGCCGTAGTTGCTTCCCGATGTCTGGATTGCTGACGCCAGCGCAGCGATCATCGGGTCAAAAAGCGGGTTGATGGCAGCAAAGGCTGAACTCTTGGCAATCGCAGCTTCAATTTGCGCGCCCCCTTCGCTGGCCAACTTGGCGCACTGCTGGGCGATCACGTTGAGGACACTCTCCAGCGACGCCGCTGAGCTCCCAGCGGCCCCAAGTCCCGTATTGCAGGCTTCAGGCAAACCGACAGAGTCCCCGAATTCAAGGATGTTCAGGAGCGGCGTGATCAACGCTGCCGCCTGGTTCGAAGTGCCCGCCGATGGCGCCTGATCGGCGGAGGCAGTATTTGGCATCATGGTGATGGCCGCCACGCACGCGATGGCCACCGATACGGCACCAGCTCGGACTTTGCCTTTGCGCAAATTCACACTCATTGCTGCCCCCGTGTCATGAATCCTGCGAGTGCGCCGGTCTGAGACGTCACACACGCTACGAAGGGACGATCCCCCCAGTGAGAGGAACGGATCAGGAACGGCATCCTCACTCCTTAACTTGGGGGACACAGCGTCGTATCGCCGATGGGCGATGTCCATTGATTGTTGTTGACCTCCACCAGATAGGTGCAGCTCGGCCCTGGATTGGCTCCGGTGCCATAGGTCGTCGGTAGCGCTATCCCTCCAAAGGTGTCGTTCTTAATGCTGTAGAGCCCTTGGAGAAGCTGAGCGGTGGTTGGATTGGTGGCCGAAAGGAACTGCGACGCCGCAACGACAATTTCTCCGGCGACCCACTGAGTGGAATTTGCGGCATCAGGTGCGAGTCCTGGCGCATATTGGGACAGGGCCTGGTGGTACGCCGCTTGAGCTGGCGTATTCGAATCGACCCACGGAAAGTCTCCAGCCGAGAAGTACGTATTGCCTTGGATAGAGGGTGTCGTCAACATCGACCCGGCGGCAGCCAGAGTGCCGTTGTACATCACCGGGTTGTAGCCCTGTTGGTTGCAGTCGGTGCTGCCCCGCTCGATGCTGGCTCCGTCGGCCAGGAAGAGGATGACTTGAGCGCCGTCGCTCTTCGCCTGCAAGCAGTCAGTGGTGAAGCTCGGCTGCGTCAGAGAGATATCGATATCCTGAACGACCTGGACCCCAGCCTTTTGGAATCCGCCATTGACCGCGGCCGTGCGGCCGTTGGAACACACGGTGGATTCAACGCACGTCCACACGGCAAACTTGGTCAGTCCCTTGTGGACAAAATAGGTAGCCAACGCGTTGACGCTGTTTTCGAGCGATGTCCCTTGAGGGAAAATGTAGGGTGAGGTGTACTCAACATCGGCGGACATCTCTGTGCCAATTAGCGGGATGTGGTTCTGCGCCAAGAACGGAGCAATAGCCGAAGCCTCGAACGGGATCATGTCTCCCACGAAGGCCAGCACGTGATCCTGCTGAATCATCTGCTCGCTCTCGCTCACCGCCAGCGAAGGATCGCCCTGGTCATCCTCACTAATGACCTGCACAATATGGCCGTTGAGGCCCCCGTGGGCGTTCGTGTACTTGGCCCACACTTGGAGCGCTTCTTGCGCGTCTGGCCATAATGCACCAGCGACGCCGCTATAGGCGCCCACATTGCCTAGGACAATTTTTGAGAGGGTCGCCGGCCCGGTTGATGAGGCCTGAGTTTGAGACGCCGCCTGGGGTGATCCCCCCGTCGAGGTACCTCCCGAGGTCGGGCTGGTGCTTGATCCCCGGGGGAGTGTCGAGCTCGTCGAACCAAGGGTGGTCGTCGTCGACGACGAACTTCCGGTGGTTCCCGCCTGTCCCCCCTTGGTGGTACTTCCAGCCGCTTGGGCTTGTCCGGTGGACGAGGCGGTTGTCCTGCCCCCGTTCGCTGCTTCAACTGCTTGATCCGACTCTCGTGACCCGCAGGCTGAGATCACGATGCTCAGGACAGTGATCGACATGAGAACCGGAATGAGACGGTGTTTCGTACGCTGACCGTTACGAGGTAGTGGCTTACCCACGGGATTTCCATTCTCCAGTCGACCGAATCGCCTTGACGAGATCGTTCGTCCCCGGCATGTGGGCCTGTTCGAGTTCTGTGGCGTAGGGCACCGGAGTGTTGGCGCCAGCAACCCGCAGGACAGGACCCTCAAGCACGGACCACAGGTTCTCACTAATGACGGAGGAAATCTCTGCCCCGAAGCCACAACATTCGACGGCCTGATGCATCACGACAGCACGCCCTGTCTTCGAGACTGATTCCAACACCGTTTCCTTGTCCCAGGGCGCCAGCCACCGAAGGTCAACCACTTCAACCGAGATTTCCCCAGCCAGTTCCTCGGCGGCGGCCAGAGCCATTGGTACGCACGGTCCGTAGGTCACCACGGTCACATCGGCTCCGACCCTCTTGACGTCCGCCTGCCCCACTGGGACCTCGTGTCGTCCTACCGGAACCGGACCAGTCACGGTGTAGAGAGCCACTGGCTCAAGGAGGATCACCGGATCAGGATCGTGAATCGCCGTGGTGAGCAGTCCCTTGGCATCGGCCGGTGTGGATGGCATCGCCACCTTCAGACCGGGCGTGTGGAGGAGCCACGCTTCAACCGACTGCGAGTGTTGAGCCGCGAAATTAAGGCCACCTGAGAGCATGCCCCTGATGGTCAAGGGAACCGTCGTTCGGCCACCCGACATATAGCGAAGCTTTGCCGCATGATTGGCCACTTGGTCGAGGCAGACGGCGTAAAAGTCCGCGATCATGATCTCGGCGATCGGCTTGGCGCCAAGCATGGCCGCACCAATTCCCGCGCCAATGATTGCTTGTTCGGATATGGGCGTCTCCCGCACCCGCTCACGCCCGTACTTGGTCGAAAGGCCACGTGTCAGACCGAAGGCACCTCCCGCCGGGTCGATGATGTCTTCACCCAGGAGAAACACGTCGGGATCAGAGGACAATGCGTCATCCAGTGCCTGTCCGAGTGCTTCGATCAGTGTGATGGTTTTCGTCTCTTCAGCCTGAATGGTCACGCCACTGCCCCTTTCGCGTACACGTCGGTGAATGCATCGAGCGAGTCTGGAACCGGAGATGCCAACGCGAACTCCACCGCATCAGCAACCTCCCGGTCGACCTTGGATTCAATCGAAGCGATCTCGTCTTCTCTGGCCTCGCCGTCTCCAATGAGCCGACTCCGATACGCCGGCACCGGATCCGCCGCGATAGCTGCCGCCATCTCCTCCTTCGGCATGTATTCCATCTGGTCGACGCCGAAGACGTGGCCCATGAACCGATAGGTCGTAGCCTCAATCAAGGTTGGCCCCTGGCCGGCTCGTGCCCGTTCGATGGCGGCTGCGGCAACTTCGTAGGTGGCATCAGGGTCGTTACCATCCACCGTCACACCGGGCATTCCGTACGATGCTGCCCGATCGGCGATGTGCTGCACGTTCATGGAGTCCATGCGCGGCGTGAATTCTCCGTACTGGTTGTTCTGGCACACGAACACCACGGGAAGGCGCCATACTGCCGCCAAATTGAGTGACTCGTGAAAGGCTCCAATGTTGGTGGCCCCGTCGCCAAAGTACGAGATCGTGACCGCGTCAGAGTCGGTCATCTGTGAGCGCAACGCCAGGCCATTGGCAATTGGAATGGCTCCGCCCACGATGCCGGATGTCGCCATGACGCCCACTCTCGGGTCGGACAGATGCATGATCCCGCCCTTCCCCTTGCAGGTGCCGGTCTTCCTTCCCACGATTTCAGCCACGACCTCCTTCAGGTCGGCCCCCTTGGCAATGGTGTCGTGAATCCCCCGGTACGTGGTGGTGATGTAGTCGTCTGGCGTGAGGGCCGCCGACACTGCCGCTGGAATGCCTTCCTGACCACGAGGTGAGTAATAGATCACCGAGACCTTCCCTGACGTGATCAAGCTCCGCATGGCCACGTCGGTGGCGTAGATCCGGTACATCGTCTCGTAGATACCAAGACGTCGCGCTTTCGAAGTCACACTTCCTCCTCTGTTGGAGTTGCTGATACTGATGGTCCTGGGACGGCACCGCGGCGTACCACGGTCATGTCGCCAGAGGGATAGAGGGCACAGGCCAAACGAGCGTGACGTCGATGGGCCATCAATCCACGGCCGATGAGTTCGCGCTCTGTCGGGCCCATGTCATTCTCGTTTTCATTTCCTTCTTCAACGACGACATAGCACCGGCCACATTCCTGAACCCCACCGCAGACTGTGGGCCATTGCCAGCCCCGACGCCGGGCCGCCCGAAAGAGGGACTCGGTTGCTTTCACGTCCACGGTGGCGTTGGCGGGTAGGACGAGGACATTGGCGTCACCGATTCGAGCTACCCGGCTGGAATCACTCGTCATCTCGCCCCCCGTCGGTTCCGCTAGCTGGTGAGATAGCGCTCGAGCACGTCATGCATGTGCGTGATCCGGGTCTCCATCGAACTCATCCGAAGGCCCTTCAGGCCAGAGGAATGGAGGCCGCGCTGCTGCACCGTGATATTGCGAAAGTCCTGGTCCATGACGCCTCCGCAGGTGTCGCCTTCAGGCACTTCGACGTTGACATCAGGTGGTGGAAGCTCCATGCCTTCGGGAACCCGGTGGAGGTACCAAAGGTCAAAAATCATCGATTCCGGATCGACACCATTGGGCCGCATCCGAAAGAACCACGAGCCGAATGAAAGGACGTGGATCTCGATATTGGGGAAGATGTGATATTCCCAGTCGTCGACGAGTTGGACGTCGGAAAGTTCCGATACGTCAATCCCGGCCTGCGACATACCTTCCTTGAGCACGGGAAGCAGTACGTCTTTAAGCTGTTGACCGTCGGGAATGCCCATGGCCCGCAATGCGGCGATAAGCGCGGTGTCCTCTCCGAATGCCGCGAAGGTCCACTCCATGGAGTCGAGGGTCTCCTGGGTATCGGGATGGCGGGACTCCAGGCCATCGGGGACCCCGAAGAACGCCGACAGGACCGAGTGGTCTCCGAGCAGCTCAATAGGATTGTCCACATAGTCAGCAAAACCCACCGACTCCGGATGGATGAATCGGGCGTGGTAGTCCTCCTGGAAGGCGTCAAGTGCAAGCTTCCAGTTCACGGGAACGACCGTCGACCGGGACCACCACTTGTACTGCCTCGACAGCTTGTAGGGCGCCAATCGGGCAGGAATCACGCCGAGGTAGTCAGCCAGAGATCCGGCATCCGGATCGAGATTGATGAAGATGAACTGCTCCCACTGGTCAACCTTGACCGCCGGGAGACCAGCCTCGGCATCTTCGAACGGGCAGAATTCCTGACGCTCCGGCACGTGCCGAAGCGATCCATCGAGAGCGTACGTCCAGCCGTGATACGGGCAACGGAGCTCGGCTACCGTGCCACACCCTGACTTCAGCGGCCGACCTCGGTGCTGGCACGCATTGTGGAATGCGCTGATCGTGTCTTCGGCGGAACGCACAACCAAAATGGACTCAAGGCCGATCTGGTATTCGTAGAAGTCGCCGACATTTGGAATGTCAGAGTCGAGACAAGCGACCTGCCACACCTTGGACCACATCTTCTGCAGTTCAAGCTCAAGGTAGGCCTTGTCTAGGTACCGTTCTTTCGGAATGAGCTGGGTAGGCGCCGGTGGGCGCCGCCCTTGCGACGAAATCTCGACAGCTGAGCGCTGGACTTCGGTTGTTGTCATATGTCCCTCCCCAAGCGACGGTGCACGTCTTCCCCGAAACTGCGTGCGCCTGGGCAGTGTAGCAACCGTTGGTCACAAAGTAAAGGGTGTAGGGGCAGATGAAAATCAAAAGAGGGCGGCGACCTGGTCATCATGAAGCACCATAGGCTCCCGAAAGTGAGGCCGACGCTATGTCGCTCTGCTGGTAGAAGTGCGAAGGGGAGCGCCTGTTCCCTATCAAATTCAGCACTTCTAGGCACGAGGCGGCGATCATCACTGAGGAAAGATGCGTCCGCAGTCCTTGGGTACGTCTACTGAGGCCAACGATTACCCGATTCGCCAGCTCGGAGTTGGCGACAATACTTCTCCTCCCTAGTGACCACCTGTCGCTTGACTCTGATTCATCTCGATGTTAACGTCACTCCTGCTGGGGGGCTCGGAGACTGAACGGCTCGTCAGCTCACTTCGACGATTGAATGGGGGTGATCCGAACATGACGGTTGTCGATAAGAACGCCTTCGTATTCGATCCGTGGAATGTCTCTTGGCGCACCAATGACACCGAGGAGACGCTCGGCGAGCTCCTAGAGAATCGGCCTATCTTTCTCACTGACGCCGGTCAGTATGTGGTCTCCCGGTACGACGATGTCCGCGAGATCATGAGCAATGCGGAGCTCTTCTCGGCCAAGCCCAACCAGTCGGAGGCGATTGGTTTCCCTCCCAAGATTGACGAAAGTGCCGATCCGGCCATGCTTGAGCGGCTCATGATGGTTGTCGCCTCGCTGCCTTTTGATGTGGGTGAGTTTGCTGCCGCTTCTGTGATTGTGGGTGTTGATCCCCCAGTCCACACTCGCCTACGACGAATCGTGAATCGGGGGTTTCTCCCGACAAAAATGGCGGCCCTGGCACCAACGGTCGAAGCGATCGTGGCTGAGTGCCTCAAGGACATCAACTCAACTGATTCCTTTGAGGTCATGAGTGAACTCGCCGTTCCGGTACCAATCCGCGTGATCGCCGAAATCCTTGGAGTGGAACGCCAGCATTGCGACGACCTCAAGCGGTGGTCCGATGTCTTGTCGACCTGCGTACACGGAGAGTCCCGAGGCACCATTGAGTCGGGCATCAATCTGGTGGCCATGCTGAGCGAATTCGCTGGCCTGTTCATGCCGATGATTGAGGAGAGGCGAAATGCGCCATCCGATGACGTCATCAGTGAGATCATCAAGGCTTCAGAAGCCGACACCCTCACCGTGGCCGAAGCGGTGCTCTTCCTTCTCATCCTCATGGCCGCCGCCAATGAAACGACGACCAGCCTGATCGGCAACGCTATCCCCTACCTCTGCGAGAATCCCGAACAACTGAAACTCCTTATCGACCAACCTGACCTGCTGGGCGGCGTCGTTGAAGAGACCCTCAGGCTGTCATCGCCCGTTCAGTTCGTTTTCCGGGAGGCCACGGCGGATGTGACGCTGCAGGGCGTGACGATCCCGCAAGGATCCCAGCTCGTCTGCTTCATTGCTGCAGCCAATCGTGATCCGAGGCAATTCCCAGATCCGCATCGATTCGATATCACTCGGAAGGGCCAGCACCTGTCCTTTGGACACGGGGCACACTTCTGCTTGGGAGCTGCCCTCGGTCGACTGGAAGGTCACGCTGCACTTAAGCAGATCGCCCCGTCACTGAGTCACTTCGATTTTGACAACAGCAATCTGCATCTCGACCCCAGCGCGTTCACGCGCTCATTTGAAGTCGTACGGCTCACCAAGGTGAACAACTAGCAAACGCATCACCGGTGGAGAAGTCCCCCACCCGGAGCAACGACATGTTTTGGATCAATAAGGCGATTTCACAATAAGGAGGATTTAGTCATGGCTGGACGTCTCGAAGGCAAAGTGGCACTAATTTCTGGAGCGGCGCGGGGCATCGGCGCCGCCAGCGCTCGTCTGTTTGTAGGCGAGGGCGCAAAGGTTGTTGTGGCGGACGTCATAGATGATGAAGGTGAACTCCTCGCCAAAGAGCTGGGCGACGCCTGTGCTTTTGTCCACCTCGATGTGACTGATGAATCGCAATGGTTGGCCGCTATCGAGGCGGCAGAGAATCAATTTGGTCCCGTCAGCGTTCTGGTCAACAACGCCGGCATCCTTCGCGCTATCCCGTTGCCTTTGATGTCGCTCGAGGACTACCAGTCAGTGATCGACGTGAATCAAACTGGCGTGTTTTTGGGCATGAAGTCCGTTGTGGGTTCAATGATGAAGGCTGGCGGAGGCTCCATCGTCAACATGTCGTCGATTGACGGACTCCAGGGCAGCCCTGCGTTGGGCGCCTATGTGGCCGCCAAGTTTGCCGTTCGTGGCATGACCAGAGTCGCTGCTCTGGAACTGGCTGCTGCCCACATTCGAGTCAACACCGTGTGTCCCGGCGCCACCAGGACCACCATGATGGATGCTCCCGACATGGCTGGGATCGACATTGACGCTCTCTCGTGCCGTATGGCTCCCCTGGCTCGCATGGGCGAGGCGCCTGAAATCGCCGAGGCAGTGCTCTTCCTGGCCTCCGACGCCAGTTCCTATTGCACCGGTTCGGACATTGTGGCCGACGGCGGGGCAACCGCCGGAGTCGGTGTCGAGATGTTCAGTCTCGTTGAGGCCTAATACCCGGCGTCTGACGCGACGAACCCTTTCGGCTGGCAAGCCTTTACGGGGATCGGCAAACCACAAGGAACTATTGGTCACTTATATAGCGCTCGGGCGCTAACCTGCTGCTGTGGCAAACCCAGCGCGCACGAGAAGGCCGACCGCAGAAGTCCGACAACTTCTCCTGGATGCCGGCAATGAAGTCTTCAAGCGGAAGGGGTATGCGGCCGCCACGACCGACGATATCGCAGCCGAAGCTGGGGTGGCCAGGACCCTTATTTTCCGACACTTCGGGAGCAAGTCGGAGTTGTTTCGGGCATCTCAACTCGAGCCGTTCGTCGATCTGCTCACCGAGTTCCGTGCTTCCTGGGATGCCCAAGTTGATGTCGTATGGGACGAACAACGCCTCATGCACACGATGGTGGGGATCATGTACGACAGCTTTCGAGCCCACCGAACTGGGCTTCTCGGTATTGCATCCGTGGCCGAGGGGGACCCTGAAGCCGCCAAGGAAACCAGAGAGGTGCTCGACCAGGTCTTCGCAGATGTCGTGGCCATCGGCGAAAAAGAAGCACAACGACGCGGCTGGTTTTCCGAAGACGACCTTGAGCTTTCGATCCGCATGATCATGGGCACCGTCGCCTCCATGTCGGTCTTGGACTTGTTCTTCGTCCCGGTGGGCCGGCATCGACCATCACGAGACAAGATCGTCGATCACCTCACCGCATTGGTGCTCTACGGGCTGCGGCTCGAGCCGCCCCCGGATTTACATCCAGATTCGACT
The DNA here is from genome assembly GCA_036268485.1 of Acidimicrobiales bacterium. GTDB lineage: Bacteria > Actinomycetota > Acidimicrobiia > Acidimicrobiales > RAAP-2 > Bog-473. The sequence goes on from DATAUC010000023.1 coordinate 43,900, forward strand.
TTGTGACCAACTGTCGCTTGACGGCGACCACGTTCGGTTGGTAACTTTCTGTCGCTAGGCGACGTGAAATCTCCATGACCTAGCGGACCGAAATGCGTCCAAATAGGGGATTCTGTTGGGTTATTGGGGGCCTCACATGGGATGTGGCAATCAGTTCGGCTGTTCTGCTCCGGCACAACAATGACAACGACTCTTGGTGACTTGGTTCGCCTCCACGGAGCGAAGCGTCCCGATCATCCGTACCTCCAGTTTGAGGATCGAACAGACACCTTTGGCTACCTCGACGAGGTCACGAACCGACTCGCTGGTGGGCTGACCTCGGCTGGTGTGACGGTCGGTGATCGAGTTGCCCTGTTGGCCAAGAACAATCCGGCGTGCTTTGAGCTGATGTTCGCGGCAGCCAAATGCAATGCGGTATTCGTACCGATCAATTGGCGACTCACGGCATCCGAAGTGGCGACCATCGTTCGAGATTCACAGGCGAAGGTGCTCGTCGTTGAAAGCGAATTCGTGCCCTGCCTGAGCGACATCTCCAGTCAAGAATCACACGTGGGCACGATCGTCGTTCTGGGTAGATCGAACGAGTACCCAAGTTACGAAGAGTGGGTGCAAGAATTCGAACCCATCGATACCGGGCTTCAGGCCCAGCCCGAAGACGTCTGCCTCCAGCTCTATACCTCTGGAACCACGGGTACCCCCAAAGGTGCACAGCTGACCAACGAGAGCTTGCTCGGACATATGGCTTCTTCGGCCACTCTTTGGGGCTACGACTCCGAGAGCGTCAACCTCGTGGTGAGTCCTTTGTTCCACGTCGGCGGGACCGGCACGGCGCTCCTGAGCATTCTTAATGGAGCGACCACCGTCCTCTTGCGGGAAGTCAACGTTGAAGAGATCAAGCGAGTCTTCTCGGCTCATCGCGTGACGAACACGCTCCTCGTTCCCGCCATCATCCAACTCCTCATTGACGACCCAGATATCAAGGCCGTTGATTGGTCGACGTTGCGCACTCTCATGTACGGCGCCTCCCCCATCTCTGAGACCTTGCTCCGAAAAGCGATGAACATCATGGACTGTGACTTTGTTCAGCTCTATGGCATCACCGAGACAAGTGGATGCGTGAGTTGCCTCTCACCGGTAGATCACGACCCGGTCGAGCGCCCAGAGCTTCTTCGCTCATGCGGAAAGCCATTGCCGTGGGTGGAAGTGAAGATCGTCGATCCTGATTCACTACAAACTCTGCCGGCTCATGAGGCGGGCGAGATTTGGGCCCGGTCGACGCAGAACATGCTCGGCTACTGGAACCAATCTGAGGCCACCGACGCAGCCATCACGGCTGACGGGTGGTTCCGGACCGGCGATGCCGGCTACTTCGACGACGAGGGCTTTCTCTATCTGCATGACCGGATCAAGGACATGATCGTGTCCGGCGCTGAAAACATCTACCCAGCTGAAGTCGAGAACGCCCTCATGGGCTACCCGGGCATCGCTGACGTCGGCGTGATCGGCGTACCCGATGAGCGCTGGGGCGAGACGCCAAAGGCGGTTGTCGTCCTCGTCGAAGGTTCACCGGCGACAGCCGACGACATCATCGCCTACTGCCGAACTCAGATGGCCGGATTCAAGTGCCCTACTTCAGTGGACTTCGTCGCTGCGCTTCCCCGAAATCCGTCCGGGAAGATCCTCAAGCGCGAATTGCGGGAACCGTACTGGCAGGGCCGTGAGCGGCGCGTCGGTTAGATCTACGAGGTAGTCGAATGAAAATAGGAATTAATGCGGCCGGCGTCGTGGCGAGAGGGACCTCCTTGCGGGGCATCGTGGCCCATGCCGTGGCGGCTGAATCGGACGGCTTTGCTTCGTATTGGATGCCACAGATGGCAGTGCCCGATGCGCTCACCGCAATTGCCGCCATGGGAACGGCGACGTCAACCATTGAAATCGGGACCGCAGTTGTGCCCATTTGGCCCCGCCATCCATTGATGCTGGCGGGCCAAGTCCTGACCACCCAAGAGGCCGTCGACAATCGATTGGTGCTGGGAATCGGGCTCGCACACAAAGGGATTGTCGAATCCACCTTCAAGATCCCTTTTCAAGCCATGGCGTCCCAAATGGACGACTACCTGTCGGTTCTCCTCCCTGCTCTCTCGGACCGTTCGGTCAGGTTCACAGGTGACTATTGGTCAGGGGAAGACGACCTCTCTGGATCGTGCAAGGACGTTATCTCTCCCCCCGTTCTGTTGGCCGCCATGGGACCGCGAATGCTCCGCATGGCGGGCGAACGTACTGATGGCACCATCCTCTGGCTCAGTGGAGCCCGCACCATCGCAAATACGATTCGACCGGCGCTCGAAGAGGCCGCCGCTTCCGCAGACCGACCGTCACCCCGGATCGTCGCTGGCCTTCCTGTCTGCGTCACGACCGACCCCGAGCGAGCCCGCCGCCGCATAGGTCGAGCGCTAGCCGCGTACGAGGGATTCGCGTCGTACCGGGCGGTACTCGATCTCGAAGGTGTCGAAGGCCCAGCCGACGTGGCGCTTGTCGGCGGCCCCGATGACATTGAGGCCGGGCTTGCCGCGCTCGCCGAGTCGGGGGTCACGGAATTCGCCGCCACGGAGTTTGGTACCGATCCAGACGAGATCGTGGCCACTCGAGCCGCCCTGATGGTTGCCGCTTCTCGCTCTGCAGACACTGACGCAGAAGTAATCCAAATTCGAAGCTGAGTGGACATGACTCTGGAGGTACGGAATGCAGACTGACGAAGTCAGCGAAGCCGAAGACGTCGCCCGGTGGCGCAAAGAGAACGCCAAGAAGTTGGACAGCATTGCGCCTCGGCCTTCGCTGACCGGTGAACCGCTCGACGTGCTCTTCGGTCCCCGGCCCGATGAAGAGGATGACAAGTACCGCCAGGACGTAGGTCTTCCTGGAGAGTTCCCCTACACCCGGGGCGTCTACCCGGCCATGTACCGCGACCGACTGTGGCAGATGCGCCTGTATTCAGGTTTCGGGGATGCCGAGAGCACCAACGAGCGGTGGCGCTTCCTGCTGGCCCACGGCAACAACGGGGTGAGCGCCGCATTTGACCTTCCGACCCAGGTCGGGCTCGATTCGGATGCCCCCGAGTCCATAGCGGAAGCCGGGAGAGTCGGCGTCGCCGTGGACTGCGTTAAAGACTTCGAGCGAATGTTCGCCGGGCTACCGGTCAAGGACATGGGCATTTCCCTCAACGCCCATAGCACCGCTCCCTTCGTCTTGGCCCTATTCCTGGTGGCCATGGAGCGGCAGGGGGTCAGTCCAAGCGAAATCAACGGCTCCATGACCACGGACGTACTCAAGGACTACGTCGCTCGAGGCACTTGGATTTACCCACCCAAGCATGGAATCAGGATGGTGGGCGACATCCTTGAATACTGCTCAAAGGAAATGCCCCGCTTCTATCCCTTGGTGATTCGAGGGCCAGACATGCGGGACGCCGGAGCAAACGCTATCCAGGAAGTGGCCTTTGCCTTCGCCAACGCAGTCACCTATTTGGAGTACGCGGTCGAACGCAACTTGGGCATCGACACCATCGCCACCCGGCTGTCCGCCCAGTTCTACTACTACGGAGACTTCCTGCAGGAAGCAGCAAAGACGCGGGCCGCTCGACGTATTTGGTCACGGTTGCTGCATGATCGATTCGGAGCCAAAGACAAGGCGTCCGGCCTCCTCCGAATTACTGCTTCGGTCGGCGGCACCCATTTTCAGGTGCACGAGCCGGAAACCAACATCATCAGGGGAACGCTCGGGTGTCTGGGTGCTGTGCTCGGTGGATGCCAGGGCATGCTTCTGGCTGGTTACGACGAGGCCTTCGACATCCCGACCGAAGAAACGGCTCGAATCGCCCTGCGGACACAACAAATCGTTGGCTACGAATCTGACGCTACTGCGGTCTCGGACCCTCTCGGAGGGTCTTGGTTCGTCGAGCAGATGACGGATGAGATCGAATCGCTCATCCTCAAGACCATGCAAGAGATTGACGATATGGGTGGCTCAGTCGTCGCCATCGAAAGCGGCTATATGCAGCGAGAAATCGCCAGCTCGGCGTACTCCCAAGAGCGCCGTGAGCAGAGCGGTGAAAAACCGATCGTGGCCGTGAATATTCATGAGGGTCAGAGCGAACCGACAGAACTCGTCGTTCATGCTCCCGATGGAAAGGTGGCCGAACGTCAACGAGCGCAGCTCGAAGCTCTCAAGGCAGCACGGGACAATGTCGAGACGACGCGACAACTCGGCCGATTGCGTGACGCCGCAGAACAGGAGATCAACATGATGCCCATCATGATGGACTGCGCTCGGGCCGATGCGACCTTGGGCGAGATGGTCGACGTCCTTCGAGGAGTCTTCGGAGAATTCAAGGAGCCAGCACTGTGAACACACCGACACTCGACCAAACAGACCGACAAGTCCGAGTCCTGGTCGCCAAGCTGGGCCTTGATGGGCATGACCGGGGCGCCAAGGTCGTTGCCCATGCCCTGCGTGATGCCGGCTTCGAAGTCATCTATACCGGGTTGCGCCGAACGGCCAACGAAGTTGTCGCCATGGCGATTGACGAAGACGTCGATGTCATTGGCCTTTCCATATTGTCGGGGGCCCACTTGGCCCTGGCCCAACAAGTGCTCGACGAATTGAAGCAACGGGAGGTCGATGACATCAGTGTCGTCGTCGGGGGCACCGTCTCCCCCAAAGATGCCGTGCTGCTCCGTGAGATGGGCATTGGCGAGGTATTCGGCGTTCGCTCTCCGTTGGATGAACTTGCTCCACGAGTTCGGGCGCTCGTTGGAGGCTCACGATGACAACACTGGAGGTTGGAGCACGCCTGCAGGGAAGTTCGCGGACGATAACCGATGCAGAGATCTCGCTGCTGCCGTCGATCATGGGGGTGACAAGTCCCCTCTTCCACGACGAAGAGACGGCCCGCAAGGGACCGCTCGGACGCCGGGTCCTCTATGGACCAGCGCTCCTGGGCATTGCAGTGGCCGGCACGGAGTTCCTTTTGCACGGCAAAGTAATCGGCCTTATCGGGCTCACCGATGTGCGATTTCGCCAGACTGTCGGAGTGGGCGACACCATCACCCCCTACCTCAACGTCGAAGAACGAATTCTCAAGCCGGAGAAGGCGGGTGACCTCTTGATCATTTCGGACGAAGTGTTCAATCAGGAGGGAGCAACGGTCCTGGAGTTCCGCCGCACCGTCATGGTGCGGCGATTGGATCAATGACACCGAGCCCCATTGATGTGCCTGGTGGCTTCAGGCGAGGAGATCGCAGAGCCCTGGCTCGTCTGCTGACTTGGCTTGAAGCAGGCGAACAACGGGGCATAGACGTCATCGCCTCAATCTCGCCTCCGCAGATGCCGGCGCACGTTGTGGGCATCACGGGGGCGCCAGGTGCGGGGAAATCCACCCTGACAAACCAACTCGTGGCTGAGGCGAGGCAACGAAATGAAACCATCGCCGTTCTCGCCATTGACCCGTCGAGTCCGTTTACTGGTGGTGCCATTCTTGGAGACCGGATCCGGATGAGTCAGCACGTGAACGATCCAGGCGTCTACATACGTTCCATGGCGGCGCGCAGCATGCTGGGCGGCCTCGCCCTGGCCGTCCCAGCCACCATCCGGGCCCTCACCGCCTTTGGGTTTGACTGGGTGATCGTTGAGACCGTCGGCGTCGGCCAAGCGGAAGTGGACATTGTGGGTCAAGCCGACACCACGCTCGTCGTCCTCAATCCTGGTTGGGGCGACGATATCCAAGCGAGCAAGGCCGGCCTCTTGGAGATTGCCGATCTCTTTGTGGTGAACAAGGCCGATCGACCGGGCGTTCGAGACACCGTGCGCCAAATATCCGACATGCTCGAACTGGCCATTCCCAGACCGTGGAGTCCAGTGGTGCGTTGTTGCACTGCTGAGAGCGGAGAGGGTGTTGACGCGGTGTGGGAGTCAATTCGGGACCATCGATCACATGTGACCAGCTCAGGGTCACTCGAGGCGGATCGCACCCACCGTCGTATTCGGGATCTCCGTTCCGCCGTTCACTTCGTGGTCACCAGAGAAGCAGACACGTGGCTAGAGAGCGACGAGGCGAAAGCGCTTCTGGCGCTCGTCACTTCGGGCGAACTCGACCCTCTGGTCGTGGCCAGCCAATTTCACGCTTGTGAACTCGCAACATTTGAATCGTCGTAGAGGAGAACAGATGGCATCTGCCGGAACAACCATTGGGAGCCTTGACGCCACAACGAAGGCGGCGCTTTCGGAGGAGCAAATAGCCCTTCGTCAGGCTGTCCGTTCGTTCATGGATACGAGAATCGAGCCAATTATCGCCGAATGCGAGAGGGAAGGCCGGCTCCCAGTCGAGGTGCTCACGGATCTTGCTCAATTTGGGTACCTCGGTGGCATTCTGGCCGAGGATCGGGGTGGCATGGGTCTCACCTATACCGATCTGGCCGTCATCATGGAGGAAGCCGGATACCACTGGATGTCGCTGCGCTCGACGTTGAGCGTCATCAATATGGTTGCGCTGATGTTGGATCGGGCCGCTTCGGACGTACAGCGCAAGACGTACCTGGAGCCGCTGCTGCGTGGGGAGCGACTGTGTTGGTTCGGCCTGACCGAACCGGAACACGGGTCAGACGTACGGGTGCTCAACACTGTGGCAGTGGAGGACAGTTCCGGAGACTTTCGGATCAGTGGGACCAAGCTGTGGATTACCAATGGTGCCATCGGTGACTTCGGAATTGTGCTGGCCAATGTGAAACGTCTTGATGGTACGGAAGGAGGCCTCACGGCGTTCCTCATTGATCCATCGCTGTGCACCTTCGAAGGTCATCGGATCGAGACCATGTTCATTAAGGCAACGACGACATCCGAACTGGTCTTTGATGAGACCATCGTCAGCGCCGACATGATGGTTGGCGAAGTGGGCATGGGCCACTCCCTCTTCATGAAGGGACTCGATCTGGGTCGGCTCAATGTGGCCATGGGTGCCATCGGAACGGGGCAACGAGCCCTCGACATGTCGATTCGCTACGCCCGTGAACACGAGCAATTTGGCAAGCGCATAGGTGAGTTTCAGCTTGTTCAAGAGTTGATTGCCGACATGCGAATGCAGAGTTGCGCGGCCCGAGCCCTCGGCTACGCCACGGCGCGTATGCTTGACGCTGGTGGCGTGAACCAAACCGATTGTGCTGTGGCCAAGTTATTTGCCACCGAGACAGCCTTTTCCATCGCCGACAAAGCCCTTCAAGTGCACGGAGGCATGGGTCTCAGTATGGAATACGGCCTGGAACGGATCTTCCGCGACACCCGGGGCGGTCGAACTGTAGAAGGAACACCGCAAATACAGCGCCTCGTCATTGCTCGTGACCAGTTGGGAATTTCAGCCTTCAACTAGGGAGACGGCACCTCGATCCCCTTGCGGGGGTCGGCCGTTGCCGACGCGGAGGGGGGTCCTCGCGTCGGCAACGGCACGAAAACAGGCCATCTCAGTCGATTTCTCCCAGCAAGGTGCCGACGTCATACGTCTCTCCTTCTTCGCCAATCTGGTGAAGAACTCCGGCAACGGGAGCCTCGATCTCCGATTCGACCTTGTCCGTTTCGATTGTGTAGATGGCTTCGCCTGCCTTCACCGTGGCTCCGTCTGGAACGAGCCACGAGGAAAGGGTGCCCTCGGTCATTCCCACACCGAGACGTGGAACAATGATGGATGTCGACATACCTTTTTCCTCCTAGGAACCTGCGAAATTGGGCTTGCGGTGTTCGGTCATGGCGCTGACGCCCTCACGGAAATCGGGACCAGCCAGCATCTCGTTCATGGCAGCATCGGCGAAGTCGAGCGCCGCCGGAAGCGTTTGGTGAAGATCGGCGTACAACTGATGTTTGATGGTCTTGGTGGACGCGGGAGATATGTCCTGAGCGATCGCTCGGGCATAGTCGGTGGCCGCTGCAATGAGGTCCTCCGGTGCACAGACCTGATTGACCAGTCCCCACCGTTCAGCCTCTTCGGCCAGCACGATCCGGCTCGACAACAGCATGTCAGCAGCCCGCCCTGCCCCAATCAGTCTCGGAAGGATCCACGACATCCCATGCTCGGCCGGGAGTCCCATGCGACCCATTGAGGTGGTCAGCTTGACTCCGGTTGCGGCGAAGCGAACGTCACAGAGGCAGGCGATCACCAGTCCAAGTCCGGCAGCTGCACCATTGATAGCGGCGATGACCGGCTTGGACATAGCCAGCATGAACGCGTAAGCGCCGGGCTGCTCGGCGAAGATGTCGGCCGCCGGCCCCTGGAGGCTCTCGTCGAGACCTCCCGTGCCAACCATGTCGTCCAAAGTGCTGGAATCTGCCCCGGCACAAAAGGCTCGCCCCGCACCGGTCACGACAACAGCACGAATATCCTGGTCCGTTTCGACCCGCGCCATCAATGATCGAAACTCGTCCCGCATGGGAACGGTCCAAGCGTTCATTCGCTCGGGGCGCTCGAATCGCACAATGGCGACGCCCTCATTGACAACGAAACTCATAGACGTGAGCTGTTCGGGTGTGCTCAACGTTCAATCCCCACTACTTGACGCCCGATGATCTCTTTCATGATTTCCGTCGTCCCCCCGAAAATGGTCGACACTTTGGCGTCGATGAAGGCCTTGGCAATCGGGTATTCGCTCATGTAGCCGTATCCCCCGTGCAACTGGACACACCGGCCGACAATGGTGTTGAGCATTTCGGTCGACCACCACTTGGCCATGGCGGCATCGGTGGGCGACAAGCTCGCATCGTTGAGGGCGGTGATCGATTGATCCACAAAGGCCCTGGTCACAGCGATCTGCGTGGCACACTCAGCCAGGACAAATCGAGTGTTTTGAAAATCACCGATGCGCTGGCCAAAGGCCTTGCGAGATCGGCAGTATTCAGTGGTCATGCCAAGGACATATTCGGCTGCTGCCGTGGCCGTCACGGCAATGGAGAGACGTTCTCGAGGCAGGTTCTCCATCAGATAGACGAATCCTCGACCTTCGTCTCCCAGCATATTTTCGGCCGGCACCCGAACATCGGTAAACGAAAGCTCGGCTGTGTCTTGCGCATGCATGCCGGTCTTGGCCAGATTCCGTCCCCGCTCGAATCCCGCCGCTCCCCGCTCGACGACCAGCAAGCTGAATTGGCGGGACCCTGTGCCGTCATCGGTGCGAGCGACGACCACCACGAAATCGGCCAGGATCCCATTGGTGATGAAGGTCTTTTGACCATTGAGGATCCAGTTCGAACCGTCACGAGTGGCCCGAGTGCGAATCCCTTTGAGGTCGCTCCCGGTGTCCGGTTCGGTCATGGCGATGGCCGAGATGAGTTCGCCAGAACAGAATCCCGGGAGCCAGCGTCCTCGCTGATCGGCGTCACAGAGGCGCAGGAGGTATGGCGCCATCACGTCGTTCTGCAGGGCAAACCCGGGTCCCGTGGCCCCACAGGCCGCCATTTCCTCATCCAAGATGGCCTGGTAGCGGAAGTCGGGGGTACCGCCACCGCCGAACTCCTCTGGTACGTCCATGCCCAAGAGGCCGGCCGCACCAGCGGCCAGCCAAACATCACGGCTGACAATGCCCTCTGCCTCCCATTTCTCGTGGAAGGGCGTCACCTCGCGCTCCATGAACCCCTTGGTCATGGCACGGAACTGGGCATGCTCGTCCTGAAAGATCACGCGTTCCATCAGGCGTGCTCACTCCATATCTCAGCGTCTGCCATAGCTCCCTCCCATGCTGGCTACCAGTGAGAGATTAAATGCTATTTCGATTGCTTGTCAATGAGATAGTCATTACTATTGCCTCGTCACGCGGCCAACTAGGTCCGTGAGGCATCCTTCGCTATGACGCAAACTTCCAAGCCCACCGCTTCGACCCCGCCCACAGCGAGTGGGCGTCGTGCACCGCGCCAATCTGACGAGATAAGGGAACTCCTCTTGGAGTCCGCCCGCACGCAGTTTTCGGAGCTCGGCTACGGCGGAGCGACCACCAAACGCATCGCCAGCGAAGCGGGTGTCGCCGAGCCACTCCTCTTCCGGCACTTCGGGTCAAAGGCGGCGATCTTCGAAGAGGCGGTGGTCGAACCACTTCGCCGCGCCTTCGAAGAACTGGTCCGCCGATTCGCCACCGACGGCTACGGATTGCGCCCGCATGATCTGAGCGAATCGTCTGACTATTACGTCACTTGGATGTCCTCGTTTCTGCGGGGACAGCGGCGATCTTTGCTGGCCCTCCTCACCGCTCCCGAAGACCCGGAGTTAGAGAGTCTCGGAGGGTCAAAATCACTTTTCGGATCGTTGTTTCAGCAACTTGAATCCGATGTTCGGGTAGAAGCAGACGCTGGTGGATGGACCGGCGTTGATATCCCAGTGGCGACCAGGATCGCCTTCGGAGTGGTCGCCTGCATGACCCTCTTGGATGACTGGTTCCGCCCCGATGGCGAAGATGACGCTGTGAGTCGCCAACGCATTGAGCAAGAAATGGCTCGATTCATTGCCAACGGCATGGCTCGAGGGATCACCGCCGAGTCGCAACCCGATGCAGCTGATCCCGACACATCACCACGCCGCAGCTCTCCACCGGTCAAGCAGGAGCCGCTCCCCATGCCCACCGCGACCCCACTCGACATCGTGCCGGCGGCGATCTCTTCCATTCGCGTCGAACGCCGAGGTGCCGTGGCCATCGTCACGCTGAACCGTCCCGAGCAACGAAATGTCGTCACTAAAGAAATGCACACCGTGCTGGTGGGTCTGTGGGATCAGCTCGCCGCGACTCCGGGCATCCGCGCCGTGATCCTTACTGGAGCCGGCGACACGTTCTCCGCCGGCGCTGACACGGCGTGGCTGTCGAGTCTTCACGACGATGCCGAACAACGGCGCGACGCCATGAACGAAGCGCGCGAACTAGCGGAGCGAATGCTGGCGTGCCGGCTGCCGATCATTGCTGCAGTCAACGGACCTGCCGTCGGCATGGGCTGCACCATTGTCAGTTTGTGCGATCTGGTGCTCATGGCGGACACGGCCTATATCGCCGATCCCCACGTGCTCTTGGGCTTAGTTGCTGGTGATGGCGGAGCTGTGACCTGGCCATTTATGACCAGCTTGGTGCGGGCCAAGAAGTACCTCTTCACCGGCGCTCGCATTGATGCCGTCACGGCAGAGCGATTTGGGCTGGCCAATGAAGTGGTGCCCGAAGCGGAACTGGCGTCTGTCTCGCTCGCCTTGGCCGATCGCATGGCCAGCCTGCCCGCTCAAGCACTGCAGGATACGAAGCGAGCCCTCAACCTCCACATTCAGCGGGCGGCGGGCGGAATTATGGATTTTGCGATCGCGGCCGAGAGCGACACCTTCACCACGGCCGAACATCGGCAACTGCTCGCACGCTTCGTAGCCGAAGGTGCAACCACACCGCATCCGGTCCAACCCGGAGCGGCTGCCTCACCCCAAGAGTGAAAGGAACACCTTGACGTCTTCACCAACTCTGGAAGTAACCGGCGATGGGGCTATCAAAGTCGTGCGCATGTGCCGACCCTCCAGCCGTAACGCGGTCAACGCCGAGCTGCATTCTGAGTTGACCAACATCTGGTCAACCCTGGCGGCTGATCCAACCGTACGCGCGGTCGTGCTCTGCGGCGCCGGCGGCTACTTCAGTGCTGGCGGTGATGCTGAATGGTTGCACCAGGTGGCGACCGATCAGATCGAGCGGACGCGCTCGCTCGATGAAGCCAAGCGGTTGGTGGGAGAAATGATCAGGTTTCCTCTGCCCATCGTGGCCGCCGTCGAAGGACCTGCCGTTGGATTGGGCAGCAGCTTGGCGTCACTGTGTGATTTGGTGATCATGGGTGAAAATGCCTACTTCGCCGACCCGCACGTCGCTATCGGTGTGGTGGCTGGAGACGGGGCAGTAGCGACGTGGCCATTCCTGATGGGCCTCATGCGAGCCAAGGAATACCTCTACACGGGAGAAAAGATCACATCTGCTGTGGCCCTTGAACTGGGACTGGCCACTCGGGTCGTGCCGGCTGATCGTGTTTTCGATGAAGCCATGGCCCTCGCCGAGCGTCTCGCCGCCTTGCCGGCTGCCGCGCTGAAGGCCACGAAGCGAGCGCTCAATATGCCGATGGAGAAAGTCTCCGTTGGCGTCATGGACTATGCGTGTGCCGCCGAGGCGGAGACGTTCACCTTGCCGGACTTTAAAAAGACACTGCAGGCCATGTCCGCCCGCCCCAAGTGAGGGTGCTCCCCTTTCACCCTCGTCTGAACATTGTGGGCGGTCGATGAGCCGACAACCTGAAAGGAAGAAGGAACAACCATGCGTGAAGTTGTGATTGTTGAGGCTGGCCGCTCTCCGGTTGGCAAGCGAGGCGGTTCGCTGTCCCAGGTGCACCCTGTCGACACTCTGGGAGCCGTTCAGCAAGAAGTACTCCGCCGGGCCAATGTGGAATCTTCCCACGTCGGCCAAGTCATCGGAGGGTGCATCAACAAGGTGGGGGCCCAAGCCATGAACATCACCCGTACGGCATGGCTCTCCCACGGCGGGTCCCAAGAGGTGGGCTGTGTGACGGTTGACTCCCAATGCGGATCGTCGCAGTACTCAGTCAATCTGGCCCATGCCCTGATTTCTTCTGGCCAAGAAGACATCGTGATGGCCTGTGGAGTGGAGAACATGAGCCGCCTGCCCATCGCCTCCGATGCGGAAGCCGGAGACCGGGCTGGCATGGGACACCCACTGACCAGGTCATATCGCAACTACTTCGAGTTCATCAGCCAGTTCGAAGGGGCGGAACGGATCGCCCTCAAATATGGCATCAGCCGAGCTGAGATTGACGATTTCGGTCTCGCCTCACAGCTCAAGGCGGCGGCGGCCATCTCGGGCGGTTACTTCGACACCCAGCTGATTCCCTTAGAAGTCGATGTTTTCGACGAGTCCGGTGAAAGAACAGGAGCCAAGACGAGGGCCTCCAAGGATGAAGTCCCGCGCCACACGTCATTGGAGAAGTTGGCCGCCCTCAAGCCGGTGGCCGGACCCGATGGACTGCACACCGCAGGGACCTCATCGCAGATATCAGATGGGGCCTCAGCCGTGCTGCTCATGTCCGCCGAAGCAGCGGAGCGACATGGACTCGACCCCCGGGCCAAAGTGGTCGAAACGGCTCTGGTCGGATGTGACCCCGTACTCATGCTGGAGGGACCTATTCCGGCTACGGAAAAGATACTGAAAACTCAGGGGCTCTCGATTGACGACATTGATGTCTTTGAGATCAACGAGGCATTCGCATCGGTGGTTCTCGCCTGGGCCAAAGCCGTGGGAGCGGACATTGACGCCGTCAATCCGAACGGCGGCGCCATCGCACTCGGCCATCCGCTCGGAGCAACGGGCTCCATTCTGGTCACCAAGGCTCTGCACGAGCTCGAGCGGACCGAAGGCAGGTTCGCCCTCATCGGCATGTGCTGCGGTGGCGGACTGGGGACGGGCACGCTCATTGAGCGGCTTCGATGACGTCGCCCGACGAAACTGGTCTGGCCGTCAAGGAGGGCACCCCTCCGCAAACCCCTGGATCGCGCAAAGGTATTTCGCAGACTGTTCCGTTCTCGCTCATTCGTCGACGGACCGCCGAGCACATGGTGCGCTCCAAAGCGACCTCTCCTCATGCCTTCATCGGCTACGAAGTGGACTTCGAAAAGGTTGAACAGGTACGCCGCGTATCTGGGGCACAGTTCAAGGAGGACGAGGGGTTCTCCCTCACCTACCTTCCCTTCATTGCGTTGGCGACGGCCGCCGCCCTGCGTGACTTTCCTCTGCTCAATGCTTCAGTCGACGGCGATTCGCTTGAGGTGCATTCCGAGATCAACCTCGGTATCGCCGTTGACCTCAATGACAAGGGTCTGATAGTCCCTGTCGTCTACGGGGCTCAGGATCTGGGAATTCGCGAGTGCGCTCGCCAGATACGCGACCTGGCGGACCGCGCCCGGCGCAAGAAGCTGACGGCGGATGACATCGCTGGCGGCACGTTCTCCATCACCAACGACGGTCCCTTCGGTACCTACTTCACGGTGCCGATCATCAATCAGCCACAAGTGGCAATTCTGGCCACGGACGGTATCGCTCGGCGCCCTGTCGTAGTCACGAATGACGATGGCTCAGAGTCGATTGCCATCCACTCCACAGGCATTCTCGGCGTGAGCTGGGATCACCGGGCGGTGGACGGGGCCTATGTCTCATCGTTCCTGGCCCGCATCTCAGACATCCTTGCCGGGCGCGACTGGTCTGCCGAGCTTTAGATCATGTTGCGCATCCGGTCGATCGGGACCGTTTCATATGCGGAGGCCAATGACCTCCAGCATTCCCTGGCTGCCGGGTCAGCCGATGACTACCTCCTGCTGCTGCATCACCCCCACGTCTACACACTCGGATCGAACGCTGATCCGTCACACATGTTGGTTGACCCAACCTCAGTCGGAGCAACCATGGAGCACACCGACCGAGGCGGCGACATCACCTACCACGGCCCCGGACAACTGGTGGCCTACCCGATCATCTCGGTGCCCGACGATCCGGCGGCGGGCCCGGCCCATGTCCATTTCCTTGAAGAACTGGTTATCGCCACCCTGACCGACCTTGGTCTCATCGGGGCTTCCGCTGACGCATCGTTCCCCGGCGTGTGGATCGAGGCCGATGGCCCGAATCCTCGCAAGATCGCCGCCATTGGCGTCCGCACGATCCGAAACGAGCATGGCCGACGGCGCACGCTCCATGGCGTGGCCCTCAATGTCGAATGCGACCTCGCCATGTTTGGCCACATTGTGCCGTGCGGCATCGTCGGCCGGGGCGTGACCTCTACCCGGGCTGAGGGTCTGGACCTGTCGATGGCTGACGTGAGGGAAGCCTTCGTGGCTCGGGCAGTCGCTGTCTTTAGATACGGAGAGGTTGATCGCCAGAGTGTGATGACCGGTGTCACTACGAATTCGGCAAGCACCGAAAGGCCACTCATTCGCCGGTTGCGCCAAGCTGGAGTTGAACCCGACACGGGACTGCAGATTCAGCAGCGCAAACCCGAGTGGTTGCGAGTGCCGGTACGCCTCGGTAAGGAATACAGCTCCCTCGGCAAGACGATCCACGACCTCGGCTTGGTCACGGTATGTGAGGAAGCCGGCTGCCCGAACATCTTCGAATGCTGGTCCGAAGGCACAGCCACATTCATGATTAACGGAGAGCGGTGCACCCGGGCCTGCGGCTTCTGTCAGGTCGATACTCGACATCCATTGCCCCTGGCTCCAGACGAGCCTGACCGAGTGGCCCGGGCCGTGGCTCGCATGGAGCTGGCCCATGCCGTGGTGACCTGCGTCGCTCGAGATGATCTGCCTGATGGTGGCGCTGGCGCCATGGCTGAGACGATCCATGCCATCAGAGCCCGTCGACCCGACACCAAGGTGGAAGTCCTCATCTCGGATTGCCGTGGTGTCGCTGCATCACAACAAACGATCTTTGACGCCGGACCAGACATCTTGAATCACAACATTGAATCGGTGGCTCGACTCCAGCGTGCCGTGCGACCGTCCGCTGGGTACGCCCGCAGCCTGACGGTATTGGCCCGGGCAGCCAAGGCTGGACTCGTCACCAAGTCGGGCCTGATGGTCGGCCTCGGCGAAGTCGAGAGTGAAGTTATCTCGACCATGGCCGACCTTCGTGCGGTGGGGGTATCGATCATCACGATCGGACAGTACTTACGGCCCAGTCGGGACCACCTTCCCATTGCCCGCTACTGGTCACCACAGGAATTCGATCGGCTCAAAGAGATCGGCGCCGACCTTGGCGTGCCTCACGTGGAGGCATCTCCGCTGACCCGCTCCAGCTACCACGCTCGTGATGCCGCCACTGCCGCTTCAGCGGCCCGGCAATGACCGCTGAACATCAACTTCAATCGGCGTGCGACCGCACCAGCGCCACGTTCCGTCAGAACGAGGAGATGCAACTGGCCGCTCGGGCTGATTTGCTCGATCACTTGGACCAAGTCCGATCAGGGCCTTCGGTAGCAGCTCGTCTTCGCCACACCGACCGGGGCAAGTTACTCCCCCGCTCCCGAGTGGACACCCTGCTGGACCCGGGCAGCCCGTTCCTCGAACTCTCCCCCATGGCCGCGCATGGCATGTACGAAAACGAAGCCCCCGGTGCGGGCATCATCACCGGAATCGGCCGCGTCTCGGGTCGCGAATGCATGGTGGTAGCCAACGACGCCACCGTTAAGGGCGGCACCTACTACCCAATGACCGTCAAGAAGCACCTCCGGGCGCAAGAAGTCGCCCTGCAAAACCATTTGCCCTGCCTCTACCTGGTGGACAGCGGAGGAGCGTTCCTGCCCCGCCAGGACGAAGTGTTCCCCGATCGTGAACACTTTGGGCGGATCTTTTTCAACCAGGCCACCATGAGCGCCCGAGGCATCGCCCAAATATCTGCCGTCATGGGTTCGTGCACGGCAGGTGGGGCCTACGTACCGGCCATGAGCGATGAAACCATCATTGTGGCGAACCAGGGAACCATCTTCTTGGGTGGCCCACCGCTGGTGAAGGCGGCTACCGGAGAAGTGGTCTCAGCCGAAGATCTGGGTGGTGGAATGCTGCACGCCCGCACCAGCGGGGTGGTCGATCATCTGGCCGATGACGACGCCCATGCCCTGCGCATAGTGCGGCGAATTGTGAGTGAACTGGCGCCCCGTACGCCAGCGCCGTGGGAGGTTCGGCCGACGATGGATCCGGCCGCCGACCCTGGCGAACTTTACGGTGTCGTGTCGTCGGATTCCCGGGTTCCCTATGACGTGCGCGAAGTGATTGCTCGCCTGGTGGACGCCAGTCTGTTCTCCGAGTTCAAGGCCGAATACGGAACCACCTTGGTGACCGGATTCGCTCGGCTACACGGCCACCCGGTGGGCATCATTGCCAACAACGGAGTGCTGTTCTCGGAGTCGGCGCTCAAGGGGGCACACTTCATCCAACTATGTGATCAGCGTCGCATCCCGTTGGTCTTCCTGCAAAACCTGACCGGGTTCATGGTCGGCCGGGACTATGAGGCAGGCGGCATCGCCAAGCACGGAGCGAAAATGGTGACGGCGGTGGCCTGCGCCCGGGTCCCCAAACTCACCGTCGTCATTGGAGGATCCTTCGGTGCCGGCAACTACTCCATGTGCGGCCGAGCCTTCTCACCGAGGTTTCTCTTCATGTGGCCCAGCGCCCGCATCTCGGTCATGGGCGGCGAGCAAGCTTCCGCTGTACTGGCCACTGTGCGCCGCGACCAACTCGAGGGACGTGGTGAATCCTGGAGCGCCCAGGATGAAGAGTCCTTCAAGGCCCCGTTGCGCCAGCAATATGAAATGCAGGGCCATCCCTTTTACTCCACGGCCCGCTTGTGGGACGACGGCATCATCGATCCCCTGCAGACCCGTGATGTCTTAGGCCTGGCCCTGTCAGTCTGTGCCAATGCGCCGTTGGAGCCCATCTCCAACGGCGTCTTTCGGATGTAGGAGATGTTCGACACTGTCTTGGTCGCCAATCGAGGCGAGATTGCAGTTCGGATCATGGCCACCCTGCGTCGCCTGGGTATCCGATCCATCGGCGTCTACAGCGACGACGATCACTCGGCTCGTCATGTGCGCGACGCTGACCAGGCCCTACGCCTCGGGCCGGCCTCGGCCGCCGAGAGTTATTTGTCCATCGATCGTCTCCTGGCGGCCGCCCACGAGACCGGCGCCCAAGCCGTCCATCCCGGATACGGATTCTTGGCCGAGAACGCCGACTTCGCCACGGCCTGCCGACAAGCCGGGATCACGTTCATTGGGCCTCCCACCGGCGCCATCACGATCATGGGCGACAAAATCCGGGCCAAGCGAGCCGTCAGCGCGGCGGGGGTGCCGGTGGTGCCCGGGCGCACGGATACCGACATGTCTGATGACGACTTGGTGCAAGCAGCGGACGAGGTCGGCTACCCGGTCCTGGTCAAGCCCTCGGCCGGCGGCGGCGGCAAGGGGATGCGCCTCGTGCATGATCCGGCCCGGCTCCGCGATGAGTTGGCCAGCGCTCGCCGCGAGGCGAGGGCATCATTTGGCGACGACACGCTGTTCTTGGAGCGGTTCGTCCTCTCCCCTCGCCACATTGAGGTTCAGGTCTTGGCCGATGCCTTCGGGACCGTTGTCCACTTGGGTGAGCGGGAATGCAGCTTGCAGCGCCGCCACCAAAAGATCATTGAGGAAACCCCCTCCGTCCTCCTTGACCATATGCAGCGTGCGGCCATGGGAGCAGCCGCCGTCGACATCGCCCGAGCCGTGAACTATGAGGGTGCGGGCACCGTCGAGTTCATTGTTTCGGCTGATGCCCCAGACGAGTTCTTCTTTATGGAGATGAACACTCGGCTCCAAGTTGAGCACCCGGTAACCGAAATGGTGACCGGAATCGACTTGGTGGAGCAGCAGCTTCGGGTGGCCGCCGGTGAGTCACTGTCCTTTAGCCAAGCTGATATCACCTTCAATGGTCACGCCGTCGAGGCTCGCATTTACGCGGAAAATCCATCCCGTGGCTTCGTGCCGAGCGGAGGTGATCTCCTTCACTTGCACGAGCCGGTGGCAGAAGGAGTCCGGGTGGACAGCTCCCTGCTGGGGGGCGGCGTGGTCGGGACGACCTACGACCCAATGCTGAGCAAGGTGGTGGCCTGGGGCGCCGATCGGGCGGTGGCCTTGGCCCGGCTCGACCAAGCACTGGCGCACAGCGTCGTCCTCGGCTTCCCCACCAATATCAACTTCCTTCGGTCACTGCTCCGTCATCCGGCCGTCCAGTCAGGCCAGCTGGACACCGAGCTGGTCGAGCGTGAACTCACTGGCTTGATTGCTTCGGCCACGCCGCCCGAGGCCTATGTGGTGTTTGCTCTGGACCGCTTGCTGCGGGCCCAACCCCTCGGTCGGGTGGTCAACCGTTGGGATGTTGCCGACGGGTGGCGCCTCGGGGGTCCCGATGCCCCGACCGAGTGGCAACTGGCCGGACCCGACGGGACCCCCGTCGCCGTTCAGGTCACCGGTCGGCCCGACGAGGCCAAAGTGGCGATCGATGGAAATACTCCGGTGTTGGCTCGAGTCGAAGCCCTGTCCGATGGGTTGTTGGTCACCATTGACGGGCACCGTCAGCGCGCCATAGTGGCTGCTACTGGGGCCACCACGTGGGTCTGGCTCGACGGCGAGACGTTCGCCTTCAGCGAACTGGCGCCGCAACGGCGAGGGAGCGGTGCCGGGGCCATCGAGAACGAGGTACGCAGCCCGATGCCCGGTACGGTGATCACCGTCAACGTGCAGGTTGGTGACGAAGTCGAACAGGGGGACGCATTGCTCATCGTGGAGGCCATGAAGATGGAATACACGCTCGTCGCTCCTCGAGCCGGCCGGATAGTCCAGGTCAAGGCCGGTGTTGGGGATCGAGTGCTGGTCGATGCACCGCTGGTCCATCTCGAAGCGGTGTCAGAGACGATGTCGATGGCGATGTCGACAGCGATGTCGAAAGCGGTGACGCCATGATCACCCAGGCAGCCACTGCACTCTCGGGTCTTCCCGAGCGAGTCCAGATTTACGAGGTCGGCCCCCGCGACGGTCTACAAAACGAGGACGTCGTGATTCCGGTTGCGACCAAGGCCGAGTTCATCCGACGACTCATAGCGGCCGGTTTGGAAGCGGTCGAACTGACCAGCTTCGTCCCGTCTTCGTGGATCCCCCAGTTGGGCGATGCCGAAGAACTGCTTGGGTTGCTGGGCGATCTGCCTGGCCGCCATCCCGTGCTTACTCCCAACGAGCGTGGCCTGGAGCGGGCACTTGCTTGTGGCGTCTCTGAAATCGCCGTCTTCGGCAGTGCGACCGAGAGCTTCGCGCAGCGCAACCTCAACCGATCGGTGGCCGACTCAATTGAAATGTTCGCACCTGTGGTCAAGCGCGCCCGAGGTGAAGGGTTGAACGTTCGGGGCTACGTCTCTATGTGCTTCGGGGATCCCTGGGAAGGAGCAGTGTCCCCGGCCCAGGCGGCCGACGTCGTCCTCGCCTTGGCCGAACTTGGCTGCACCGAGGTCTCGCTGGGCGACACCATTGGGGTGGCGACTCCGGGCCAGGTGGCTGCGCTCTTGGACGAACTTCTCGGCCGAGGCCTGCCGATGGCTCAGATCGCTGTGCATTTCCACGACACTTACGGCCAAGCGCTGGCCAACACACTCGGTGCCCTCCAGCACGGGGTCACCACGGTCGACACATCGGCTGGCGGCCTTGGTGGTTGCCCCTATGCCGGCAGTGCCACCGGGAACTTGGCCACCGAGGACCTGGTCTGGCAACTGCACGGACTGGGTATTGCGACCGGAGTCGATCTGGCCGCGCTCTGCGAGACCAGTCTTTGGATGGCCAAGCTGCTCGGACGACCCAGCCCTTCGCGAGTCCTGGCGGCGCTCGCCCCCACCTTCAGCCAGGAGGGCAACTGATGACCCCCCATGGCCTGACCGAAGAACAGGAACATCTCCGAAAGACGGTAGAGACGTTCGCCCGTGAAGTAGTGGCCCCCGTCTCGGCCCACCACGACGCCACCAAGACCTTCCCCTACGACATCGTGCGGCAGATGGGCGAGATCGGATTGTTCGGGCTGCCGTTCCCAGAGGAGTACGGCGGCATGGGGGGCGACCTCTTCATTCTGTGCTTGGCCCTCGAAGAGCTGGGCCGAGTCGACCAGTCCGTGGCCATCACGCTCGAAGCTGGGGTCTCTCTCGGCGCCATGCCGATCTTCCGGTTCGGCCATGAGCAGCAGAAACAAGAATGGCTGCCTCGACTGTGCGCCGGTGAGATTCTGGGCGCCTTCGGCCTCACCGAACCCGGAGCGGGCAGCGACGCTGGCGGCACCCGGACCACCGCTCGATTGGACGACGGCGCTTGGGTCATAGACGGGGCCAAGGAGTTCATCACCAACTCGGGCACCGACATCACGGCACTGGTCACCGTGACCGCCGTGACAGCACAAGGATCCAATGCCAAACGGGAGATCAGCTCCATCTTGGTGCCGGTGCCAACTTCGGGCTTTGTTGCTGGACCGCCGTATAACAAGGTTGGCTGGAATGCCTCGGATACCCACCCACTTTCGTTCAGCGGGGTGCGCGTGCCCGAGGAGAACCTGCTCGGAGAACGTGGTCGGGGCTATGCCAACTTCTTGAGCATCCTTGACGAAGGTCGTATCGCCATTGCCGCACTAGCCACTGGGGCGGCCCAAGGGTGCGTGGACGAGAGCGTGGAGTACGCCAAGGAACGACATGCCTTCGGCCAGCCCATCAGCAAGCACCAAGCCGTGGCCTTCAAGATCGCCGAAATGGAAGCCAGAGCCCATGTGGCCCGTTGCGCGTACTACGACGCGGCGGCTCGCTGTCTGGCCGGCCAACCCTTCAAGAAGGAGGCCGCCATTGCCAAGCTGGTCTCGTCCAACGCCGCCATGGACAACGCCCGCGACGCCACTCAGGTGCACGGCGGGTATGGGTTCATGAACGACAGTCCCGTCGCTCGCCACTACCGCGACTCGAAGATCCTCGAAATCGGTGAGGGAACCAGCGAGGTGCAAAAGATGCTCATCGCCCGAGAGTTGGGACTCTGATGGACAAGATCGTCGACAGCGCAACGCAAGCCGTCGCAGATGTGGTGAGCGGGTCCTCGCTGGCCGTTGGTGGGTTCGGCTTGTGCGGGATCCCCGGTGTGCTCATCAACGCCATTTTGGAGTCCGGCGCCACTGATCTGCAAACCGTCAGCAACAACTGCGGAGTTGACGGTTGGGGGCTGGGCGCGCTCCTCTCGGCCCACCGGATCCGGCGCACCATTTCTTCCTACGTCGGGGAGAACAAGGAATTCGAACGGCAGTTCCTGAGCGGAGAGCTAGAAGTGGAGCTCGTCCCTCAAGGGACGCTGGCCGAACGCCTACGGTCCGGTGGGGCCGGCATTCCCGCCTTCTTCACGCCAGCCGGGGTCGGCACTCAGGTAGCCGAGGGTGGGTTGCCCTGGCGCTTCGATGGCGCCGGAGGCGTCGCTCTGTCGTCGCCCCCCAAAGAAGTGCGGGAGTTCGATGGCACTCCCTACGTCATGGAGCGAGCCATTCATACCGATTTCGCCTTGGTCCATGCCCGATACGGGGACCGCCATGGCAATCTCATTTATGAAGAGAGCGCTCAGAACTTCAACCCGCTTTGCGCGGCGGCCGGAGCGATCACCATCGCTCAGGTCGAGGTACTGGTCGAACCAGGCGAACTCAATCCCATGCACGTGCACACGCCCGGAATCTTCGTCCAGCGCGTGGTTCATGTCCCGGGCGTGGAGAAGCGAATAGAGCGCCGGACGGTCCAGGCCAGCTCAGCATCATCTGACGACAAGGCGGCGAACTGATGGCGCTCACTCGCGAGGAACTGGCAGCTCGGGTCGCCCAGGAGCTCTCTGATGGTCAGTACGTCAACCTCGGCATTGGATTGCCAACCCTGGTCCCCAACTTTGTACCGCCGGGCATTCAGGTCGTCTTGCAGTCAGAGAATGGTGTTCTTGGCGTTGGCCCCTACCCGAGCGAAGACGCCGTTGATCCCGACCTCATCAACGCCGGAAAAGAGACGGTGACGGTGCTGCCCGGAGCCTCCTACTTCGATTCGGCCACGTCATTCTCGATGATCCGAGGTGGCCATGTGGACGTGGCCATCCTGGGAGCCATGGAAGTCTCGGCCACCGGTGATCTGGCCAACTGGATGATCCCAGGGAAGATGGTCAAAGGGATGGGAGGTGCCATGGACCTGGTCCACGGTGCCAAGCGAGTCATCGTCATGATGGAGCACACATCCAAAGACGGTGCACCAAAAATCGTCAATGAATGCTCTCTGCCGCTGACCGGGCGGCACTGCATTCAGCGCATCATCACGGACCTCGCAGTGATTAACGTCACGCCCCAGGGACTTGTCCTGCTGGAGACTGCCCCCGGTGTCACGACTGAGGAAGTCATATCAGCGACCGAGCCCTCGCTGATCGTCCGCTGATCTTGCAGCGAATTCCTCCAGATACCGACGACTAGACAGACACTGACGGCAGCGGACCTGCCCGTTGCACCTCTTGACGGAGCTGGGCCACTTCAGCACTCAGACGCTCTAGCTCTGATAGGTCCGTCGGCTCGTCTTCTTGACGATTAGTAGCGCGAATCATGACCACTGACATAGCGATCACCCAGCCGCCAAATGCCACCGCCGCCACCCAGAAGCCGGCTAGACCATTCCAAGCGAAAGGCCCTTTCCTGGTTGTCACAATGAAGATGTCGGGAGCCGACATGGCGGCAATCAGGATATTGAAATACGCCACCCACCGAGGGAAGACCGGGTGTTCTCGTTTGTCCCGGAAGATGATCGCCGCGCTGACAAATAGCTCGATGAGGTAGTCGTACACGATGCCGAGCAGCAGGATCCAGCACACGTCGCTGAGCGCCAGCGTGACCGCCTGCGGCCGGTCCGGACGAAACACGGCAACTTCAAGCATCATGAAAGGAAGAATCACGCTGATGATCAGCAACGCCCCCATGGCCATCTGGCAGTAAGCGGCCGGCGATGACGGTCCCTCAATACGGCTGAACAACTTCGACAGCACGGCCATCCATGGCGCCAGCAGAGTGATGCCGAACATTGCCACGATCGAACCCCAACGAATGCCCCCGGTGTGGTTGTGCAGGAAGGAGTGGATCTGACCTCCTCCTTCGCTCGGTGAAGGAGGAGGGATCACGCCAGCGATTAAGAGCCCGATGAAGAAGATGACGACGCCGGCCAAACCCAAATAGATGTACAGCTTGTCCGTTGTGCGGATCATCGAATTTCAGCTTCCGCGCTTCGTCGTGCGGGCGGCCAGGAGCTTGCGGGTGGCTCGCTCACCTGAGGCGGAGGCAACGTTGAGGCTTGTCGTGCAGAAGTAGTCGCCAGCGAGCTGGACCAGCCGATCCTTCCCCTCCCCAATTCGATTGAACTCAGCCATGCCTTTCCAGTACCCCGGGTAGCTGGAGCACCATGAATAAGGCCAGCGGGTCAGATGGGTAAAGAGGATCCCGTCGCTGATGCCCGGAACCATGGGTTCGGCTCCGACAATGAGTTCTTTGAGCAAGAGATCATCATCAGGATCATTGATGACCTCCTTGCTCCAGTCCGACGAGCCGAAGATGGTGATGACACCCTTGCCGGCTGGAGTTCGACCCTCAGCCTTGTTGTGCTCCAGGTTGACCGCCAAGACCTTGGTGTGTTTTGACTGCTCGGTGGAATAGATCATCGATGCCTTCGATGCGGGCGGCGTCGCAAGGGCAACGTGCGCCTCCACAACAGTGGCGTTGCCAACCTTGGTGGCCAAGAAGTCCCGTCGCCAGGGGTCGAGCCCATTGTGAATTTTGGCTGCTCCCTTCGGCAGAGTGGCAATCACTACTCCGGCAAAGGTCTCGGTGTGGTCCTTTCCCTCGACATCTCGCCAGGTCACATCCACTTCGTCGGCTCGCTCATCAACAGCCAAAACATCAGCATTGGTCTGCTGATCAAAGAAAGCACCAAGGTGTTCGGCGTACGACTGCATGCCATCACGGATGGCGAAGAACTTCTGGCGGTTCATGAAGGCACGAAAGACGTAGAGCATGTCGCAGGCCGACACGTTTGCTGGTGAAGTACCGACGAATCCACGGACCACTGGGTCGACGAAGTTGTCGTAGACCCCAGCGCCGAAACGCTCCCGTCCGTATTGCTCAGCCGAAAGATGGTCAATCTCGGACATCTTCGAAAGGTCCTCGACATCCAGCTTCTTGCGATACTTGAAAACGTCACGGACAATTTTGGTGAGATCCAATTTGTCTCGAAACCCGATGATGTCGGTCTTCAAAGTGTCGATATGGATCTTCTCCACCCTGAAATCGTGTGTTTTGCCTTGAGCGTCGAGCATGGCCAAGGTCGACGACGCTGGAATCAGTTGGTCGCCAAAGCCCGACTCAGTCATGATGTCGATGAATCGGGTGTAGCTCCCGGCGATCTGGCTCGGCCCATCCTCGAATTGGAAACCATCCCGTTTGATGGTGCGCATGCGACCTCCAAGTTGGCCATTGCGCTCAAACAACTTGACCCGATGGCCCGCCTGGTGAAGCCGCCAAGCGGCGGCGAGTCCGGCCGGTCCGGTTCCGATTACCGCCATGGTCGGCGAAGCACCTGTTTGCATCATGACCTCCCCATATGACACCCGGGTCTCCCCAAGGCGAGGAGCCCTCGAATCGATATCCTGCCCTAAGGGAAAGCCTTTCCCTTAACCACTGGCCACCTTAGGGGATAAGCATTCCCTTGACAAGGGGCGCGCTGATCCGAGCTGAATATCTGCTGGTATTCACGCCCTGCCGGGGAACTACGACTGCCGAATGCCGAATGCGCTGAAGCGGGCGAGAAAAGTGATCAGCTCTTCTTTGTCGGAGGCCACGGCGATCCCAGGTCCGAGTACGGCCGCCATCAGGGTCAAAAGGGTCACGATCCGAACACCACCAGGGATGACGGCTTCATCGATGCCCTGCTGGCGTGCTTGGTCGAGTCCAATCTCTACCAGCTGGTCGATGACCTCCCCCAGCATTGGAGAGAGCTTCGTGGTGAAGAGTTCCCCGCCAGCGGGAAGTTCGACGAGCAAGGTCTGAATCAGTCCACGGTGCTCAACTGCCGCCTCGTAGATCGTGGTGATGTAGAGACGAAGGCGCTCGACATCATCTTGGATCGGTGCCGTCTGGGGAACGGTCTCTTGCCAACGTTGGACGAACTGAACCAGTGGAGCCTGAATCGCTTGCTGGAGGAGGTCCTCACGGGACTCGAAGTGTCGGTACAGGGTTGAAAGGGACACTCGAGCGTCTTTGGCAATCGCGGTGACGGTGGCTCGACCAGTTCCTTCATTGCTCACCACTCGCTCAGCTGATTCGAGCAGTAGACGCCTGACATCATCAGGCCTCCGTCTCTTTGAAGGACTGCCCGAGTTTTCCTTTCCACTCACGTCAGCAAACTATCGGTTGAATTCGTGAAAGAAGTACCGGGAGCGTTGGCCCTCACGACGACTCGAATTCAGCACGGATCCGTTCCGACAACGCCTCTGCCTCGCTGTATGAGGATGTGAGGGGGGGCTGCTGCGCCAAATAATCCACTCCCCGAAGCTCCCCCTCTTCCCTCTTCGGTACAAGCCAAAGATGGAAATGGCCAACTCGCTCCATCAACGCCAGAAAGTAAATTCGCTCGACCTCGGTAACATTCTTGATGGCCGGGACAAGTCTATGAAGGAGAGATCCGAAGGCATCACTTTCGCTTTGCATCATTTCGCCGAAATCCAACAGATGCCGTCTAGCCTCCACGATGACGGTTCCTGCGCTAGACGAATTCAACGGTGCATGCACGGCGAGAAAGTGCTCACCTAGAACGATGTAACCACCCGGGAGGGGTGCGTCGAGGATCTCTGATCCTGTCTTCGATCCATCCTGTTGCTTGCACATGTTGCAATCCGACCGGTGATTGTATGGGGGCGGCCCTACATGCACAGAGTCCTCGCCGCCTGCAGATCCATCGGGGTAGGTGAGCATTGGTCTCCGTCCTTTCAATGTTTGGCGGTCGGCAGAAACGCGCCCTTCGCGTGCTGGTGGCCTTCCAGGCGCCTGGAGTGCGACTTCTCTAGAGCAGCGTCCCGCTACTGCGCTAAAAACGGCAGGAGTGCGTCCAAAAATTGTTCGGGCGCTTCGAGGTGTGGAATGTGCCCGCAGTCGGGAACTACGACGCGCGTAGCGTGTGGAATGTCATTGGCCGCCGCTGTTGACAGTTCCAAGAAGTCACCTAACCGCACAGCTTCCTCCGGCGTGGCGTATTGCCCAAGTGGTACGACGTGATCCTCAGCCCCCACAATCAGCAGAGTGGGCGCGGCGATGAGGTGATATTCATGGCGGACTGGTTGCTGGTAAATCATTTGGAAGGTGAGTGCCGCTGACCGGGCCCAGATCGGGTAGTCCGGACTGAGTGTGACGCGCGTTAGGACCTCTGCCAATGGCTCGAACACCTTGGGATCGGGGTTCACAAAATAGGCCTTGACATAGTCACGAATGATATTTGAGTCGGTCCAGTTGAGTTCGTGGTTATAGAGGGTCTCCTCAGACTGAGGGGGAATGCCCATCCGGTAGTCAGTCAGACCGAGTGGGTCCTCAAGCACGAGATGCGTCACCCGGTCCGGATTCATTAGGGCAAATCGCACGGCAGTCATGCCGCCCGTGGAGTGGCCGAGGACGTCAGTCTTGCCAATTCCGAGATGATCCAGCAGGGCGCCCGTGTTGGCGGCGAGAAGTTGGAAGCTGTAGTGCACATCCGGTTTGGGTGACTTACCCCAGCCGATCTGGTCTGGTGCAACCACTCGGTACCCCGACCCAGTCAACGCCTCGATAACGGTAAGGAAGTAATAGCAGCCGAATGCCTTGCCATGAAATAGGACGACCGTTCTTCCGTTCGGCGCTCCAGTAGGAGCAACATCCATGTAAGCCATCTTGAGTGGTCGCAGATCATTGTTGAGCGGCAAGAACTCAACTGGATATGGATACGCGTATTCCTCAAGGCAGATACCCAGGGCGGATAACGTCGTTGGCGTGGCATTGATCATGGGAAATCCTCTCCGATCGTCCATCACTTTCCTCGTCAAGTAAAATGTAAATACGGGTACTTTCTGTGTCAAGTGACGGCACTGACCAGTTGGGCTGAAGATCCCGATCAAGAATGGGGAATTCGCCCGACGTCATGGCCCATTTGCTTGGTCACTTGATTGGCAAGCACCTGACTACCATCAGGGTGTGAGCGAATCCGTCAGCGCCGACGGTAAGCATGCGAGCCTGAAATGGCTTACCGCCGAGGAGTTGGAATCTTGGCTATCTGTTGTACGACTTATCACGTGGCTTCCTTGGTCGATCGACCAACAGCTCCAACGCGATTCCAATCTGGCTATGGTCGAGTATCAGGTCCTCGCTATGTTGTCGAAGGACCCGCAGCGAACCATGCGGATGAGTTCTTTGGCGGAGGTGACCAACGCATCGCTTTCACGGCTGTCTCGCGTTGTTAAACGACTAGAGGATCGAGGTTTGGTCTACCGCACGCCTGACCCTAGCGACGGGCGATTCACTCTAGCGATCCTTACGGACGGCGGCTTTCGAATTCTTGGCGACGCAGCTCCAGCTCATGTCGCACTTGTCCGGTCCCTCGTCATCGATGTCCTATCACCCGAGCAATTGCGACGATTCGGACTCGCGGCAGAACGCATCATGTCGCGCATAGATGCGCAATCGATCGACTAGGAGCAATCCTCCAATAAGGAGCAATCGGGACAAAAGAGCAAGGCATCGGCCCGAGACGACTCGGTCCGAATCGGGATCTTCGATCTGCGGGGTGAGATCGGAAAGCTGAATAGATCCATCGGCGGTCCCTGGACTTGAGTTGGACATAACCGAAGGTCTGAGCGCTCAGACAGATTCAGCATCCCTGACTCGGACTCTTAATCCGCAGGTTTCGGGTTCGAATCCCGAGGGGCGCCTGAAGGGTTGGCGACACAAGTCGCCTGCTCACACCGACACAAGTCGGGGGTCACAGTCTGGCGCAGCGTTGCGGCAGTGGTGGTGGATCCCCTGCTCAGGCGCGGTAGCGGCTCCCGCTCAGCGTCTGTCGATATTTTTGAGT
>DATAUC010000024.1:0-7521 GCA_036268485.1 Acidimicrobiales bacterium
AGGTAGCGAATCAGCACCGAGTACCTGTCGAGAATGGAGGAAACGTGTGATGCCACAACAAGCCTGGAGCGATAAACGCGAACGCCAGTATGAGCACATCAAGGAAGGGTTAGAAGAGCGAGGCGACTCCGCGGACGAAGCCGAGGAGATCGCGGCACGGACCGTGAACAAAGAACGCGCCCGGTCGGGCGAGGCGCGGTCGAAGGCGCGTACGTCCACCGATGACATTTCTTCGGGCCGGCGCGGCGGGTTGCGGTCGCACCGAGGTGCCGGAGGTCGGACTCGGGACCAGCTGTACGAGGAGGCCCGGCATAAAGGAGTGAAGGGTCGTTCGAAGATGAATAAGGAGCAGCTCGAGCACGCGGTCGGCCGGTAGGCCAAGATAGTGGAAATTCCAGAGCGCCTGTCCGTACCCCGGAACCACGACCTCGTCACCCTGGTCGTACGGGACCATGAAGCGATTCGGAAAGTTCTCGAGTCGGTGGTGACGGCTGACCCGGAGGGAGCGGCGGACCGATTTTGGCAGGCCGGCTACGAGCTGATCCGACACGAGGTAGCCGAGGAGCGGGTTCTCTATCCGGCGCTGTACCGCTGCCGAGCCGGCGCTGCCGAGGTGGCCGGCAAGGGACTGGCGGAACAGGCCGATCTCGAACGCCTCCTGGGCGACATGGAAAAGGCAGGGCCGATGGGTGATGGTTTCGAGGAGGCCTTCGACGCGTTGAAAGATGCGGTCCAGCTCCATGCCGCATTCGAAGAAGAAGCGATCCTCCCGCTCATCGCCGACGGTTTGAGCGATGAGGAGCGCTTCGAGCTGGGCGACCACTATGCCCAGGCCAAGAAGACTGCTCCCACCCACCCGCACCCTCACCTCTCCGGTAGCGACAAACTGCCGGGGTCGGTTGCGGCGCTCATCGACCGGCTACGCGACGCCATGAGCGGAACCAGGCCGCGTCCCAACCGTTCGGCTGGCCCGAATGTCTCGAGTGGCCGATAGCGGTCGATACGTCGGAGTTCCGCGCTGGCGTTCATGACGATTCCATCCCGAAGTGCCCAGTCAACGAGCCCACGGCCAACACGTGGCTTCCCGCCGCGAACTGGAAGCGCGCGTAGGTAGTGTGATCGTCCAGCCCCAGCGAATCGGTTTCCAGGGCGTAAACCGTGAACCGGTAGTGATGAGGCGGGTCATCGGGCGGCGGGGCCATTCCCTCATACCGGCTTTCTCCCCATTCGGTGAAGCCATGCGTACCGTCCTGTGCATCGGGGTAAGGAACGGCTCATGACCGATACGAACCCCACCGAAAGCTTGGATGCCGAAGGTATGCCCACCGGGGAGGACCATCCGCCAGGGCGGGACATCGAGTTGGACGAAGAGTCGCGGATGGCGCCACGGGAGTATCCCGTCGCCAGCGGTTCGGATCCCGCCTATTCGGTCACCGATGCAGAGCAAGGTTCGCTCGAGTCAGTGGCGGAACGGGCCGTCCGGGAGAGGCCTGACCTCGGTGGCGAGGAGTTCGATGCCGGGGGAGAGAGAGTGGGAGGGGAGGACGGCCAGTTGGAGGTGGGCGAGCCCTACGTAGTCGGGTCGTTCGGCGCAAGTCCAGCCGCTGTCGCCGCCCAAGCGATCCCGGTCGATGATGTTGCCGCACCGCCGATCGAGGACGAAGTGGCGGATGCCGGTCGCATGGCAGCTGATGCCGACGGCGTGGGCCATCCCGGCTCTCAGTCGCCCGGTCAGGACCATGAGGAACTGGGGATCCCGGCGGAAGCCGCGGCCTTGCACGAGGACGATGGCAGCCCCCGGTGACCAGAGTGGCCGGACCGCCGACGATGCCGAACCAGAGATGATCGAGGGAGGAGCGTTATGAAGGCCCATGGCCAGGCAAAGCGTGAGATCGAAGCGTCCGGAGGAGATCCGGACGTCGACGACACCGAGGGAAGACCGGAAGAGGACACCTGGTTGGGCCGAGGGGGCCACGGGTGGTTCGACCGATTTCTCGGCCGACGTAAACGGGGATAGGTACCGAACGGACGCCCATAGCCCCCTGGTGGTCAGGGCGCTTGGCAACGCGGGCACCACAGGGTGCCGCGACCCTGGTTTCGTCCGCGTTGGAGGGGCGTCCCGCATCGAGGGCAGGCCGGGTCCATGGCGTCGCGTACGCCGGTGAGCCATCGGCGCAGGCCGGGAACGCGCCCGTGGCGTACGGACGTCCGCAGGACCTGCCGCATCCGAGAGTACAGGTGACCGACGTCTGCCGGTTCCAGATCTGCGATCGGGCACAGCGGGTTGACGCGAGCCTGCCAGCAGATCTCGTCGCTCAAGAGATTGCCCAGACCGGCGAGAAGTGCTTGGTCCATGAGAGCAGGCTTGAGCTTGCCCCGCCTGGCCCCCAGTATGTCGGCAAAGGTGGCCCGGTCGACGGTGAGCGCGTCCGGACCGAGCGGACCGGTGACGGCGGAGACTTGATCGTCGGCGGCAATCCACACGCCACGCAGCTTCCGTTGGTCGGCGTACCGGAATTCCCCCCGATCCAATGTCAGCACCAGTCGTTCGTGATCTTCCCGTGCTTCGGTCGAGGGCGCGTAGTGCGGATGGCCCGTCATGCCGCTGTGCACGAGGATCACGGGGCCATCGGTGGGCAGGATGAGCCACTTGCCGTGGCGGCGTGGCTGGGCAAACCGACGGCCGACCAGGCGCCGGGCGAACGAGCGGGCCGACGCGTTGCGCAGGATGCCGGCATCGCACACGTGCACGTGCCGGATCCGCCGACCTGGTAACCGCTCGGCCAATGCACGGCGGAATCCCTCGACATCGGGCAGTTCGGGCATGCCCATCGCCTTCCGTTCCGAGAGCCGGTCAAACGGGCAGGGCCGGGGGCGAGCCCTCGATCGTGCTTGTCAGGTTTGCCTGCCGGGGGATGGGGTAGCTCGGTCAGTTGTGCACGTTGTTTTCTTCCTCACCTACGCCCTCGTCGGAGTTACCGGCACCGACGCGGGACCTGGGTCCTTCCGGTGAGGCCAGCTCGGACCGTGCGGTTCGAGAACCGAGTCGATGCTGGGAGCCAGCTGGCAGAACGGTTGGACGCGTTGGGCCTGGACTCCCCGCTCGTGCTTGGACTGCCCCGGGGAGGGATCCCGGTCGCTGCTGCCGTCGCCTCTGTGCTCGGGGCCCCATTGGAGGCGTTCGTGGCCCGCAAAGTTGGTGCTCCCGGTCATGAGGAGTTCGGTATCGGGGCAGTGGCGGAGGGTCTCGACGACCCGATCATGTCCGAGACGGCGGCCGACTTCGCCCCAGGCAGTGAGCGCCTGGTGGCAACGGTGGAGCGGTCGTGGCGGGAACTGTCCCGCCAGGTCGCCCTCTATCGCGGCGATCGTCCGCTCCCCGAGCTCGCCGGCCGGCATGTGGTCCTGGTCGACGATGGCTTGGCCACCGGTGCGACTGCCCACGCGGCGTTGGTCGCCCTGCGTCGCTGGCGCCCGGGTCGGTTGGTGCTCGCCGTGCCCGTATGTGCCCCCGAATCAGCCGCACGGCTCGCCCCGCTGGTCGAGGATCTCGTCTCCGCCCAGTGCCCGGCGCGCTTTATCGCCGTGGGCCAGTGGTACAACGACTTCTCGCCCACTACCGACCAGGAGGTCATCGCCCTGCTGTCGATAGGGCGGCGCAACGTGGCCACCGGGCAATGAGCACGGGTCGGCCGGCAGTGAGAAGTAGGACGTGAGCCAGGGGGACAGTCCTGGTCGCGCCCAGCTCGACGAGACCGAGCACGGCAGCGGCGAGGAAGACGCCGGTCGGAGAGCATCCTCGGACCGGCGCGCCTGGCACGTGTTGGCTGTTGTGCTGGTCGGTTCGTTCATGGCCGTGCTCGACACCACCATCGTGAACGTGGCCCTGCCCAGCATCGCCAAGGGGACCGGAGCCAGCTCGGCCGCGCTCGAGTGGGTGGTGAGCGGCTATGCCCTCACCTTCGGATTGGCCTTGGTGCCGGCCGGTCGCCTGGGCGACAGGTTCGGCACCAAGCCGTTGTTCCTCAGTGGGCTCCTGCTCTTCACCCTGGCCAGCGTGGGATGCGGGATCGCCCAGTCGCCGTCCCAGCTGATCGCGGCGCGAGTGGTCCAGGGTCTGGGGGCGGGTATCTACTATCCGGCCATCAGCGCCACCATCCAGCGGACGTTCAGTGGTCGCGAGCGAAGCCGGGCATTCGGATACCTCGGCAGTGTGGTCGGCATCTCCACCGCGGTGGGGCCGTTGTTGGGCGGCGTCCTCATCGAACTGGCCGGGGAGGACAGCGGGTGGCGCTGGGTTTTCCTGGTCAACCTGTTTGTGGGCGCCGCCGTCTTCCCGGTGGCCCTTCGCGTGCTGCCCCGCCCCGAGGATCGAAAGAGCCACCAGTTCGACCCGGTGGGCAACCTGCTCCTCGCCGCCGTGCTGCTCTTGGTGCTGGTCCCGTTGGTCGAGGGCCGATCCGATGGCTGGCCGCTGTGGAGCTTCGTCTGCCTGGTCGGGGCGCTGCCGGTCGCCGCCGGGTTGGGGGCGTGGGAGATCCGGTTCATCCGCCGTGGAGGCGAACCCGTCCTCCGACCCGATCTCTTCCGGCACCGATCGTTCGCCGCGGGCCAGCTGCTGGCGCTCCTGTACTTCGCCGGCTTCACCAGTTTGTTCTTCACCTTGTCGATCCTGTGGCAGGAAGGCCTGGGCCGCAGCGCGCTGGCCGCCGGCCTCCTCGTTGTTCCCTTCGCCCTCGGGAGCCTGTTGACCGCTTCGAACAGCGACCGATTCTCGACCTGGTTGGGCCGGAAGACGGTGATGATCGGGTGCACGGCCATGCTGTTCGGACAAGCGACCATGTTGGTCGCCCTGCACCTCAGCGCACCCGATCCCAGCGCCCTCTGGTTCATCGGCCCGCTGGTCGTGGCCGGTTTGGGAAACGGACTGGTCATCGCGCCGAATCAGGACTTCGTGCTTGGGTCGGTGCCCAAGCGGGAGGCGGGTACCGCTGGGGGCTCGCTGATCATGGCCCAGCGGGTGGGGGCGGCGATCGGCATCGCCGTGATCGGGACCGTATTGTTCGGGTCGGCGTCGAGCTCTGCGTCGTCCGCCCGGGTCGATCCGGTGCTTGTGCACACGGCTCAGACGGCGACCATGGTGAACCTCGCCTTCGTGGCCCTGGCCCTGATCTGTACCTTCGCCTTGCCCCACACCCTGGGAGAGGAGCGGGCCTCGGAGAACCAGTGATGGCGGGACTGACGGGCACTGCCGCAGGGATCGAGCGATTGTGGGAGTTATCGGCTCCGGTCGTCGGCTCGCCCCTGTATTGCCGCCTACCAGGCCGGTTCATGGGGCCCCGAGTCGATCTACGGCTTCATCGCTCCTCACCGGTGGCGACTGCCGTTCGAGCGCCAGTGGCGGCGGGGCGCCTGACCCGCAGGGTGGGTTCTGCGTTCGATCCCAATCCAGCAGCGCATGTCGCATTTCCGCCAGACAGGGTTCTGGTCGTCGGGCATCCTGGGGGCATGCACGAGGATGTAGAGCGATGTGTGCGAGCCGTCCAGTCCAAGGACGCCCGCTTCGACGGCTGGTTCTTCACCGGCGTGGTGACCACCGGGATCTACTGTCGACCGAGCTGTCCGGTGGTCCCGCCCAAGGCCGTGAACATGCGATTCTATCCGAGCACGGCGGCGGCCCAGCAGGCCGGGTATCGGGCCTGCAAGCGTTGCCGTCCCGACGCGAGCCCGGGGTCGCCGGAGTGGAACCAACGCGCCGATGTGGTGGCCCGAGCCATGCGTCTCATCGCCGACGGGGTAGTGGACCGGGACGGCGTGCCCGGCCTCGCCGCTCGATTGGGCTACAGCACCCGCCAGATCGAGCGTCATCTGGTGGCCGAACTGGGAGCCGGGCCCCTCGCCTTGGCCCGGGCCCAACGGGCACAGACGGCCCGGCTCCTCATCGAGACGAGCACGTTGTCCATGACCGAGGTGGCCATGGCTTCGGGGTTCGCCAGCGTACGGACGTTCAACGAGACGGTCCAACAGGTCTTCGCCCTCTCGCCCAGCGACCTGCGTGCTCGCGTCGCTCCCGGTCGGCGGCCGGTGGCGCCCGGAACTCTGTCATTGCGATTGCCCTTCCGAGCCCCGCTGTGCCCCGACAACCTGTTCGGCCATCTGGTGGCCACGGCCGTTCCCGGAGTTGAGGAGTGGCGTGAGGGCGCGTACCGCCGCACCCTGGCCCTACCTCATGGCCACGGCATCGTCGGGTTGCGACCGACGCCCGACCACATCGCCTGTCTGCTGCAGTTGACCGACTTGCGGGACCTGTCCATCGCCATCAGCCGATGCCGGCGCCTGCTCGACCTGGATGCTGACCCCATCGCCGTTGACAATCTCCTGCGCGCCGACCCGGTATTGACAGCCCTGGTGGACAAGGCGCCCGGTCGCCGGGTGCCTCGTACTGTCGACCCCGCCGAGCTCGCCCTCCGCGCCGTCATCGGCCAACAGGTCTCAACCGCTGCGGCCTGCACCCACGCCGCCCGGTTGGTCGCCACCCACGGTGTGCCCGTCGAGGATGCCGGAGGACTGACCCACCTGTTTCCTGACTCGGCAGCCGTGGCCGATGCGGATCCCGAGTCGCTGGCCATGCCCCGGTCCCGTCGGGCGTCACTGCTGGGCCTGGCCCGGGCCTTGACCGACGGTGCGGTGGAGCTCGGAGCTGGAACTGACTGGCACCGGGCCCGGGCCCAATTGGCCGCACTGCCGGGGCTCGGACCATGGACGGTCGAGACCATCGCCATGCGGGCGCTGGGTGACCCCGATGCGTTCCCCGTCACCGACCTGGGCATCCGGGCCGCTGTCCGGACACTCGATCTACCCGAGGGCCCGCCGGCGCTGCTGGCCCGGGCCGCAGCCTGGCGACCCTGGCGCGCCTATGCCACCCAGTATCTCTGGGCCACTGGCGACCACGCCATCAACCGATTGCCACCACCCGAAGGCGGCTCGAGCCCCGCTCCGCCGGGAAAGGCAGTCCGTTGACCAGTCGGCTGACCCACACCGTGATGGACAGTCCCGTTGGTACGCTGACGTTGGCCGCCGCCGACGGGCTGCTGCGCGGCCTGTTCATGGACGGGCAGCGCCATCTTCCGACCGCCGAGACGTTCGGTCAGCGCGATGACACCGTGCTCACCGACGCCGTCGATCAGGTGGAGGAGTACTTCGCCGGCCAACGGATCCAGTTCGACGTGCCCGTGGCCTTCGCCGGCACCCGGTTCCAACAGCTGGTCTGGAATGCCTTGCTCACCATCCCCTACGCCGAGACGGTGTCATACGGGCTGATCGCCCGGCAGATCGGGAGGCCGGCGGCGTCGCGAGCAGTCGGCCTGGCCAACGGCCGAAATCCGATCAGCATCATCGTCCCGTGTCATCGAGTCGTCGGTTCCACTGGCCAGCTCACCGGTTACGGCGGGGGACTGGAACGCAAGCAATTCCTGCTCGACTTGGAGCGAGGAGCGGTCACGCCAGAGGACGTCAACCGGT
>DATAUC010000025.1:0-16393 GCA_036268485.1 Acidimicrobiales bacterium
GACATCTCATGTGAATTTGTCGAAAATTTTCCCGTTCCGTCACGCGTCTCGGTCGAAATGTCCTTGGAGGTCTCTCGCATCGGACCCCCATACCCATGTCGCTCCGGTCTAACCATGTGCTGGACACCGTCGTGTCCAGCCAGGAGGCGACACCCAGAGGCAGCAACTCGACACGGTGCGCGCGCTCTGATGCCACACCTGTGATTTCCGGCCCCACGGCAGGACCGGTGCGCCGACATGCGGCGCTAACCTCAGCCGTGGACGGCCGATGTTCGGTGCCGTGTCGACCGGTACCCTGCCAATTAGGGCATGGGGTCGAGGACGATCACGGGAATCTGGCGCGTCGTGTTGCTCTCGTACTCAGCGAATCCGGGAGCGGCGGCCTTTTGCGCCGACCAGATCGTCTCGCGCTCGGTTCCGTCGGTGACCCGGCCGGCGACGTGAACGGTATCGGTGCCCACCTCGACGGTGGTGCGTGGATTGGCCACCAGGTTGTGAAACCAGTCCGGGTTGGTGTCGGCGCCGGCCTTGGAGGCAAAGATGGCATAGCGGCCACCGTCCAGTGGTTGATAGACCAGGGGATTGACCCGCTCGGTACCGGACTTGGCCCCGGTGTGGTGCAGGAGGAGTACCGGGGCTCCCTCGAATGGGCCGCCGACCTTGCCCTCGTTGGCCCGGAACTCATTGATGATCTCGGTATTGAAATCGACCATCTCGTTATCGACATCAGCCACAGCTTCACTTCCCATCTCGCATCTCCGATGCGATCGTTCCTACGCTGTCTACCGCTCGGCCCCAGGACTGCTTACCAGGGCATGCCGGCGCCGCCGTTGGGCCGGAGGATCTGCCCGGTCACAAAGCTGGCCGCGTCGGATACGAGATACAAGATGGCGAAGGCAATATCGGTGGGCATGCCCACCCGGGCCAACGGGGCCATGTTGGAGGCCCAGTCGACATAAGCCTGGTAGCGAACGGGATCGACCTCACCAGACTCGTCGATGAAGTGGGCGCGGGAGAAGTTGGAGAGGATGACCCCGGGGGCCAGAGCGTTGGCCCGGATCCCATGGGCCGCGCCCTCGGCGGCCAGAGTCTTGGTCAGCTGGGCCACCGCGGCCTTGGTCATGGCATAGGTGCTCATGGTGGGAGCGGGGCTGTCTATCGCTCCCGATGAGATGTTCACGATGTGCCCGGATCCCTGCGGGATCATGGCTCGCATCGCCGCCTGGCTGCCATAGAACACGCCCCGGAGGTTGATGTCGAACACCCGGTCGAATTCTTCGTCGGTCACGTCCACCACGGGCCCATCGCTCCGAACACCGGCGATGTTGCCCATCACGTCGATCCGTCCGTGATCGGCAACCGCTCGCGCCACCAGGGACTCGACGTCGGCCCGCCGGGCGACGTCCATCTCGACTGCCACTGCCGTACCGCCGCGGCCGGCCACCTCTTTGGCCGTCGCCTCGACCCCGGGGCCGTCAATGTCACCGAGCACCACGGTGGCTCCGGCAGCGGCGAACACCAGGGCGGTGGCCTTCCCGATACCACTGGCCGCCCCGGTCAACACGGCCACCCGATCGGCCAGGCTGAACGCCTGCGCCGGTGTCACGTCGTCCGTCAATGCGTCCATGGGGTCCCCCGTGTTCTCCGCCGGTGCCCCGGAGGGCCACGGCTCGTCTGGCGACAGTTTGGCCAGAGACGCTGTGGGACGTCAATCCGTGTCAGCTGCTCACGTCAGCGGCAACGATGGGCAATCACGCGTGTCCTTTCATCGGTTCATGAAACCTCATGCGCAATTTGGCACTGGTTAACGAGGGCCGAGGACGGCCTGCACAACGGCAGGGCTGCGCTGATGGCCCCATCGAACTATCCGGGACTGACCAGTGGCCTCTTCGGCCTAGGACCGGAGCCGGGCCAGACGCAGTGCGGCCACGACCACCACTGCGCCGATGGCCACTGTCTCGACGGCCACCAACACCAGGTACAGAGCCAGCCGGCCTGGATGCACCTCGTTGAACAGAACGAGAATCTGCCGGGTGGGTGGGCCATTGGGAACGACGACGTCGGCCAGGTCGAGCACCACTGCGATGAGCAGCGCCCAAGCGGTACGACGAATAATCGGGCGGCTGCACAAGGTCCCCAACACCACGCCGGCCAGGGCCGTCACC
This sequence comes from Acidimicrobiales bacterium, assembly GCA_036268485.1. Classification (GTDB taxonomy): domain Bacteria; phylum Actinomycetota; class Acidimicrobiia; order Acidimicrobiales; family RAAP-2; genus Bog-473. Next base: position 2,166 of record DATAUC010000025.1, read on the forward strand.
GCATGGGCCACTGCGCCGGCGGCGAGATCACGTGGTCTGACTCCCTGGCTCGATGCCAGCGGAGGGCCGATCAGGCCCACCAGGCCAAGGAGAACCGCGGCGAGATAGGCAGTCATAAGGTTGGCCACCCGGACCCTGGCGTGGCTCCCGGCGGCAACCACCGTGACTTCTCGCTGGACAGGATCCTCATTGTTGGCGACGACAATGGCCAGCCAGGTGGCGATGAACAAGAGGACGGCGGCCGATGCCGCGTACGTGGGTAACACCGAACCAGTGTTGGCGTCGATGATCGCCTCGATGATCACGAAGCACAACACCGGGGCCACCCAGCGTTGCGACCGGAACATACCCCTCCATGTGTACCGAATCAGAGCGATCACGGCTCCTCCAAATCCTGTGGTCGGGGAGCTGTCATGCCGACGTACAGAACGTGCCAGCCTGATGTGATGGCCTCACTCAGCAGAGGCTCACGGCATTCGGGGTCCACAGTGAGAGTGACTATGCCCCTGCTGCCGTCGTGACGAGCGGAGAGGACGCCGGGCCGCATTGCCATCGTGTCCCAGTCACCAGCCGGCTCGCCCGGCCGGAGGACGACGTGTACACCTGGGAAGGGATGCATTTGGCCGACGACCTCGGCCGCCGAGAGCTCGCCGACCACTCCGTCAACCAGGTGCAGGGTGCGAAACGATGCGGGGAGGCTCGTGGCCTGGTGCGTGCTGATGAGTACCGCGGTACCGGCGTCCTGGACCTCGGACAGGATATGGAACAGGGCTGGGGCAGAATCGGCATCCAGGCCCGTGAACGGCTCATCAAGAACCAACAAGGACACAGGGGCAAGCAAGGCCTGCGACAACAGGACCTTCTGGCGGTTCCCCTTCGACAGCGAATCAACGGCGACATCGGGCCCTGGCTTCAGACCCAACCGATCGAACAGTTCGGCGCTTCGAGAGCCGACGGCAGCCCCATCCATGCCGCGGATCCTCCCCATGTGGGCTACGTACTCCGATCCGGACATGCGGAGTCGTGCTGGCTGTCGCTCCGGGACGTAGCCAATCGGCGACGGATGGATGGCTTGTCCGGTCGTGGGCCGACACAGGCCGGCGGCAATCCGCAGCAACGTGGACTTCCCCGAGCCATTTCCGCCGACGATGACAGTAGCGGTGCCGGCTTCGAGGTCGAGATCGACCCCACACAGGACCCACCGACCTCGCCGGGTAAAACGCTTTCGGACATCGTGGATCGTCAATCCGGAGGTCGACGGCATTGTGCCAGTTTGGCCCCTCCCGGGGTGGCAGATGGGGTTCCGTGGTCGACCAGGGCCGAACCCGTCCCGCCGAGCCACTTGTCGGATTGCCGCGGCCACCCGTGGAACGAGCGTTTCCGAGCGGGACGACCTGCCACTCAGGGAACGAGCTCGAGGTCGGCACCACGGGTGCGGGCGAGTGTGGGACGTCAATCCGTGTCCCTGCTCACGTCAGGGGCAACGGGGACGTCACCGGGGTAGGACGGCTGGCACCGATGGGACATACCATGAGGGCCATGCCCTCAGACTCCGGCGTGACCACGATCCGGTGTGATCAGTGCGGCAAGGCCAACCGGGTACCGGTAGCGGCCGACGGCAAGCCACGGTGCGGAAACTGCAAGGCACCGTTGCCCTGGTTGGTCGATGCCGGCGACGATTCGTTCGCCGACGTGGTCGATCGAGCCCACGTCCCCGTGCTGGTCGACCTGTGGGCACCGTGGTGTGGACCGTGCCGAATGGTCAGCCCCGCCCTGGAACAGATTGCCCATGAACTGGCCGGCCGGATCAAGCTGGTAAAGGTCAATGTCGACACGGCGCCGGCCATCGCCCGGCGCTTCGAGGCCCAGTCCATTCCCATGCTGATCATGATGAGCGACGGCCAGGTCCTGGCTCGACGGGTGGGGGCGGCACCGGCGGACCAGTTGCGCACCTGGGTAGCCGAGTTGCTTCCCGACAAGAGGCCAGAGACGGGCACGACCTCGCCGTCCCGCTGAGCACGAGCGGTCATGAGGCGCAAGTGCCTCCCTGTGCGTCCCCGCCGCGGCTGCCCCTGACGACGGCCGGTGGAGTCCGTTACGTTTCCCAGGGCGCCGGCCGAGCCGCAGGAGCAGTGGAATGAAAGGACAGTGATGGGACGTGTAGCGGGAAAGGTGGCCTTCATCACCGGGGTGGCGAGAGGCCAGGGTCGGAGTCACGCGGTGCGGCTGGCCGAGGAGGGTGCCGACATCATCGGCGTGGACCTACTCGAGCCCGTGCCCACGATGTCCTATGCCATGGCTACGCCCGACGACCTGGCCGAGACAGTCCGCCTGGTCGAAGCGACCGGCCGCCGGATCATCGCTCGACAGGCCGATGTCCGCGATCGCCAGTCCATCGGCGCGGTTGTGGTCGAAGGGACATCGGCGTTTGGTCGCCTCGACATCGTCTCGGCCAATGCCGGCATTTGCCCGCCGCTGGCCGAGCTGTGGGAAATCGACCCCGTCGAGTGGGAGGACGTGTTCGCCGTCAACGTAACCGGTGTCTTCAACACCGTCGCCGCCTGTGTTCCCCCCATGCTCGATTTCGGCAACGGGGGATCCATCGTCCTCACCAGCTCGGGGGCCGGCCTCAAGGGCATCCGCCACCTGGGTGGGTACAACGCCAGCAAGCACGCGGTCATCGGCATAGCCCAGACACTGGCCAACGAACTGGCCCGGCGGAACATCCGAGTCAACGCCCTGTGCCCGGCCACGGTGGGTACGCCCATGGTGACCGACAACCCGGACCAGCTGGCCTTCTTCCGGCCCGACCTGGAGAACCCCACCCTGGAGGATTGCCTTCCGGCCTTTCGTCGGTCGGCACCCATGGGCCACGAGTGGATCGATGCCGTGGATGTCTCCAACGCACTCGTCTTTCTGGCCAGTGACGAGGCCCGTTACGTGACCGGGACGGTCCTACCCGTCGATCAGGGGTCGTCGAACCGGCCATGAGCGGCAACGAGCCCTCGGACCCCGACGCGGTCCACGGATCAGGCTCGGCGGCAGGAGGCATTCGGGCCGCGGTTGCCGGCGAGCGTCGGACGAGTGCGGTGGTGGCCATTCCGGAGGCCCCGGGCCCAGGGGCAGTCGCCAAAAACGGGGAGCCGGGCCATGGCGGGGCGGTGGATGAGCACGCCCAACCTCTCCGCGACGCCCTGCGAGCCCGTCTCCTCCATCTGGCCACACTTCGACCCGAGACCAAGCTCCTCCTGGGGGTGGTGATAGCTCAGCTGGCAGTGGCGGCCATCTTGGTGTTCGCTCGAAACGCGCACCTGCCTAGCATCCAGAGCGACAACTTTGCCCATACCACGGCCACCATCCCGATCCTGGTCTTCGTGGCCTGCATCGTCTTCTGCTCAGTGGCCTGGGGACTCATCCTGGCTGGTGCCTTTCGCTCCGACTGGGGGGTCCGGGTTGCCGTCATCGCCATCTTCGTATGGGCCATGTGGAGCGAACACGATGTACTCGACGGCGTGAGCAAAACGGATGCCATTGCCTGCTACCTGGTGTTGGCCCTCATCGTGGCCATCGGGGTGGCGTCGTGGTTTCCCGAGAGCAGCGGAGGCCACTGGGAAGTGCCCAACGCGGAGCCCAGCGGGAAATGGCGAATGCGCCGCCGGATCCTGCCTCCCATGCTCATGCTGTGCGTGGGCGCCCTCTACCTCACGGCTTGGCTGGCCAACCGGTCGGCCGGTCATGTCGATGTCTTCACCGACGACGTGGCCCACCAGCTCGCCAACATCCAGTTCTTCCTCATCCCTGTACTGGTCCTGACCGGCTCCGAGTTCGGAAACTGGTCCGATTTCGCCCTCCATCGATTCGTCCGCCGCATCAGTTCCTCCGTCCATCGATGGCTGTTCGGCGGCATCGTCCTCATTGCCGCCGGGGCTATCCTCTGGAACGGCCTGCGTACGTCCATGCCCAACAACGGAGGAGACGTCGCCCCTGAGCTACTCCTGGCCGCCGTGGTCGCCGCCGTGGTCGGCATGCTCTACGTCGTGGTCAAGCCGAGAGGGGACTGGCCCGCTCACGTCCCCTTCGTCGCACTGGCCCTCGCCGCCCTGGCCGACTCGACGGTGGGCTATATCGCCGAGCGGCAGTTGGGCCATGCCGATCCATTGCTCGACGACAAGGTCTACGGCGTCTCGGCCACCTTCTGGATCGTGACTGCGATCGTCACCGCCGTCGCGCTCGTGGTCCTCCGCCATCGGCTCTCCGGCGCGTGGGCGGCCGCCGGTTGTCTGATCGTCATCATCGGAGCGATCGACGGACTGAGTGCCCTCGACGAGATGGGAACGGTCATCCATCCCTTCGGACTCCAGTCATCGGGTACCGCCGGGCACCTCATGACCAATGCGCCCTATCTCGGTGTGGAGGGGTTGAAATCGGTCGCGGCCATGGCCACCATCGCCACCGTCCTGTATGCCCTGGTCACGCGGGCACTGCACCGGCTGATCGTCCCCATCTCACTTCTCATCACCCTGACGGTCAGTCTGGAGCTCTTGACCTGGGTCGACCTGCTCTTCGGGAAGACCACGGACACCACCGGACGGGTCGCCCTGTTTGCCGCCGTGGTGTTGGTGGTGGCGTTGCTGTGGGAGCTGGCATCGTCCGGCCAAGGCTTGACCAACCTGCACTCAGCCGGGTTCCCCCGTGAGTCCCGGGTGATGCTCTACGGGGGATACATCCTTCTGGTGAGTGCGGCCGTCCTTTTCTACTCCAGCCTCCGCGATGCCGAGTCGGCCACGCTGCTCGAGGCGCAGTTCGACGCTGAGCAGTGGATACGCGAAGGGATCCTGTTCCTCGGCGTGCCCGTGATCATCACCATGTTCCTCATCGGCATCAAGCGGTGGCATTCCCAGTCCAAGGCCAGTGGAGGAGCGGATCCCCTCACAACGCGGGTCCTGTCTGGGAAGCGTGCGGGGAGCAGCCCGATCACTCCTCGGTCATGACGCCCGCCCCGACCTCGGCCGACGCCAGCTCGCCGACTTCGAGGAGACCGGAGCCAACCTCGTCGGACAGGGAGTGAGCAGAGTGGACGTACTTCCCGCCCCGCAGCCATGAGGCGGCAGCGGCAATGAAGGTGGTGGCGGCGGCGAAGTCGAAGGCCAGATGGAGCCCATCCTCGAAGGAGGGCGAGATCAACTTGGGGAAGAAGGTCCGCCCGGTGATGTAGTTGGCCCGCACTGTGCCCAGGTTGGCCAGGACGTGGCGGGGGATCTCGGTCTGGAGGGGGTTGAAGCCCAAAAAGGCGGCGAACAGGCTGCCGATGGGTGGGAGGTGCGACAGCTGTCGGGCCTGGTCCGCCGGGACACCTTGGGCCAACAGCCCCTGGTAGAGGTGGCCGGGAAGCGACGAGGCCAGCCCCAGCGTGACGATGGAGAAGAACACGCCGATGGACAGCACCTGGGCCGAGTTCATGAACGTGGCGTTCATGCCCGCCCCCGCGCCGCGCTGGTCGGGCGGCAGGCTGTTCATCACCGCAGTCTGGTTGGGCGCGAAGAACAGGCCCGAGAACAGCGAGAAGAAGAAGATGATGGCGGCGAAGGGGAGATAGCTGAAGTCCATGGGCAAGAGCTCGAGCAACAGATAACAAATTCCGGCGCCGACCAGGCCGATGGTGGCGATACCCCGAGCTCCGTACTTGTCAGTCACGATGCCAGAGATAGGGCCCGTGATCAGGAAGCCGATGGTGAGCGGGATCATGTAGATGCCGGCCCATAACGGGGTCTGGGAGAAGTCGTAGCCGTGCTGGGGCAGCCAGATGCCCTGCAACCAGATGATGAGCATGAACTGCAACCCGCCCCGGCCCATGGCCGACAGCAGCGAGGCCACGACGCCGGCGGTAAAAGCCCGGATCCGGAACAGGTGGAGCTGGAACATGGGGTTGGCTACCCGCATTTCGATAAATACGAAGGCCACCAGGACGATGACGCCGCCGATCACCGTGCCCAGCACGAAGGGACTCGTCCAGCCCATGGTATGGCCGCCATAGGGCTGGATCCCGTACACGATCCCGACCAACACTGCGATCAGGCCGACGGCGAAGGTGACGTTGCCGGCCCAGTCGATCGTGCTCTTGACCCGGACGCCATTGTCCTTCAGCTTCGTGTAGGCCCAGATGGTGCCAAACAGGCCGAAGGGCACCGACACCAAGAACACCAACCGCCACTCGATGGGGGCCAGGACACCGCCCAGGATGAGGCCCACGAACGACCCAGTGACGAGGGCTATCCCATTGATGCCCATGGCCTTGCCCCGCTCCGCTTCGGGAAAGGCGTCGGTGAGGATGGCACTGGAGTTGGCGAACAGGAAGGCCCCGCCCACCCCTTGTCCGATGCGCATCACAATGATCCACATCGCTGCTCCCGCTCCGGTCATCCAGGTGACCGAGAGCAGGATGGAAAAGAGGGTGAACACGGCAAAGCCCAGGTTGTACATCCGCACCCGGCCGTACATGTCCCCCACCCGGCCGAAGCTGACCACCAGCACCGCCGTTACCAGCAGGAAACCCATCAGGATCCACAGGAAATACGAGGTGTTACCCGGGGCCAGGGGCTGCAGCTTGATGCCCCGGAAGATGTCGGGCAACGAGATCAGCAAGATCGAGGTGTTGATCGTGACCATGAGGATGCCCAGAGTTGTGTTCGAAAGGGCGATCCACTTGTAGTTGTCGCTTCTCTCCTGTTCGGCTCCCGGAGCCGTCACGGTCACCTTGCTGCCTCTGTTCCAACCCCGATCGTTCCGCGCACCTCGGGCTCCCTCGTTCCACAGCCATGCCGGTCAACTAGATGTACCATACAGGTATATCTCGTTAGTTTATCGAGGTCCGAAGAGTTAGGAAATTTCGAACATGGGGCAAGCCGCCGACTCGATCAGCGTCATCGAACTAGAGCTGCTGACACTGGTGCGCCAACTGGACACTCTCGGACGCAAGGGCTCGCTCTACGTTCGTGTCGACCGTTCCGGCTATGTAGCCCTGCGAACGCTCGAGCGCCTGGGACCGGTGCGCACCAACGAGTTGGCCGACGAGCTCCACTTGGACGCGTCGACGGTCACCCGGCAAGTGACCGCCCTGGTCGCCGGTGGGTTCGTGGCCCGTCGACCCGATCCTGCCGACGGACGGTCCTCGACCCTGGTGCTCACGGCCGACGGCAGACGCATCATGGGGGTCGTCGAGCGCGACCGCAGGGTGCTGCTCCTTGAGCTCTTCAACGACTGGGCCGAAGGCGAACGCCGAGACCTCGGGCGGGTCTTGACCAAGCTCAACGTCTCCCTCGGCGAGCGGGTGGCCAGGCTCCGTGCCCAGCCAGCCGCGGCCGGAGATCGGTGAAGACGGCAGCACGGGAATGCTGGATGCCGGGAGAGCGTCTCCTCAGACCGACGCGCCCGACCCGGCCTTGGCCATCGTACGGGCCAGGATGCCCAAGGTGGCGCGCAGTGCCCCTTCCGAGATGACCGGGAAGATCCCCGCGTCCTTGTAGGCGGGGTCGATGGACGACCAGTCGTAGTACGAGGTGACCATGGTGCCGGCCTCGACCGGCTCGAGCAGGTAACCGTAGACGTGGCCGATCTGGGGACGGATCTCGCCCAGGATCGTCCACTCGATCTGGCGTTCGGGCACCAAGGCGGTGATGGTGACGGTCACGTCATAACGGCCCATGGGGTAGTCGTTGAGGGCCTCACGATCCATATGGACGACGAAGGTGTCCCCGATGGCAGTCACGGGCTCGCCCGTGGCCGCCATCAACATGCCGGAGCTGTCGATGGCCACATGTCCGTGCGGGTCGCTCAGCACCCCGAAGATCGACGCTGGGTCCGCCGGTATCAGCCGCTGGACCTCCAACCGTTCGCTGGTCATGCCCTCATCCTGCCATGTCGCCGTCTGTACAGCTCGGCGTAGGTTCAGCGTCGCCGGCAGGACAACGTGCAGACAGTGACTGCGCTCCGGTCAGGAGATGCCGTCGATGAGCTGGATCAGTTCGTCGCGGTCGTAACCCTGGCGTTGAGCCAGCCTCACCAGTTCCCGAGCCCTGGAAATGAGCAGGCCCTTGGTGGGTGCGTCACCGGCCACGGTGATACCCCGCCCCCGCCGGAACTCCAGCAGTCCCTCGTCGCGCAAGGTGCGTAGTGCCCGGAGCACGGTGTTCGAGTTGACCCCGAGGATGGCAGCCAGGTCCCGAGCGGGGGGCAGTCGCTCGCCGGGGCGGGCCTCACCCTCGGCGATGGCCCGGCGAAGGCGCCCCGCCACCTGCTCGTGCAGCGGGGTGGGGCTGTTGGTATCGATCTGGACTTCCAACATGGTGATAGTTATAATATCACCATGGCGCAGGAGGGACAGACGATGGTCGTCGAGCCCTGGACGCCATCCAGCAGTCCGGTCCCCGACGCGCAGGCCCTGATCGAAGAGGCCCGGCGCCGTCACCGGAAACGGCGACTGTGGGCGGCGGCGGCGATCCTGGCCGTCGTGATAGTGGGGCTCCTGATCACCGCAGCCGTGGGCGGCTTCAACGGGAAGGCGTCTCTCAGGCCCTCGGCACCGTTGGGCGACGCCGCCGCGCCCAGCGCACCGCCGGGTGGATCCCTGTCTTCTCCCTCTCCCCTCGGCGTGGTGGGCGCAGGAGCGACATCCATCGATTTCCTCGACGCCGACCACGGATGGATCGCCACCGGCTGTGGGTTCTGCGCGAACGCGAACCCGATCATCGTGCGCACCAGCGACGGAGGGAGCACGTGGCACAGTATGCGAGTCCCGAACATGACGGCCACCACCATCAGCCCGTCCGTCTCGCGTCAATACGGCGGCGTCGTCGACGTGCGCTTTGTCACGCCGACCGATGGCTGGTATCTCCAATCCGGCGAGTTGTGGGCCACCAGCAACGGCGGCACCACGTGGCGAATGGTGCACCTCGGCGTGGTCAAGGCGTTCACGACATCGGGTGCCAGCGCCTGGGCCCTGGTCGACGACTGCCCCGACAGCACCTCGCTCACCAGCTGTGGCCGACTCCACGTCTGGTACCGGACGAGCAAGGCCGGGTCATGGCGGCAAATCTCGAGGGGCTTGTCCAGCGGGAGCGGGCCAGGGTCCGGCGCCTCACTGGTGGCAGACCACGACGGCGCTCTGGTGTTCACCCCGGGGGGCCTCTACAGCGCAACAACGCAAGGCGCCCTGGTCGATGTCGATCCAACGTGCGAGCCCGTGGGCACTCTTTTGCCGGGAAGACTCGTGGGCCTGTGCGGGATGGGTGGCGGTGGGGACGCATCCGTGGTCTCCGTTGCCGTGTCCACTGATGCCGGGCGTCACTGGAGCCCCGTGGCCGGAGGGCCACCGTCGCATGCCTGGTCGGGCGCCTCCGCCACTAACGATGCCGGCGTGCTGTTCTACGTGACCGGCGGGACTACGTTGTGGCGACTGGACACCGTCGGCACCACCTGGACACCGGTGCTCCAGACCGCGGCCAACACGACCGACGAGATCTACCCCATCTACTTCGCCGACCCAAACTATGGATTGGTGTTCGAGAGCGGCAGCTCGGGCGTGCACCTGTTCGCCACCCATGATGCCGGACTGACGTGGAACCCGGCGCCGGTGCCCTAACCGTTCGGCTCGGTTCCCAGTGGGCGGCCTCCCCCTTCGTCGTACAATCGGGTACCCATGGCCGACGACCAGACCGAAGACGAACCCACCCTGGCCGCCGGCGAGTTCTCCCCCTGGATGGAACAGATAGAAGCGGCGCTTCGGGGCGAACGCGGATCTGACGTGCCCTGTGGCGGCTGCACCGCCTGTTGCACCTCGTCCCAGTTCATCCACATCGAGCCCGACGAGACTGACACCCTCGCTCAGATCCCGGCCGACCTGTTGTTCCCCGCCCCCCGCCTGCCCTTGGGCCACGTCCTCCTGGGCTACGACGAGCGGGGGCACTGCCCCATGCTGGTCGACAACCGCTGTTCGATCTACGAGCACCGGCCCCGGACCTGCCGTACCTACGATTGCCGGGTCCTTCCCGCGGCCGGGCTCGAAGGCGACGATGACAAGGTCCTCATCGCCCGCCAGGCTCGGCGATGGCGGTTCAGCTTCGGTACCCAGGATGATCAGATCAGAAGCGATGCGGTCCGGGCGGCAGCGACGTTCCTCGATGAGCACCGGGACTCCCTGCCCGTCGCCGCCGTCCCGACCACGGCGACCCAGACCGCCGTTCTGGCCATCCAGATACATCACAGATTTCTCAACGGCAGCCATGCGACGAACCCCTCATCGGTGGTCCCTCCTGACCCCGATGAGGTGCGAGCCGAGATCGGGCGGGTGACCGGGGCCAGAGACGGCATGTAGGCACGGTGGTCGGTCCAAAGCCAGAATGGCGATAGCTTGGGCTTGCGCCAGCCCTACAGATCTCCTGGTTTTGGAGGACGAAGACTGGCCGGTAGAACGAACTGAGTGGCCATGGCCTCACCCGCGGATCCTTCCGAGGGGATGGTCGGCGGCCCTCCTTTCTCTGCCAACCTGGGCCGCCGGTCGCCCTCGACCGTGTTCATCCACGGCGAGGTGGACATGGCCACCGCCCCGATCATGGCTGCGTGCGTCCGGCACGTCATCGACCAGAACCCGAAACGATTGACGCTGGATCTTGCCGATATGAGCTTCATGGACTGTTCCGGCGTCTCCGTGATCGCCTACGCGCTCCGGGAGTCCCCGGGCCACTTCGAGGTGGTCCTGCGGCACCCTCGCCGATTAACCCGCACCGTGTTGGAGCTGACCGGCATGGACGGCCCCTGGGTGATCGAAGTCTGAGAGGCTCCAGACCGCCGAGCGGCCGATGACGCTGGCGGGCATTGGCCGCGAACATGGTGCCGACTGGACTTCTCGAAGCCTCGTGTGAAGGATGGAGGCATGCCTACCGACACCGTCTTGTTAGCCGGCCGCCCGGTCCACCGGATGGGCTTCGGGGCCATGCAGCTGCCGGGCCCCGGCGTCTTCGGCCCTCCCGCTGATCGCCCCCAGGCCCTGGCCATACTGCGCCGAGCGGTGGAAGCCGGCGTCGACCACATCGACACGGCTCAGTTCTATGGACCCGATGTGGCCAACGACTTGATCCACGAAGCCCTCTTCCCCTACCCGGACCAGTTGGTCCTGGTGTCCAAGGTCGGCGCCAGGCGCGACGAGCAGCGCCAATGGCTGCCGGCTCAGCGTCCAGAAGATCTTCGTGCCGGGGTCGAAGCCAACCTGGCCAGCTTGGAGGTCGATCAGGTTCCGGTTGTCAACCTGCGGCGGCACCCCGAGTCCGACGTGCCCTTCACCGAGCAGCTCGACGCCATGACAGCGATGCGCGACGAGGGGCTCATCGGGGGTGTCGGCCTCAGCAACGTGACCCTGGACGACTATCGCACGGCCCGGGCCCAGACCGACGTGGCCTGCGTACAGAACGCCTACAACCTGACCGACCGCAGCGACCAATTGCTGTTCGATGCCTGTCGAGCCGACGAGGTTCCCTACGTCCCCTTCTTCCCCCTGGGATCAGCGTTCTTCGCCGACAACCCCGTACTGGATGCCCCGGTGGTCGAGGACACGGCTGACCGGCTTGGTGCCACCCGGGCTCAAGTGGCCCTGGCCTGGCTGCTGGCCCAAGCGCCCACCGTCCTGCTCATTCCCGGCACCTCCTCGCCCACCCACCTGGATGAGAACCTGGCCGCCGCCGAACTGATCCTGGACGAGGCGGCTATCGAGGCCCTGGATCAGGCGGCCATCTGATCCTGGTGCGGGCGGCGGAGGTCAGACCCTCTCTCTGCCCCCTGGCTACTGCGGCGATCCGGCCGGTGACCCGAGGAGATCGAGGGCGCGCCGAACGACCGTGACCGCTGCCTCGGCCGCCGAAGCCATGGGTTCGACGCTGCGGGTGGCTCGGCCCAGAACGAACGCACCCTCGAGGAGCGCGATCACCGTGAGGGCCAAGCGCCGGGACTCGGCGGCCCCAACGCCGCTGTCCACGAACCGCGCCGTGCCGGCGTGGGTCCAGGCATCGAACACCTCGGCCGTGGCTACCCGAAGGGGCTCGTTGGTGCTGGCCACCTCCAGCGCCACGGTGGCGATCGGGCAGGCGTCGGCGTAGTCGGTCGCTTCCAGAACGGCGGCGGCGCCTTCGAATATGGCCCTGACTCCAGTGACCACATCGGGTGCGGCGTCCCACACCGTTTCCACCAGCTGCTGGTAGTGCAAGCCAGAGGCGCGGATCACATCAACAGCGAGCTCGTCCTTTCCCCCGGGGAAGTGGTGGTAGAGCGAAGAGAACTGGGCGTTGGCCTCCGAGAGGATCTGTTTGATGCCGGTCCCGGCCAGGCCCTGTCTCTGGAACAGCCGGGAGCCCGCCTCCACCAGACGCTCTCTCGTATCAGTGGCCATGGTTCCCTCTCACCAGCATCGATGTCCCTACTTGCCTGCCCCGGAGCAGTATAGCTATCGTGATTGGATCGATCTATCCAGAGAGCGGAGTATGTACAAATCCATGGTGCGTCGGATGATTCGCCGAAACATACGAGCGCTCAATGCCGGCGATCTGGGCCCACTGCTCGCCGGCTTTGCCGACGATGCGGTGCTGGTCTTTCCCGGACAGAGCTCCTGGGGACGCGAGTACCGCGGCAAGGCCGCCATCGAAGGCTTCGTCCGACGATTCGCCGAGGCCCGGCTGGTCGGCACGCCCCACGAGATCCTGGTCAACGGACCGCCATGGCGGACGACGGCCTGCGTGGTGTTCTCCGACCAGGCCACCGACGGCGCCGGTGAGATCGTGTACCGGAACCGGGCCGTGCTCTTGGCCCGAGCCGTGTGGGGCAAGATCGTCTACCAGGAGGACTTCTTGGACACCCAAAAGGTCGAGGCCTTCGATATCTACCTGGCGCAGAGCCAGCCCACCGGCCGAGCCTGAGGGCGCGCTCTGTTCACGACGTCCTGCCGCGTCACCCGGCGCCAGCGGCAGACCATCACGGTCGCCGGGATAGAGCACGGCCCTTAGGCGGCACGGTCATCGGTGGCGCGTTGGTAACGTCCGGTGCGATGGCTGAGCCCGGTGCCAGACGCTTGCGACGACTAGCCGAAGAGCTGGAGGAAGCCGGCCTTCACCTCGAAGGCACCGAGACTCTCCCGGCCATTCTGGTGGAAGAGATCGACCACGCGTTGCGACCGCCCGTCCATGAGCGGCGGGTGGTGAGCAGCGGCACCATCCTCGATCCGCTGTCGGACCCGGACACCTGGGCGGCGGGGACCGAGCTCACCATCACCCGCCAGTCGCTGGGCGAGCAGCCGCTGCTCGACGCCCGCCGATTCGCCGACGGCCTCTCGAGCTGGCTCCTGCGCCGCACCAACGGCACGACCGAATGGATGGTGCTCGACCGGCCTGCGGGTTCCGAACGGGATCTCGTCGTTCTGGCCGACGTGCTGGCCGCCACCATCGTGCAACGGCATCCAGCCGGGTCGGTCCGGGTCGTCGGTGCCTTCGGCGTGCTCCGCTGGGAGGGGCTCGACTGGCACCACGAGCCACCGGTGGACAGTTGGATCGACATTGTCGCCGCCAGTGAGGCCCACGGCGACCCCAAAGTGCTCCAGGCCATGCTCGAGTTCGCCGTGCATGATCTGGGATCCCTGGGCATCGGTTCACTGCTCATCTACCGGCCCGATGCCGAGCCCGGTCCCCCGGTGGAAGAGCGGCTTCCCACTCCCCCGCCTCTCCGAATCCGCACTGCCGCCCACCTCGCCCCGCTCCGCCATGCGCTGGCCCAGGTCGATGGAGCGGCCGTGTTCGATGCCCAGGGATCGCTCCGACAGCTTGGCGTACGGCTGATACCGAGCGCGGCGGCGGAAACGACGGTTGAGGCGTTTGGCGGCACACGCCACACGTCCGGTCGGCGCTACAGCCATGACGATCCCCTGGCCACCGTGATTGCGGTAAGCGAGGACGGCCCCGTCTCTGTGCTCCGCGACGGTGCCGTGCTGGGCCGTTCGCGCCACAACGACTGAGACCGGGTCGGGCCTGCGGGGTACCGGCGCGGGCAGCACCGGGCCAACCCATGCAGTGATCACCGCCGGCGGGCAAGCTACTGGCCATGCCCACTGATTCCGGTCACCGCCAGGTTGTGATCCTGGCCCCCATGCCTCTGGAGATGGATGCCATCGTCACCGCCTTCGGCCTCAGCCCCTCGAG
>DATAUC010000026.1:0-31516 GCA_036268485.1 Acidimicrobiales bacterium
GCAATCCCGGTGAGCAGTGGCTTGCCGGCGGGGCCCCAGACGGCGGCACCGAGGTGGTCATCGGTCGTGTAACACCCACCGAAGGGGAGGTAGTCGCCCCGCATCTGGCTGGTGAAGTAGGCCGTCATGGCCTTCGTGCGGCGACCCTCGTCGCGGAAGACGTGCGCCATGACGGGGTCGTCGGCGAAGGCCCGGCAGAGCTGGGCCGCCATGGGCGCCACATCGGCCCCGGTGGCCTGGCGGACCGTCACCCCGCCGAACGAGCCGCCGGTCGGGACCGGAAGTGGTGAGGGAGGGAGCGGCGGCGTGCCTCGGCGTGCCATGACGTCGACGATGCTGACAGATGCCCGCCACCGTTGCCACACCACGCCCCATCCACCCGGCGCCACGCCCGGCGGACGAACGCCGACCACGCCGGACCAGGAAAGACGGACGGGGACCCCAAAACCACTGTTAGCGTCCGTGACCATGCTTAGCCGCAAGGTCCCGCTCGATACAGCTCCCAGCCACGTCGCGCCCACCTACGCCTCACGCGGCATGACCCACTCCATTCTCCGCTTCGTCCTGCCCGAGGAGACGATGGATCCCCAGGCGGCGTACCAGCTCATCCACGACGAGCTGGCCCTCGATGCGAATCCCGCACTCAACCTGGCCACCTTCGTCACCACGTACATGGACGACGAAGCCGACCGCCTCCTCGTCGAGACGGCCAACAAGAACGCCATCGACTGGGACGAGTACCCCCAGACCGTCGGCCTGCAGGACCGCTGTGTGAACATGCTGAGCCGCCTGTTCGGGGCGGCCGAGGAGCACGACGGCGTGGGCACGGCCACCGTCGGGAGCTCCGAAGCCATCCACCTGGCCGGTCTGGCCATGAAGTTTCGCTGGCGGGCGGCCCGGACAGCGGCTGGGCTCCCCTCGGATCGCCCGAACATCGTCATGGGAGCGAACGTCCAGGTGTGCTGGGAGAAGTTCGCCCGCTACTTCGACGTCGAGCCCCGCTACGTGCCGCTGACGCTGTCGCGCTTCGTGATCGGGGTCGACGAGGCCATGGCCCTGGTCGACGAGAACACCATCGGCGTGGTGGGCATCCTGGGCTCGACCTACACCGGCCAGTACGAACCCATCGCGGCCTTGGACGCCGCATTGGGTGTCGTCAACTCGGCGAATGGGTGGGATGTGCCGCTGCACGTCGACGCCGCCTCGGGCGGCTTTGTGGCGCCGTTCCTCCAGCCCGATCTGGTGTGGGACTTCCGCCTGCCCCGGGTGCGCTCCATCAACGTGAGCGGCCACAAGTACGGGCTGGTCTATCCGGGCGTGGGCTGGGTCATCTGGCGCGAGCAGGCCGACCTGCCTCAGGAGCTGATCTTCGAGGTCGACTATCTGGGTGGTTCGCACGCCAACTTCGGGCTGAACTTCTCGCGGGGCGCTTCGCAGATCGTGGCCCAGTACTACAACCTGATTCGATTGGGCCGGAGCGGGTACACCGAGATCATGGAGGCGTTGGCCGGGACCGCCCAATGGCTGGCCGGCGCTCTGGGCGAGCTGGACGACCTCGAGGTGGTGGCCGGCGGCACGGACCTGCCGGTGGTGGCCGTCCGGGCCGCCGAGGGATCGGACCTCGATGTGTTCGCCCTGTCCGAGCGGCTGCGCCTGCGCGGCTGGGTCGTCCCGGCCTACCGCCTGGCCGCCGACGCTGACTCGTTGGCCGTGCTGCGGGTGGTTGTGCGCGAAGGCTTGTCGCGCGACATGGCCAACTCGCTGGCCTTCGACGTGCGGGCGGCCATCGAGCACCTCAAGACCACGACGGCGCCGGCGTCCACGTCCACTGGTACGGCCGGCGTGGCGCCGGCGGCGCGACCGTCGCCGCCCCCGCTGCCACCCAAGCTGGCCCTGGCCCGCATCCCCTTCGAGGATGACAACCCGAAAACGAGGGCCGTATGTTGAAGATCGGGATCCTGGGCGCGGCGGCCATCGCGCCGGCCGCCCTCATCAAGCCGGCCCACCGCACCGGCCGGGCCGAGGTGGTGGCCGTGGCGGCCCGCGACCTCTCCAAGGCGCAGGCCTTCGCCAAGAAGCACAAGATCCCCCACGTACACGACTCCTACGAGGCGCTGCTGGCCGACCCCGACATTCAGGCCGTCTACGTGCCGCTGCCCAACGGCCTGCACGGGCACTGGACCATCGCCGCCCTGAATGCGGGCAAGCACGTCCTGTGCGAGAAGCCCTTCACGGCCAACGCCGACGAGGCCCGCCAGGTGGCGGAATCTGCGAGCGCCCACCCCGGTCTCGTCGTCATGGAGGCGTTCCACTACCAGTACCACCCCATGACCAAGCGCCTGGTCGAGATCGTGCAGTCGGGCGAGCTCGGCATTATCAAGGAGATCGACATCTCCTTCGCGGCGCCCTTGGCCAAGCGGGGCGACATCCGCTACCAGCTCGGCCTGGCCGGCGGGGCCACCATGGACATGGGCTGCTACCCCGTCTCGCTGCTGCGGCTGCTGGCCGCCGGTCCGCGGGTCATCAGCGCCAAGGCCAAGCTGTCCTCGGCCGGCGTCGACCGCGCCATGGATGCGAGGTTCTCGCTCCCCGAAGGCGGCACGGCCCGCATCCGGTGCTCCATGTTCTCCTCCTCGCTGCTACGCCTGCACGCCGCAGTGGTGGGCAGCGAGGGCACCCTGAGCGTCTTCAACCCTTTCGCACCGCAGTTCGGCCACCGGGTCAAGATCGAGACGGCCTCGGGCACCCGCAAGGAGCGCTTCTCGCGCCGGGCCACCTACGACTACCAACTCGAGGCCTTCGTGGCCGCCGTCGAGGACGGGGCGCACTTCTCCACCACGGCGTCGGACGCCATCCGCACCATGGAACTGATCGATGCCATATACACCTCGGCCGGGCTGGGTATCCGTCAACCGACGCCTGTGGCGGCGAGCGGGGGCGGGAGCGCGGGCGGGGTCACCGACTGATGCCGCTCTCCCCCGACGAGCTCGCCGCGCTGACCGACGCCGCGCTGTCCACGGCAGAGGGCGGGGGTTGCGCGCACGCCGAGCTGCGGGTCGAGCGCATCCGCTCGCAGGACATCCATATGCGCGACGGGGTGCCCGAGGGCAGCTCGGACACCACCGAGTTCGGCATGGGGGTGCGGGTGGTGGTCGATGGGGCGGTCGGGTTTGCCGCCACGGTGGACGTGCGGCCCGAGGAGGCGGCCAACCTGGTCCGCCTGGCCATGCAGACGGCTCGAGTCACCGCCCAGGCCGGCGGCGGACGCGTCGAACTCGCTCCCGAACCCTCGCACGGCGAGGTGCAATGGACCAGCGCCTTCCGGATCGATCCGGCCACCATCGCGCTGTCGGAGAAGGTGGCGCTGCTCGAAAACTGGAGCCGGCGGCTGCTCAGTGATCCCGTTGTCTCCCACGTCACGGCCACCGTGCTCAGCGTGAGCGAGGAGACCTACCTGGCCGACCTCAACGGGACCCGGGCCACGCAGCACCGCGTGCGGCTCCACCCCCAACTCGAGGCGCTGGCTCTCGACGGTGCTGGTGGTGGCGGCGGTGGCGGCTTCGAGACCATGCGCACGTTGGCGCCTCCGGTGGGCCGGGGTTGGGAGTACCTGGCCGACGGGCCCGAGTACGGCTGGGACTGGCAGGCCGAACTGGCGCAATTGCCGACCCTGCTGGCCGAGAAACTGGCCGCCCCGTCGGTGGAGGCGGGCACCTACGACCTGGTGGTCGACCCGTCGAATTTGTGGCTGACTATCCACGAGTCAATCGGGCACGCCACCGAGCTCGACCGGGCCGTCGGCTACGAGGCGGCCTACGCCGGCACCAGTTTCGCCACCTTCGACCAGCTGGGCTCGCTGGCCTACGGCTCAGGCGTCATGCACGTCACGGGCGACCGCACCGTTGAGCACGGCCTGGCCACTGTCGCCATCGACAGCGAGGGCGTGGCCGGGCAGTCCTTCGATCTCATCCGCGACGGCACGCTGGTCGGTTACCAGCTCGACCGCTCCATCGCCGCCTCCATGGGCTTCGAACGCTCCAACGGGTGCGCCTTCGCCGACTCGCCGCTGCACGTGCCCATTCAGCGCATGGCCAACGTGTCGCTGGCCCACTCGGGCGACTCGGGTCCGACGACGGCCGACCTCATTGCCGGCGTCGAGCGCGGTCTTTACATCGTGGGCGACAAGAGCTGGTCCATCGATATGCAGCGTTACAACTTCCAGTTCACCGGCCAACGCTTCTTCGCCATTGTGGGCGGGAAGTTGGCGGGGCAGGTGCGCGATGTGGCGTATCAAGCGACCACCACCGACTTCTGGGGCGCCATGGAGGCCGTGGGCGGCTCCTCCACCTACGTGTTGGGTGGGGCGTTCAACTGCGGCAAGGGCCAGCCGGGCCAGGTGGCCCCGGTGTCGCACGGGTGCCCGTCCGTCCTGGTGCGCGGTGTGCGGGTGCTCAATGCCCGCGAGGAGGCGGGACGATGATCGTGACGGTGGAGCTCGCATGATTGAGGCCCAGACCGTGGTCGAAGATGCCCTGGGCGCGGCGTCCCGGGCCGGCGCCGACGCCTGCATCGTGCTCGTCGATGAAACCAGTCACGCCGACGTCCGCTTCGCCCTCAACACCACCACGACCAACGGGGTGCGGCGCGACCGTTCGGTGACGGTGATCGTCATCACCTCGGCCGGCGGCTCCGAGGGCCCCTGGTGCGTGGGCACGGCCCGGCGCTCTGGGGTGGCGGACGTGGGCGAGATGGTGAACGCCGCCCTGGCCGACGCCCGCGAGGCCCAGCCGGCCGACGACGCCGCCCCCCTGGTCTTGGGTTCGGCTTCCGCTGCCAGCACGTTCGGCCAGGCCCCGGTCGAGACCGACCTGTCGGTGCTCAGCGGCGTGCTCTCGGGTCTGTCCGGTGCCTTCGAGCGGGCCCGGGCCCGTGACATCGTGCTGGCCGGCTTCGCCGAGTACGGCGTCTCCACCCTCTACGTGGGCTCGTCCACCGGGCTGCGGGTGTCGTGGGTGCAGCCCACGGGGGCGGTCAACCTGGTCGGTCGCTCCCCCGACGGCGGGCGCTCGGCCTGGACCGGCGCTGGAGCCGAGGACATGGCGTCGTTGTCCTTCGGGGCCATGGAGGACGAGTTGTGGCGGCGCCTGGAATGGGCCGCCGCGCCACCCATCGCATTGGAGGCCGGCCGCTACGAGGTCATCCTGCCGCCGTCGGGGGTGGCCGACATGATGGGCTCGCTCCTCTTCTACGGCATGGGCGGCCAGGACGCCGAGGACGGCCGCACCGTCTTCTCCGCCCCACCGACTGGACCCGGTCTGCCCGGCCGCACCCGGGTGGGCGATCGCCTCTCGGACATCCACTTCTCGCTCTACAGCGACCCCACCGAGCCCGGGCTGGCGTGCCTGCCCTTCGCGGCGACCGGGGCGTCCTCCTCGGAAGCCTCCATCTTCGATAACGGTCTCCCCCTGGCCCGCACCGACTGGGTGCACGACGGCGTGCTCAACCAGTTGCGTTACCACCGGGCGGGCGCCGAGCGCTCCGGCGTGCCCGTGGCGCCCTACATCGACAACCTGATCCTGCGGGCGGCGCCCTCGGAGGGCCTCGGCCACGCCGACGGCTCGGGCGGCACCGTCGATGAGATGGTGGCCCGCACCGAACGCGGCCTGCTGCTGACCTGCCTGTGGTACATCCGCGAGGTCGATCCGGCCACCTTGCTGCTCACCGGTCTGACCCGTGACGGCGTCTATGTCATTGAGGACGGCGTCGTGGTGGGGGCAGGCAACAACTTCCGCTTCAACGAGAGCCCGGTCGACCTGTTGGCCCGCACCATTGAGGTGGGCACGCCGGTGCGGGCCCTCGGCCGCGAGTTGGGTGAATACCTCAACCGGACGATCATGCCGCCGTTGCGCATCCCCGACTTCAACATGAGCTCGGTCAGCCAGGCGTCCTAATCGGCGGCTGAGGTCGGCGTCGCTGACCGTACGAGGCGCAGACTCAGCACGCTGACGCTGAGGGCGATCACGAAGAGGGCGCCCAGCACGATGAGGCTGGCGTGCAGCGCTCCGATGTGGGTGGTCAGCGTCAAGAAGACGCTGCCCACGGTGGCCACGCCCAGGGCCAACGAGCCCTGTTGCATGGTGGCGGTGACGCCGCTGCCGGCGCCGGCCAGGTGGGTGGGCACGTCGGAGAGCACCACGCCGAAGATGGGGCTCATCAACATGCCCTGCCCGGTGCCGATGATGAGCATGCCTGGAATCAGCAGGAAGCCGTTGGGATGGGGCCAGCTGGCCGAGAGGGCGGCCCCGATGAGCACGAGCCCCAGCGCCTGGACCAGGCCACCGGCCACCAGCACCCAGCGGCCGTAGCGGGCCAGCAGGCGGGCCACCGAGAGCGACGACCCCAGGAAGCCGAGCGCCATGGGCAGCAGGATCACACCCGTGCGCACGGCGCTGAGGTGGGCGCCGTCCTGCAGCGTCAACGCGTAGACGAACATGAAGCCGCCGAAGGCCGTGAAGAAGGGCAGGCCGACGAGCAGGCCCTTGCGCATGCTGGGCGCCTCGAGCAGCGAGAGCGGCACCAGCGGCATGCGGCCGCTGTCCTCGACCGCCTTCTCGGTGCGGATGAAGGCCCAGGCGCCGACCGGGCTGAGCACCAGCAGCACGATGGTCCACCAGGGCCAGCCCAGCGAGCGTCCTTCGGTCAGGGGCACCAGCACGGCCAGGAGGGTGGCGGCCAATAGGAGCGTGCCCCGAGTGTCGACCGGTGCCGGATCGTCCGACTTGGTGTTGGGCACGACCTTGCGGGCCACCATGAAGCCCACGATGCCCACCGGGACGTTGACCAAGAAGATGGAGCGCCACTGCGAACCGCCGATGTCGGCCGAGACGAGCACGCCGCCGAGGACCTGCCCGATGGCCGAGGCGATGCCACCCACGGCGCCGTAGAGGCCCAGCGCCCGGTTGCGCGCGTTCCCGGTCGTGGTGGCCTGGATAGTGGAGAGGACCTGAGGCAGCATCATCGCAGCCGCCGCTCCCTGGAGGGCCCGGAAGGCCACGAGCAGCTGGATATTGGGCGCCACCCCGCACAGCAGCGAGGTCACGGTGAACGACGCCATGCCGATGAGGAAGAGCCGGCGCCGGCCCAGCGCGTCGCCCAGGCGACCACCCACCACCAGCAGCACGGCGTAGGCAATGGCGTAACCGGCCACCACCAGCTGCAGCATGCCGGCCGAGGCCTTGAGGTCGCGGTCGATGGTCGGTAAGGCGACGTTGACGATGAAGAAGTCGGTCACGGGCAGGAAGACGCCGACCAGGACGGTGATCAGTCCCAGAGGTGACAGCGCAGCCGAAGCCGAGTCCGAGGCCGGGGTCGCCTCAACCAAAAGAGCCATCGCAACAGTATGGGGGTAGTGCGAGCCTGGTACCAGAGGCCCACTGATCCTGGTAGTGACGGCAACTGGTAATGGCATCAGCGTGGGGTCAGACTGGGAATATGACCTACGGACAGGTGTTACAGCGCCAGGAGCTGGGTGCCTTCCTGCGCAGCCGCCGGGAGCGCATCACGCCCCAGCAGATCGGCCTGACCTCGGCCGGGCGGCGCCGCACCCCCGGACTGCGCCGGGAGGAGCTGGCCCAGATCGCCGGCGTGGGCGTGACCTGGTACACCTGGCTCGAGCAGGGCCGCGACATCAACGTGTCGGCCCAGGTCATGGAGGCGGTGGGCCGAGCCCTCCTGCTGGACCCCCATGAGCGGGCCCACGTCATGACCCTGGCCGGCCTGGACGACCACTTCATCGCCCAGGAGTGCCAGTCGCTCGCTCCCGCCGTGCAGGTGATGTTGGACCAGCTGGCGCCGTTCCCGGCGTCGGTGTCGAATCCACGATTCGACCTCTTGGCCTACAACGCCACCTACGGCCGGTTGTTCTCTGATCTGCGCGCCGCCGCGTTGGAGGATCGCAACGTGTTGTGGCTGGGCTTCACCCACCCGCAGTGGCGGTCGGTGCTGGTCGACTGGGAGGACAACATGCGCCGGATGGTGGCCCAGTTCCGCTTGAACATGGCCGACCACATGGGCGAGCCGGCCTGGAAGGACCTGGTGCGGCGGCTGTCCGAGGCCTCGCCCGAGTTCGTCTCCATGTGGGAGCGGCGTGACGTGTCGGGCGTGGAGAACCGGGTCAAGCTCCTGCATCACGACGCGGTCGGCCTGTTGCGGCTGGACCACTCGTCCTACTGGTTGGGCCCGCATCTGGGCACCCGACTCGTCGTGTTCACGCCGACCGACGACGAAGCTCGGGAGCGACTGGAAAAGTTGGAACTGCTCGACTTTTAACCTTTTTGGGGACTCTTCGAGTGCTGGGGCGACCGTTTTTGCTATGTGGAGGCACTGGTCGCAAAGACGTCATCAGCGGACCTGATGCTCGAGGCCGAGCGCCTCATGCAGGTCATCTCCAGCGCCCAGGGCGCGCTCATGACGGTGGTGGGCGAGCTGGACCGCCGGGAAGCGTGGCGTTCCGAGGGTGCCACCTCGACCGCAGCCTGGATCACCGAGCGCTTCGGCACCTCAGAGATCTCCGGTCGGATGATCTCGTCGGTGGCGGCCCGCTTGTGGGACCTGCCCCACCTGGCCCAAGGGTTGCGGGTCGGCGCACTGAGTTTCGACAAGACCGCGGTGGCGGTCCGCTTGGCCACGCCCGAGACCGACGCTGCGGTCCTGCGCCAGGCCCAGGAGTGCACCGTGCGCCAACTGAAAGACCTGCTGGGGCGGCGACGCGATGGGGCGGCGCGGCCGGCGGTCACGTTCGAGGACCGCTATCTACGCTTCAACGATGCGCGCGGCACCATCAGCGCGCTGCTCCCCGGCGATCTCTACGCCATCGCCAAGTCGGCCCTGACCCGGGCGGCCAAGGCCCGGCCCCACGACGGCGAGACGCCGTGGGAGCACCGGCTGTGCGACACCTTCATCGACTGGTGTCGTGGCGCTACGTCGGTTGGTGGCACGGGCCGCACGAGGGGTGGCTACTTCGTGGTGGCCCACACGGACTGGACGCTGCTGCGCGGTGGGAGCGGGAGCGCGGAGATCGAGGGACTGGGTCTCTTGAGCGCCGAAGCCATCCGGCGTATCACCTGCGATGCCCGGGTCGCCCTGGCCGTCGATGACGCGTTCGGGCACACCATGTTCGAAGGGCGCGCCAAGCGCAATCCGACCGGAGCGCAAAAGCGGGAGGCGGCCCGGCGCGATCGGCACTGCCGCTTCCCCGGCTGCGCCCATGCCACCTTCACCCAGGTGCACCACATCGTGCACTGGGCCGATGGCGGACCGACCGACCTGATCAATTTGGCGACGTTGTGCGATTTTCACCATCACACGGTGCATGAGGGCCGATGGCGCATGGAGGGCAACGCCAACGGGCTGCTCAAGTTCTATGCGCCGAGTGGCCGGGTGCTGGCCTCACGGCCATCGCCGCTCTGGACGAGCCGACAACGTAGCTAGACGCTGGCGCTCGAGCTGGCGCCGGAACGGTTGATGGTCGACTCGTTCACGCCCAAGTAGGACTCAATCACGGCCGGGTGCTCCAACACTTCGGCCGGCGTACCTTCCGCGATCACTTCACCGAGCTCGAGCGCGATCATGCGGTCGCAGATGGTGGTGAGCAACGGCATGTCGTGCTCGACCACCAAGATGGAACAGCCCGTGTGCTGCTGCACGCGGATGAGGAGCGGCCCCATGGCTTCGGTCTCGCGCTGGGCCACGCCACCGGAGGGCTCATCGAGGAGCAGGACGCCGGGCTCCTGGGCCAGCACGCAGGCCAGCTCCACGATGCGGCGGGTGCCGGTGGAGAGTTCACCCACGAGCTTCTCCCGGAACGCATCGAGGCCCATGAGCATGACGAGCTCCTCGGCTTCGACGAGCACGTCGGCTTCGGAGTCGAGCGAGGCCGGCAGGCGCAGTCCGGCCGCGATCATGTCGCGCGAGGCCAAGTGTCGTTCCCGGGCCACCGAGATGGTCTCGGCCACGGTGAGTGAGGGGAACAGGCGGGCTTCTTGGAAGGTGCGTCCGAGTCCGGCGTTGGCCCGGACGTGGGCCGGCCAGGCATCGATGTCGACGCCACCGAGGCGGATGCGACCGCCATCGAGGGGCAGGAAGCCGGACACGCAGTCGAAGAAGGTGGTCTTGCCGGCGCCGTTGTGACCGATGAGGCCCAGGATCTCGCCATCTCTCAGACCGAGCGAGATGTCCTGAATGGCGGCGATGCCCCCGAAGCGCTTCTGCACGCCGTTGCACTCGAGGATGAGCGGGGCGTCGGCCGGGGGTGGGACCCGTACGTGCCCGTTGCCGATGGCCAGAGCGGCCGAGGCGGAGGCGTGGATGGGCTCCTTGCCGTTGGCACCCTGCGAGTCGGAACCGACGTCACTCCCACTCGGGGGAGGTGACTCGGAGACCGAGTTGGCCCCGGCAATGAAGACAGACCGCAGGATGTCGGGACGGTCGAGCAGCTCGGAGGTGCGGCCGCTGAAGCGCACCTCGCCCTTTTCGAGGAAGACGGCCCGTTCGGCCAGCTGGAGGGCGACGTTGACGGACTGCTCGACCACGATGATGGTGGTGCCGGACTCGTGCAACATGCGCACGACCTCGAGGAGCTGGGCCACGATGGTGGGGGCCAGGCCCAGTGAGAGCTCGTCGATCATGAGGATCTTCGGCGTCACCATGAGCGCCATGGCCAGCGAGAGCATCTGCTGCTCGCCGCCCGAGAGGTTGCCCGCCTGCTGGTGGCCCCGCTGCCGCAGGATCGGGAAGAGTTCGACCACCTTCTGCTTGGCGTCGGTGACGGCGTGTTGGTCCTTGCGGATCATCCAGGTGCCCAGGCGCAAGTTCTCGTCGACGGTGAGGGTCGGGAAAATGCCCCGGCCGCCGGGCATGAGGGCCAGGCCCTTGCGGGCCACTGATTCGGCCGGCTCGCCCTTGATTTCGGTGCCGTGCAGTTTGACCGACCCGCCGCCGACGCGGACCAGACCGACGGCGCCCTTGAGCAACGTCGACTTGCCGGCCCCGTTGGTGCCGAGGAGAGCGACGATTTCGCCCTCGTGCACGTCCAGATCGACGCCGAAGAGGATCTGCACGGGGCCGTAGGAGACCTCGACCTTCTTGCAGGAGAAGACGATGGGGGTCTCGGGCGTGACGAGCTGAGCGGCTACACCGGGTGGAGCGAACTCGGGATGGGTCGTCGGCGCCCCCACGGCTGGGACTTCGGCGGTGTCATCGTCAACGTCAACGTCGGCGTCGGCGTCGGCTGGCCTAGCCGTGGCTCCGGCGGCCTTCTCGACCTTGCGGTCGGCCACCAGGCTCGGCACCAGGATGTTGCGGCGCAGGGCCACCACACGGAGCAGGCGGTCGCGCACGTACTGCACGCCCTCACCCAGACCGCCGGGCAGGAAGATCAGCACGAACAACAGTCCGACACCGGTGAAGATCAGTTGGTACTTGGGGAACGAATAGCTCAGGACCTCAATGAGGGCCACGCCCATGAGGACGCCGCTAATGGAGCCAAGCCCGCCGATGACGGCCATGGAGAACACGACCAGGCCGTAGGAGGGGTCGAACGTGCTCAGGCCGACGGCGCCCAGCAGGGTGGCGTAGAAACCACCGGACACCCCGGCGATGACGCCGGCCAGCACGAAGCCGACGATCTTGGTGCGCACCGGCGGGACCGCCATGGCCGCCACGGCCTTCGAGTTATCTCTGGTGGCCAGGAGCACCCGGCCGGACCGGGCCTTGCGCAAACCCTGAATGAACAAGATGGTCAATAACAAGAACCCCAGCACCAAGAAGTAGAAGGGCCGGTTGCTGGCCAGATTGAAGCGTCCCCACAGGATGGGGCGCAGGAAGTTCTGCGGGATTTCTTTAGGAAAGAACGTCGGGTTGAGGATGAAGGAGTTCATAGCCACGCCGAGGGCCAGGGTGACGGCGGCCAGGTAGGCACCGGGGATGCGTAGGGCGGGAACGCCGACGATGACCGCCAGTACGGCCCCAGCAGCGCCAGCGGCGGCCAAACACAAGAAGAAGTCGACGTTCAATTTCTCAATGAGGTCGCCGGCTAACACGCCGCCCACGCCGGCAAAGGCGAACTGTCCCAGGCTGACGTTGCCGCCCCAGCCGGTCAGGACGACCAATGAGAGGGCGATCATCCCGTAAATGAGGGCCGCCGTGTATTCGAGAATCGTGCCCGGACCGGCCACCAGCGGGATAATGATGATGACAGCAGCCACGATGGCGCCTATGACGGCTCGGCCGGCCATGACTTCGGGCAGCCTGCGCAGGGCGGCCGGGATGGGCTTGAGGATACCGGTGGCCGAGAAGGTCTCTTC
Source organism: Acidimicrobiales bacterium (assembly GCA_036268485.1). Lineage (GTDB taxonomy): Bacteria > Actinomycetota > Acidimicrobiia > Acidimicrobiales > RAAP-2 > Bog-473. The sequence goes on from DATAUC010000026.1 coordinate 12,363, forward strand.
GGCATCGTTGGCCCGGCTGCGCTTGCGCTGGAAAAACAACAGTCCGATCAGGATGGCGACCAGGTTGACGACGTCGGCCACGGGGGCGCCGTATCGAGGCAGGTTGAACTCGAGGAAGCCGCTGATGATGCCCAGCGCTACGCCGCTGCCGAAGGCCACCGGCAGGTTCTCCATGCCGGCGATGATGGCGGCGGCCAGCGCGGGCAGGATCAGGGCTGGTCCGGCGCCGGCCGCAATAGTGACGCCCTGCGACGGAGCACTCAACGTGCTGGTCAGGGCGGCCAGCACGCCGGCGATCACCCACACCAGGGTCGACAGGCGCTTGACGGGGATGCCCAGCAACATGGCCCGGTCCGAGTTGTCTGCCACCGAGCGCACGGCCGTGCCGGCATCGGTGCGCAACAGGAACCAACCCATGGCAATGAGGACGATGGGAATGGCGATGGCGATGAGGAGGTCATTGCCGTTGAAGAGGTCCGGGAAAACGAACTGGCTATGCGCGGTCAGAGGCGTGGTGACCGAGCCCACGATGCTGGGTCCGTGCAGCCACGTCGGCACGAACAGCTGGATGCCGCCGAAGAGCTGGGCCAGCCCGATGGTCACCACCATGACAATGAGGCGGGGCGCGGTGAAGAAGCGCCAACGGATGATGAAGTCGACCACCAGGCCGAGCAGCGCGCCGACGGCCAGGGAGATGGCGATGCAGATGAACCAGTTGATGTGCTTGGACAGGTTGAGTTCCACCCCGACGGTGGCAGCCAGCGCACCCATGGCGCCGTAGGAGAAGTTGATGACCCGCGACGCCCGGTAGGTCAGGACCAGTCCGAGGGCCAACAAGCCGTTAATGGAACCCTGCTCGGCGCCGAGGAGGACCTGGCCTCGCGGCATGTCGTGGTGAAACAACACCGGCGTGACGAACAGCAGGATGAGCGCGACGGCCACCGAGAGCCCGACGCCGCGCACGCGGGGCGATGTCTTGGCGAGCACGCCAGTGAGGGGGATGGCCACCGGAGCGCCCTAGTTCCCCTGCGGCGTGATCGGGAAGTTGGACGGGAGCGGCAGGGCGGCAGCGGGGTAGGAGCCTGTCTTGTATCGAGAGGTCGAGACCACGTACCCGCCCACCTTGTCGTTGTAGGGCGACACCTTGTTGGGATCCCAGTAGATGAAGGCCGAGTCCACCTGCGGGGTGAAGTGCCCGGTCGGGAAGTCCCAGGTTCCGTACAAGGCGTTGGCGGCCCCCGCCTGGCTCCCTGGATACGCCCGCATGCCCGCCTCGAAGTTCTGCGGTGTCAGATCGGGACCCGCCATCTCAACGCCGATAGCCATCTGGTACATCTGCTCGTAAATGAGGTCGACCGAGTTGGCCGGCTCCGAGCCCGGGTTGATCGACTTGTAGGCGGCGTAGCCGAACGTGTTCTGCTTGGCCTCGACCGGTCCGGCGAAGGTGACGCCGAAGGCATGGGACCACTCGCTCTGCTGGAACAGCTGCCCCACGATGTCAGCGTCGGTGAGCGCCACCCCGGCTACCACCCACTCGGGCGTGTAGCCCTGTTCGGCGGCCCGGGAGGTCAGGTAGACCGGGAAGACGGGGTCACAACCGCAGACCACCGTGGTGATGCCGTCGTTCTGCAACTGGCTGATCACGTTGGCGGCCTGGCTCGACAGGGTGGCCAGGTTCAACTGGTACTGGATGGAGTCGGCGAAGGGATGGCCGGCGGCCGTGGCCTGGGCGGCAGCGGACTGAGCCGACGACTGGTACCACGGGTTGGAGGGAGCGAGGATGGCCACCTTGCGGGGCTTGCCCTGGAGCGATCCGCCGGCGTAGGTGGCGTTGCCGCCGGCCAGCGACTTCAGGTACAGGTCGCCCACGGCCGAGACCACGTCGTTGCCCTCGGTGGCGATGCTCCACATGTACGGCGCGTACTGACCCATGAAGCTGGCCGACAGGTAGGGCGCACCGAAGGACATCACGTGCTGGGCCGCCAGTGCGGTGTCGTAGGGCTCGCTGGTGCCGTTGAGCTCACCGAAGGCCTTGATCGACTGCCCCACCGTGACGGCATCGGCGTCGGCCTGCTGCTGACCGGTGCCCAGCAGTTCGTTGGTGATGCTGCCCTGGCCGTTGAAGTACTGGATGTTCAGCTTGCGCCCGTAGAACTGGAAGTGGTTGTCGAAGTAGGTGGCCAGCGCGTTGATCGTGCGCTCGATGTCGGCCGTGGTGTCGGTGATGTTGGCCCCGCCGAGCGAGGCCAGCGTCTGCTGGAAGCTCTGCGAGTCCGACGTGATCCGGTACGACAGCGTGATCGAGTTCGCCGTGACGCCTTGCGTGGTGGCCCCCCCGTTGCTGCCCGAGAAGGCGATGCAGGGCGGCGAGTAGGGGTCGCCCGACACCTGCGTGGCCTGCCCGGGACACGACGTGGTCTTTCCGGTCACGGCCGCCCCGCTGCCTGACTTGACGGCCGAGGTCCCACCAGTGGTGCCGCCGACAGTTGCGGTGCCGCCGGCGCCGGTTCCCGTGCCGGGCGTCGTCGTGCCCGTGGCGCCGGGCGTGGTGGTGCCGGTGCTCGTGCCGCCCCCGGCGCCGCTGCCCCCGCCGCCCGTGGTGGCGTTGACGCTGCCCGTGGACTCATGCACCACGTTCTGGGTCGGCGCCACCGTCGGCACCAACGTGGCCATCAGGACGAAGGCCACCAACAGCGCCGCCAGCGGGCCGTAGCCCTTGAGGAGGCGGGAGTTCGACTTGGCGGCCGACAACCGGAGCTTGCTGGTGCCGCTACCGCTGCCACTCGTGCTACTCGTGCTGCTCGTGCTGCTCGGGTTGGTGTCGCTCACGTCGCAACCTCCTGTCCGGACATGCGAGCATGCCGGCGTTGTCGGATGTAGTCCCAGGCGGCCAGCGCCACCACCAACGCCAGACCGATGAGGCCGATGGGCACGGCCGCGTTCATCTTGTTGCAACCTCCGCCGGCCGGGCCGAGGCTGATGCAGTCCGTCGTCTTCTGCACGGGTCCAAGCGAGGAGGCGCCCGAGCCGTTGCCACCACCCGCACCCCCACCGGAGCCGGTCGTCGTGGTCGTCCCGGGCAGGACGGTCGAGCCGTCGCCGAAGCCACCGCCCAGGTCCGAGCCGGCGCCGGTGTCGATGGGCCCGGTGCCCGAGTCGCCCAGACCAGTCGCCGAGCCGCCGGGGCCGAAGGGTGAGACCGTGGCGGCATCGCTCGTGAGTGCCGTGGCGCCGCCCAGGTCGAGGTTGAGGTTGCCGCCGCCGGCCAGCACGCCGACGCCGATGTCGGACACCGTGATCTCGGCCGCCAGGTTGCAGTCGGCCTTCAAGATGGCGTTCACGAGTGCCTCACGCACCGACTGGACCGAACTGAGGTTGGCCCCGATGACTTCCTGGCCGAGCGTGTTGTTGTCGATGCCGATGCGCAACGGGGAGATGCCGATCGTCCCGTCGTTGAGGGTGGTCTGGGCCGGCCACTGAATGTTGAGACCGACGGCGGTGAGCAGCGTGTTGATGATGCTGAGCTCGGTCGTGATGTTCACCGCCGGGAGGTTGACGGTGGTACCGGCCACCTTGAGCGCCCCCAGGGTGAACGTCCCGCTCGATGCCGTAGTCGCTCCCGACGTCTCCGTCGCCGTCCACTTCAGACCGGTCAGTTCAATCAGACCCTTGTCGATGGAGATGTCGCCGACATTGGAGGTGGAGGTGGCGGTGCGGGTGTTGCCGTTGACGATGGCCACGCTGGAGTGCGAGTTGAGGGCGCCGACGGTGATGAGGCCGCCCGGCACGGTGATGGCGCCGGTCGAGGTGTCCGAGGAGCTGGAGGGCACCGTGGTTGCGGTTGCGGTCTCGGTGCCGACGCCCAGGCCCAGCCGGGTCGAGGACGCCAGGACGCTGGTCGCCACGGTCTGGTTGCCGTTGATGGACTCGGCCTGGACCGGTGGCGGCACGTCGGACTTGGGCAGGGTGGGGGGCGAACTGTTACATCCCTCGGCCTCGAGGGCGGTGCCGATGGTGCCGAGGTCGATGGTCTGGGAGAGCGCCGAGGATTGGGCGTTCTGGTAGGCCGCGATGGAGGTGGCCAGGGTGATGGAGTAGTTGAGGCCACCGGTGGTGGGCGACAAGGCAATGGCCTGGGCCGAGGCGTTGGCCGTGCCGGGGATGAAGGAGCTGTCGGCGCTCGAGGTGGCCGTCAGCTGGGCCAGGCAGACGCCGGCCACGATGGCGCAGCCAAGGCCGATGCGCACCACCACGGGACCCGAACGTCGGTCGAGGATGCGCGCTGCTCGTGAACGGACTGCACGTGACCGGACTCCCATGGCATGCATGGCGGTGCCCCCCTCTCGCATCAAGAGTCAAACGAGTGTTTGGGCGTCAGCCTACGAAAATCAGTACCAATTTCGCAGGTCACACTGCCGCCCGACCACTCATTGCCCGTAGACCCCCCACAGACCCAGCCCCGGATCGTTTGCCCGGCTCGGGGGCAGACAGTAGCCAACTGTCAGGCGTCGTGTGCGTACAAGCGCTCTAGCACCGGCACCCACTCCCCCAGATCGTCCACCACCAAGCCCTCGACTTTGCCGCTCTCGTCGGCCCTGCGCAGCACCACGGCCTCGGCGCTCAGGGGCAGCGCTTCGAAGGCCCGGCGCTCCCCCGCGGTCATAGCCCCTCCCTGCAACGCCAGTGACGCAACGCTGTCGGCGGCCAACGTCCCGCCGTACCCGCCCTCGTCCGCCACGAGATACCGCTTGGCCTCCACATGCAGTCCCACCAGCGTGGCCACCCGCTCCCCCAACGCCGCCCTTACCGCCGCCCCGCCGGCGGCCGCATGCTCGGCATCACCGACACCCGCCACACCCACGGCGTCGAGAAGATGCCCGATGTCGTGGACGAGACCGGCCACCGCCAGCTCGTCGTCATCGGGGTGCCAGTCCCGCAGCACGGCCGCGGTCTGCAGGGCGTGCTCGAGCTGGGTGTGACCCAGCACGCCGCCGACATCTCCGCCCCCACCTGCACCGATCGGGCCCACCTCCACCAGCCGGTCCTCCCCGAGCGCCAGCAGGTCGACGATCTGTTCGAGGGTCAGATCCACCGAGGGGAACACCGCGCCATTCTCCCTCTCATCGACGCGGCGGTCCACGTAGGGTTCCCCTCCATGCCCTGGGTCCCGCCCCCACGCAGCGCCTGGACCGAGAAGCTCATCGCACTGGGCCACGGGCTGGGCGACGACGGCCGCTCCATCATCTCCCTGGACCCCGACGAGCTCCGCCGATCGGCGTGCGCCGTCACCGGACTGAGTGACTTCGGAGATACGTGGTGGGAGGAGCCGTTCGCTCGCCTCTGTGCCTCCCTGGACGATCAGGCCCAACTCCACCTGCCCGGCCGGCTGCGCACCAGAGCCGAGATCCAGCTGATCCTGCAGAACCGTCTCCGCCTGGTCGCCCTCTGGCGCCGGCAACCCGACATCGTTGACGAGCCGGTGGTGGCGCCCATCGTGGTGACCGGTCTGGGCCGCTCGGGCACCACCTTCTTGCACGAGCTCCTGGCCTGCGACCCGGACAACCGGCCGCCGCTGCTGTGGGAGCTCCTCCACACCGTCCCCCCGGTCGCCACCGTCCCCCGCACCGCCGAGAGCGCGGCCGCCGCGGCCACGGTGTGCGACGACGAGATCACCCTCATGGATGCGATGGTCCCCGCCTTCACGGCCATGCACGAGAACGGCGGCCACCTGCCCACCGAGTGCATCTTCGCCTTCGCCCACCAGTTCTCCAGCGACATCTACACCGGGCTCTACAACGTGGCCGACTACACGATCTGGCGTAGTGGCCGGGACCAGGGCCCGATATACGACTGGCACCGCCGCATGCTCCAGACCCTCCAGGCCCTCACCCCCGAGCCCACCACCCGCTGGGTGCTCAAGGCGCCGTCGCACCTCTCGTCACTGCCGCTGGTCTTCGCCACCTACCCCGACGCCAAGGTCGTCATCACCCACCGTGACCCCCTCCGGGTTATCGGCTCGCTGGCCGACATGATGGCCACGCTCCACCACATGCACTCCGAACACGTCGACCACGACACCCTCGTCCAGTTCATGGCCATGGGCCTCGAAATGCAGATGGATGAGGTCACATCCCAACAAGATGCCGGCGACCTCCCCAGCGACCAGATCGCCGACGTCGTCTACCACAACCTCATCGGCGATCCCGTGGGCACCATCGAGCGCCTCTACGCCACCTGGGACCTCCCCCTCTCAGATACGTATCGTCTACGGCTCGGCGACTATCTAGCGGCCCGCCACACCCACCGGGCCTCGGGACACGACTACTCCTTCGCCGACACCGGACTCGACCTGCCCACCCACCGGGCCAACGTGGCCGCCTACATGGAGCGTTTCGGGGTGACCGCCGAAGTCTGAGCCGTGAGCGCCGTCGGGTCAGTCAGGTCCGACGAGGTCCGCCACCGACACCAGTTCGCAGGTCGGATGCGGCGGGCCATCGGCCAGCACCCAACGCACCAGCATGTAGCCCTCGAGCCGGCCGCCCGTATCGAGCCAGTTGGCCACACCCGGTCCCGGATCAGACGGTGCGATGACCATCCGCCACGACCCGTCATCCGAGCGGGCCGCGGAGCGGTTGTTCAGCGCCGTCGTGGTGTAGCGGTAGTCGAAGCTCTCCATCCAGGGCGAGGCCAGCGTCAGGCCCCAGTAGACGAAGGGGCGGTCGGGCTCGTGCACCGTCACCACCAGCGCCTGGCCCGGCTCCAGCAAGAAGCGGCCGCCGTGATAGGTCATCTCGGCGTTGGAGTGCGAGCGCACCTCGTCCTCCTGCGACTCGACGTGCACCGACCCGGCCGTGCCGCCGAAGGTGTTCATGTTCGAGCCGGCGTCGTGCCACATCTGCACCGCCGTGGCCCCCACGAACTGGAGGAACATGGCGGCGAACTCGAGCTTGGGCGCCAACTCGTCGGTCGACAAGACGGGCGGCGCCACGTCGCCGGCGTCGACCAGCTCCATGCGCAGGTTGGACAGCCGCTCGGGCGTGCGTTCGAAGTGCGTCTCCCGGATGGCCAGCTGCGCCGTCCCCGGCTCCAACAGGACGGCGTTGCGGGGCGGCGGCGCGGGCATGAGCGCGGCGGGCGCAATGAGGATGTCGACCTCGCCCCCCGGCCCGAGCTCGAACTCATCGATATGGGTCTGGGTCTGCGTCCCCGTCCCGCTACCACTGTCGCCCTGACCGAACGCCGTGCCGAACGTCATGCCGAGATAGGCGCACTCGCCCCGGGTCCCAACCAGGCGGTAGGCCCGAGTGTCGTCTATGACACAGAACAGGTAGTGGACGTCGGGGTTGTCAACGAGGAGCTTGCGGTACTCATCTTGGAGAACGAAGAGCTGAGGGTGGAGCGGGTCCGACTTCTCGACCAGCCACTCGAGCGCCAGGGTGGCCAACCGGGTCACCCAGCGGTAGCCCTCGGCCACCGTCACGTCGTCGGCGGGCACCCCCGAACCGGCCGCCAATGCCGTCTGCACCGTGGCGATGGCCGCCTGCTGGGCCTCGACCCAGGCGGCGAAGACGGCAGCGAGTCGATCGGAGGACTCAGGGGACGACGGGGAAGTCGGGGAGGACGGGGACGACGGGGACGACGGGGACAACGGGGAGGTCGACACGCCGTCGAAGCTACCGTTGGCGCCGTGCCCTTCGTCGACCATTTTTTGGCCGAGCCTCTCTCCCACCTGCCCGAGAGGCGGCCGGACACCATCCGCCGGACCAGCCACGTCGACATGACGACCCATCCGGACGGGCAGATGGAGTTGAGCGGAGCGGCAGCCGACCCCGGTGGTGCCGCCACCTGTCGGGCCCTGGTGCAGTCGATCGCCGGTCGTGAACTGATCTCCCTGGAACTGTCCCCCGACGTGCCGGGGAGCCAGCGCCTGTTGGGACGCTTGGTGGGCCGGGGTTTCCGGGCCGCCGTCGATGAGATCTGCCAGCCGGGGACGTTGGAGTCCGTGCTCTTGTCCGAGTTGCCGGTGGCCGCCCTCCTCTCGGGCTACGGCTCCCTCTACACCGGCGCCTTCCCCAGTCCGATTCCCGACGCCGTGCTGGAGGGCTTCCCCGTCGACATCTGTGCCGGCTGGGCCGCCCCGGGGTCCTTCATGCTCCAGATCCGCTCCACCCGGGAGATGCCGACACCACATGGGCCGGTGGCCCCGGCCTTGTTGGACTCGGACCTCGGCCCGGATGCCTGGCACGACATGCCCGAGCTTCCACCGGGATCGATGCGGCGCCAGCGCCTGGTACAGCGCAGCGGATCCGACATCTGGGCCATGTTCAGAGATACCTATGCCGTCCTCGACGGCCCTCCCACCATCCTGCACGAGTACTCGGTCACGGCCACGGTCTCGGGCGGCGGCGAACACGGCGATCACGGCGGCGGCGAACACGGCGAGGACGTGGTGACGTCCTGCGTGGCCACGCCCCACGTCCTGCCCTGGGGCGAGTGCCCGAACGCGGCGGCCAGCGCCCGCCGGCTGGTGGGCCGGCGCTTGGGTGACCTGCGGGCCATGGTCAAGGACGAGCTGGTCGGCACGTCGACCTGTACCCACCTCAACGACCTGCTCTCGTCGCTCTCCCAGGCCGGCGTGCTGGTCGAGCCGATGGTCGGTTTCGCGGGCGAGTAGATGGTCGGGCCGGCGACCAAGTCGGCCGTCGAGTCGCCCGGCGACGGCCGCGCCCAGTAGTTTCACGGCAGATACCGGGGCGCTCCTGTCGTCCGGTAGGTACTGGGAGGACAGACAGACCGTGACCGACACCGCCACACCCACATCGGCCCAGGCCGAGGAACTGCTGAGCGAACTGCGCTCCTGGCTGGGCACCAACTGGGACCCCGACCTGACGGTGGGTGAATGGTGGGAGCGACTGGGTCTGGCGGGTTGGTCCGCCCCCGGCCTGCCCACCAACGCCTACGGCAAGGGCATGTCCCGGGCCGACGCCGTGAGCGCCGCCAACGAGATCTCCGCCTTCGGCGCCCTGGGCGCCCCGGCCGGGCTCGGCCTCCTCCTGGCCGCCCCGACAATCGCCACCCACGGCAGCCAGGAGCAGATCGACCTCTTCGTGCGCGAGATCGTGACGGGGCAAAAAGCCTGGTGCCAGCTCTTCAGCGAGCCCCAGGCCGGTTCCGACCTGGCCGGCCTCCAGACCAAGGCGGTCAAGGACGGTGACGAGTGGATCATCACGGGCCAGAAGGTCTGGACCTCGGGTGGCCAGTACGCCGACATGGGCATGTTGCTGGCCCGGACCGATGCGGAGGTGCCGAAGCATCAAGGCATCTCGTACTTCGCCTTCGATATGCACCAGGACGGCGTCGACGTCCGCCCCCTCAAGGAGATGACCGGCCACGCCCTCTTCAACGAGGTCTTCCTGACCGAGGCCCGGGTGGCTGACTCCGCCCTCGTCGGCGGTCTCAACAACGGATGGGCCGCCGCCAACACCACCCTCATGAACGAGCGGGCCGGCCTCGGCTCCGGCGGCGGCAACGCGGCCGGCGGCGGTCTGGCCCAGCCCGGCACCGTCATGGGCGCCCTGGGCAAGCGGGTGGGTGACTTCGTCGCCCCCAAGGACAAGAAGGGCAAGGCCAAGCCGGCCGGCGGGGCGCTCGGCGCCATGCGTGGCGGCGCCGGCATGCTCATCGCCCTGGCCCAGTCCAAGGGCGTCAACAAGGACGCCGGCGTCCGCCAGGACCTGGCCCGCCTGCACACCCTGGGCGAACTCGGCCGCTACAACGGCCTGCGGGTCAAGGCCACCAAGGAGCAGGGCAAGGACATCCCCGGCATGCCCAACATCGCCAAGCTCTCCATGAGCCAGATCGTGCGCCTCACCCGCGACCTGGGCCTGCGCATTTCGGGGCCGTCGGGCATGCTGCACGCCTACGACGCCGATGACAAGGCCGCCCTGGTCCACGCCACCGGCGACCCCTTCGCGGGCGGCGTCACCGAGATGGCGCTCTTCGCTCAGGCACCCCCCATTTACGGCGGGACCGACCAGGTGCAGCGCAATATCATCGGCGAGCGCGTGTTAGGCCTGCCCAAGGAGCCCAACAACGACCGCGTCACGCCCTTCTCCGAGCTGCCCAAAAACGCCTAAGTCGTGAGCCGGGGGGACCGAACGCTGCGGGGGGCCGCAGCCATCGTGGGGGTGGCCGACGACGTCTCCCCCACCGGGGAGCTGGAGAAGACCGGGCGCGCCCTGGAGGTATCGATGGTGCTGGCTGCCCTCGATGACGCCGGCCTCACGCTGGCCGATGTCGACGGCATCTGCCACGCCGAGTCGAGCATGGGCTTTGCCGAGTACCTCGGCGTCCATCCAAGGTTCACCGACTCGACCATGACGGGCGGCTCGAGCTACGAGGTCCATCTCGAGCACGCCGCCTCGGCCATCGCGGCCGGCCTGTGCGACGTGGTGGTCAGCGTCTACGCCTCGACGCCGCGCAGCGACCGCACCCAGAAGCGCCGGGTGGAGCGCCGCTTCCCGTCGGGGCCCAACCCGATGGCCGAGTGGGAGTGGCCGTACGGGCTGCGCATGCCCATGGGCCCCTACGCCCTGGCCGCCTCCCGCCACATGCACGAGTTCGGCACCACCTCCGAGCACCTGGCCCAGATCGCCGTGAGCACGCGGGAGTGGGCCATGCGCAACCCCCGGGCCCGCTACCAGACCCCCCTCACCATTGACGACGTGCTGGCCTCACCCCTGCAGACGTCGCCGCTCCACCTGCTCGACTGCTGCCTGGTCACCGACGGCGCCGGCGCCTTCGTCATGACGAGCGCCGAACGCGCCAAGTCACTGCGCCAGCCCCCGGTCTACGTGCTCGGCGCCGCCACGGCGCACGACCACATGATGATCACCCAGATGCCCGACCTGACCACCACGCCCGGGGCCATCTGCGGGCCCAACGCATTCGCCATGGCCGGCATCACGCCAAGCGATGTGGACGTGCTCATGGGCTACGACAGTTTCACCATCACTGCGCTGCTCCACCTCGAAGACCTCGGGTTCTGCGCCAAGGGCGAGGGCGGGCCCTTCGCTGCCGACGGGAAGCTGGGCCCCGGCGGCTCGCTCCCCATGAACACCAACGGGGGCGGGCTCTCCTTCACCCACCCCGGCATGTACGGCATGTTCCTCATTACCGAGGCCGTGCGCCAGCTGCGGGGTGAGGGTGAAGACCGCCAGGTGGCCGGCGCCGAGATCGCCGTGGCCCACGGGTCGGGCATGGTGCTCTCCTGCATGTCGACGGCTGTTTTGGGAACCGAGGCGACGCTCTGATGGCCGACGTCGACACCAAGCCGACGCCCGAACGCATGGAGCCCAAGGTCGGCGCCGAGAGCGGACCATTCTGGGAAGCCACCCGCACCAAGACCTTGCTGGTGCAGTGGTGCACGGCCTGCGACCGGGGCATCTTCTACCCCCGCTCGTTCTGCCCCTTCTGTGGTGCGACCGACAGCACGCTCGAGTGGCGCACGGCCAGCGGCCGGGCCACCGTGCACGCCCTGACTATCGAGCACAAGCCGGCTCAACCCTTCGCCCATGGTGAGCCCTACGTCGTGGCTCTGGTCGATCTGGAAGAAGGCGTGCGCATGCTGACCAACATCGTCGGCGGCCCACCCGAAGACGTGACCATCGGCCAGGCGGTGACGGTGACGTGGGAACCGCTGAGCGACGGACGGCACCTGCCGCTCTTCACGCCGGTCTGAGGGGGACGAGGGGGGACATGGACATGGACGTCGACGTACTGGAAGACAGGGCGACCGCAGCGGCGCACGGCATGACCGTGGCCTGGTGGGCGGCCCAGGGCCCGGATCGGCCCGCCCTCATCACTGCATTCGGCACTCGCACCTACGGCGAGCTCAATGCCAACTGCAACCGGCTCGTCCGGGCGCTCCGGGCGCGCGGGCTGGTGGCCGGCGACAGCGTGGCGCTCATGTGCACCAACCGGCCTGAGTTCCTTGAGGTCCTCTACGCCGCCCAGCGGGCCGGACTCCGACTGACGCCGATCAACTGGCACCTGACCGCGGAGGAGGCGGCGTACATCGTCGGCAACTGCGAGGCCAAGGCGCTCATCGGGGCGGCGGAACTGGGCGACAAGCTCACCGAGACGGCCAAGGGGGCCGACGGCGAGCTGGTCTGTTTGTCGGTGGGTGGCGTCGTCAACGGGTTCGCCTCCTACGAAGAGGTCATCGCAGAACAAGACGGAGCCGACATAACCGATCCTGTCTTCGGCAGCCAGATGCTCTACACATCGGGCACCACGGGCCGGCCCAAGGGGGTCAAGCGGGACGGCGCCACGCCGAGCGCCCTGGCCACGGTCAACTTCTGCGGCTACGACGAGTCGTGGCAGACGAGCGTGGACGCCCACCTGCTGACCGGGCCGCTCTATCACGCGGCGCCGCTGGCCTTCTCGGTGGCCGTGCCCATGCTCTACGGCGTGCCCGTGGTGATCATGGAGCAGTGGGATCCGACCGAGACGCTGCGCCTCATTGAGGAGCACGGCATCACGCACACCCACATGGTGCCCACCATGTTCCACCGCATGCTGGCGCTGAATGATGAGGTGCGCGCCCGCTACGACCTGTCGTCGTTGCGCTTCATCATTCACGGCGCGGCGCCCTGCCCGGTCACGGTCAAGTCGCGCTTGATCGAGTGGCTCGGGCCCATCGTGGTCGAGTACTACGCCGCCACCGAAGGGCTGGGCACGCTGGTCGACTCGACCACCTGGTTGGCCCACCCCGGGACGGTGGGACGGCCCATGGTGGCCGACCTGGTCAAGGTGGCCGACGACGACGGCAACCCGGTGGCCCCGGGCGAGGTGGGGCTGGTCTTTTTGCGGGCGCCGGCCGCCACCAAGTTCGAGTACTTCGGCGACGCCGAGAAGACGGCCGGCGCCTTCCGCGGCGACTACTTCACCCTGGGCGACATGGGCTACATGGACGACGAGGGCTACTTGTTCCTGACCGACCGCACCGCCAACCTCATCATCTCCGGCGGCGTGAACATCTATCCGGCCGAAGTCGACGCCGTCCTGCTGCAGCATCCAGCGGTGGGCGATGTGGCGACAATTGGCATTCCCGATGAAGAATGGGGCGAGTCGGTACTGGCCGTGGTGCAGCCGGCCGAGGGCGTGACCGGCGACGAGGCGCTGGCCGCCGAGCTGATTGCCTTCTGCCGGGAACACCTGGCCCATTTCAAGTGCCCGCGCCGTATTGACTTCAGTGTCCAATTGCCGCGCGAGGATACGGGAAAGATCTTTAAACGAAAGCTCCGAGACGACTACAGGGAAAGAGGAAACGCACATGGGAATCTGTGACGGACGGGTGGTCATCATCACCGGTGGCGGTCGGGGCATCGGGCGCGAGCACGCGCTGGAATTCGCCTCGCAGGGCGCCAAGATCGTCGTCAACGACCTCGGGGCCGAGATCGACGGCACCGGCAGCTCGTCGGGACCCGCCGGTGAAGTGGTCGACGAGGTGCGGGCCATGGGCGGCGAAGCGGTGGCCAATGGCGACGACGTCTCGGACTGGGACGGCGCCGGACGGCTGGTGCAGACCGCCATCGATACCTTCGGCGGGTTGGACGTGCTGGTCAACAACGCCGGCATCCTGCGGGACCGCATGATGGTCAACATGACGATTGACGAGTGGGACGCCGTCATCCGCGTGCACCTGCGGGGCACCTTCGCTCCCACCCGTCACGCCATCGAGTACTGGCGCAACCGTTCCAAGGCGGGCGAGACCAACGACGCCCGCGTCATCAACACCACGTCGCCCTCGGGCATTTACGGCAACGTGGGGCAGACCAACTACGGGGCGGCCAAGGCGGGCATCGCGTCCATGACAATTATCGCCGCCATGGAGCTCGGCCGCTACGGCGTGACCGTCAACGCCATCGCTCCCGCCGCCTTGACCCGCATGACCGAGAACCTGGGCGGCGGCTTCGAGGCGGCCGAGAAGAAGCCCGAAGAGTTCGACCCGATGTCGCCGGGCAACATCGCCCCGCTGGTCGTCTGGTTGGGTTCGTCGGAGTCGGCCGGCATCACGGGTCGTGTCTTCAACGTGCAGGGCGATCACATCTCGGTTGCTGAAGGCTGGGTGGCCGGACCGGGCGCCAGCAAGGGCGACCGTTGGGACCCAGCCGAGCTGGGCGGGATCGTGCCGGACCTGGTGGCCAAGGCCGCCCCGAACGCCAACATGGGTGGGAAAAGGAAGTAGGCCAATGACCACAGAGGTGACACCTCCGCTGCCGAGTCGATACGAAATGGATGAGTCCATCCAGATCATCGAGGACAACGCCGACCGTTTGTTCCTGTGGAACTACCAGCGCGACCGGGGCCAGTTGGTGACCTTGTACAACAAGGCCATGGCGTCGCAGTGGAGCAGTGTCACCGAATTGGACTGGTCGACGCCGGTCGATCCCGAGAAGCTGGTGGCCGAGCAGGCCTCGCCCATGCTCGAGGTGACCCGGTTGGCCGGCACGCTGCCCGGTTCGCCCATTGCCGCCTGGAGCGAGAAGGAGTATTCGCAACTCGGGATCGAGTTCTTCAAGGCGTCGCTGAGCCAGTTCATGCACGGCGAGCAGGGCGCCATGATGACGGCGGCCAAGATTGTCGAGACTGTCCCCTGGATAGACGCCAAGTACTACGCCTCCACCCAGACCATGGACGAGGCCCGCCACACCGAGGTGTTCGCCAAGTACCTGTCCACCAAGTTGGGCGACGCCTATCCCATGAGCCCGTTCTTGCGGGATCAGATCTGGGCCCTGCTGGAGGATTCTCGGTGGGACATTGCGTATCTGGGGATGCAAATTGTTATCGAGTCGCTGGCTCTGGCCGCCTTCGGCGACATGCTCCGTAGGACCGAGGAACCACTGCTCAAGAAGCTGCTGCGCTACGTGATGGCCGACGAGGCCCGGCACGTGGCCTTCGGGATCTTGTCGCTGGCCGAGTTCTACGAGGAGCTGAGCGAGGCCGAGCTGAAGGAGCGCCAGGAGTTCATGGTCGACGCCACCTTGAACTCGCGTTCGCGGGCCACCACGCCCGAGGTGTGGGAGCGCATGGGCACCTCGGCCGAAGCGGTGTTCCCCTTCCTGATGGAGGCGGCCACGCAGGCCAAGATCAATCCGGTGGGCGGCTTCGCCCGGGGCTTCTTCGCCAAACTCGTGCCGAATACGCGGAAGTTGGGCTTGTTGGACGCCAACAACGGCTACCTGCGGGAGCGCTGGGGCCAGGCGGGCTTGATGGAATTCGAGTTCGCCGACGACACGGCGTCGGACTACGAGACCTATGACGCCGTGGCGGCGGACCGGGCTGCTGCGACTGCTGCTGCCGCTGAGGCGGCCGAGACGGCCGAGGCCGCTGAGACGGACCAGGAAGCCGAATCGACGGCCGTCGCCGGCTGAGATGGCGGACCGGGGCGCCATCGCCCGTATACGGACCATCGCGCTGGCCCTGCCAGAGGCGACCGAGCGGCCGTTCGGCGGCCACACATCCCCGGCCTTCCGGGTGCGCGACAAGATGTTCGCCGTCATCAGCGAGGACACGATCGCCTTGACGCTCAAGGCCCCGCCGGCTGAGCAGAAGATCCTGATCGACTCGGACCCCGAGCGTTTCTTCTTTCCCAAGTACGTCGGGTCCAAGGGTTGGATCGGGGTGCACCTGAGCGGCGGCGGATCCATCGACTGGGACGAGGTGGCCGAGCTCATCACCGAGAGCTACTGCCTCATCGCACCCAAACGACTCGTGGCCCGGTGGGAGGATTCCCGGAACTAGAGGCGGCAGGCAGTACCGTCGCCTATCTCCCCGTCCTCTGCCGCAACCACCACGACGCCCACCACGTCAGGCCCGGCCCGCACGACGCCGGACCCAGCCGGCCGGGACCGTTCGGCTCGCTGGCCGCTGCATGTGGCCGTGCTGGTGCTCTATCTGCTCATGGCCATGGTGGTGTGGTGGCACGTCTGGGTCACCGGCTCCCCGCGCTCGACCATCAGCTGCGGTTGCGGCGACCCGGTGCAGGAGCTGTGGTGGCTCGAGTGGGTGCCGTGGGCCATCGCGCACGGACACAACCCGTTCTTCACCAGCGCGCTTTTCTCGGGCACGGGCGGCGTCAACGCGCTGACCAACACCTCGGCCCTCTTCCCGGGTCTGGTGCTGGCCCCGGTGACCGCGCTGTGGGGGCCGATCGCTTCGTTCAACGTCATCGCCACCGTGGCGCCGGTGATCTCGGCCTACGCCATGTTCCTATTCGGCCGGGCGCTGAGCCGGACGGGGGCGGCAGGGGCGGGGGCGGCAGGGGCGGGGGCGGCAGGACCCTCGGTGACCGGTCCGGTGCTCGCCGGCCTGCTCTACGGGTTCTCGCCTTTCGTGATGGCCAACCTGCCCCTGGGTCACGTGCACCTCGTCCTGGGTCCGTTTCTGCCGTTGCTGGCGCTCATCGTCTACAAGATCGTCACCGGAACGCAGGGGGGCGTGGCCGGCCGGCGCCGGGCCGCGCTGCTGGGTCTCCTGGCGGGCCTGCTGCTCGTGGCGCAGTACTTCACCGGATCAGAGCTCATGGCCATCACGGCGGTGGCGGCGGTGGGCGGCCTGTTGCCGGTGCTGATCTGGCGTCGGCGGACCTGGTGGGCCCGGCGGGGAGACCTGCTGGTGGCCGCCGGCGCGGCGTTGGTGGTGGCCCTGCCCCTGCTGGCCTATCCGATCCACTACGAAGTGGCCGGTCGTCGGCACACGATTGGGCCGCCCTGGCCGGACAACACGGTGGGGCAGGCGGCCGGCACCATCGTCAACCCGGTCCACCACCTGTCGACCGCACTGTTGCCGCTCCACCTCCTGCGCTACTTCGGCGCCCTGAAGGGCCCGCCGCTCGGCTATGTGGGCTGGGCGCTCATCGTCTTCCTGCTGCTCTCGGTGGTCGTGTGGTTCCGCCGGCCTGTGGCCTGGGGGGCGCTGGTCATGGGACTCCTGGCCTGGCAACTCTCGGTTGGCATTCCGAGGCACGGTGACCAATGGACGCTGTGGCGGGTGCTGGCGCACGTTCCGGTGGTGGCTGATATCCAGCCGTACCGCTTCAGCGACATCGTGTTCTTCTGCGCCGCCATCCTGCTCACCATCTCCGTCGCCGCCTGGCGCTCCACACTCGACCGTTTCCTGACCAGGGACCTACCGCACCAACATCAACATCAACATCAACATCAACATCGGCTTCAGCTCCGATTTCGCTCCCGACTCGTCGGGCTGGCGGCCGTGATACCGCTGATCGCCGCCGTGGGCGTCCTGGTCCCGGTGGCCACCACCTATGCCATTCCGCTGGCCGCCAGTGCCAAGAACGAGCCCGCCTGGTTTCGGCTCCAAGCCCCAAAGCTGCCCTTGGGCACCCGGGTGCTGACCATCCCATTTCCGACGTCCATCGTGCCCGATGCCATGGCCTGGCAGGCCGAGGACGACCTTCGCTTCGACCTGGTCGGCGGCTACGCGCTGACCCCGGGCCAGGACGGGCGCCACGACAGCTGGGTCGATCCGCTCACCGGGGCCGCCCACCTCCTCTCCAACCTGACCTACGGCGTGCCCCGGCCCGTGGGCACGCCGGCGCAGATGCGAGCGCTCTATGGCGCCTTCAAGGCGTGGGGTGTCCAGGTCATGGTGCTGCCCGAACGGTTCGTCAACGCCGCGGCGGACGCCGCGCTGCTGACGGCAGCCGACGGCCGGCTCCCCCTCATCGTTGACGGCGCCTACGTGTGGGTGGGCCATGGGCCGTTCCCGTTCACCCACATCGACCCGCTGGAGTTGCTCAAGTGCGGCAGCCTGGGCAACGGCATCGCTGGTCCGAAGTGCGTGGCCTTGAGCGAACTGGCCGCCCGGGTGGTGGCGTCCGACCAGAGGGGGGCAGCGGGCGACTAGGGCCTGGCCCGGCGTGCCGGTTCAGTTGCCGGTTCAGTGGCGATGAGCGCCGGTTCAGCGCCAGCCGAGAGCCGGCGCCACGTCGGTCAGAAGCGATTCGAGCACGTGGGCGCAGTAGTCGACGCCGAGCTGGTTGGGGATGGTCAACAACAGCGTGTCGGCGGCGGCGATCGCCTCATCCTCGGCCAGTTGCGCGATCAGCTCGTCGGGCTCCCCGGCATACGTCTTGCCGAAGCGAGCCACCCCGCCGTCGATGTAGCCGACCTGGTCCTCGGACCGGCCCTCGTGGCCGAAGTACAGACGGTCGGCGTCATTGACGATGGGGAAGATGCTGCGGCTGACCGACACCCGTGGCTCGCGGTCATGGCCGGCGTCGGCCCAGGCCTTGCGGAAACGCTCGATCTGCTCGGCCTGGAGCTGATGGAACGGCACGCCGGTGTCCTCGCTGAGCAGCGTCGAACTCATCAGGTTCATGCCCCGCTCGGCCGTCCACTCGGCCGTCTTGCGGGTGCCGGCGCCCCACCAGATCCGCTCGCGCAGACCTTCGGAGTGGGGCTCGACCCGCAGCAGTCCGGGCGGGTTGGGGAACATGGGCCGTGGGTTCGGCTCGGCGAAACCCTCGCCCTTGAGCACTTCGAGAAAGACCCGGGTGTGCTCGCGGGCCATGTCGGCCTGGTCGGTGCCCTCGGCCGGCACGTGACCGAAGTAGCGGTAGCCCTCAATGACCTGTTCGGGTGAGCCCCGGCTGATACCCAACTGCAAGCGCCCACCGGCGATGAGATCGGCCGAGCCGGCGTCTTCGGCCATGTAGAGGGGGTTCTCATAGCGCATATCGATGACGCCGGTCCCAATTTCGATCGTGTTGGTCCGCGCTCCGATGGCGGCCAGCAACGGGAACGGCGACGAGAGCTGGTTGGCGAAGTGGTGGACCCGGAAGTACGCCCCGTCCGCACCGAGTTCTTCGGCGGCGACGGCGAGGTCGATCGACTGCAACAGGACATCAGAGGCCGAGCGGGCCTGCGAGTGCGGGGACGGCGACCAGTGGCCGAACGATAGGAACCCGATGCGCTTCATATCTGTTCCAACAACGGGCCGGCCGCGTTTCTTCCACCCGGACGCTCAGGCGCGCCGGCGCTCAGCAGCACCGGACGCTCAGGCCCAGTCCGGCACCCAGTTGCCGTGGAATCCGGCCGGCACCCGTTGGGGCAGCTGGACGATGGCTT
>DATAUC010000027.1:0-105191 GCA_036268485.1 Acidimicrobiales bacterium
CGGAGCATCTGACGCTCCCCGGCCCGGACTACCTCAGCGAGGTATTCACCAACAGCGACCGCAACCCCACCGTGCTGCGCAACCTCGGGTGGATGTTCGACCACGGGCGGCTCGGGGGCACGGGCTACGTCTCCATCCTCCCGGTCGACCAGGGGATTGAGCATTCGGCGGCAGCCAGCTTCTCGAAGAACCCTGCCTACTTCGATCCGCTGAACCTCCTGGAGCTCGCGTTGGCCGGTGACTGCAATGCCGTCGCCACGACGCTGGGCACCCTCGGCCTGGCCTCGCGCAAGTACGTGCACCGCATCCCCTTCATCGTGAAGCTGAACCACAACGCCTTCCTCCACGTGCCCAACACTTACGACCAAATCATGTTCAGTTCCGTTCGCCAGGCCTCAGACCTCGGCGCGGTCGGGGTGGGCGCCACCATCTACTTCGGCTCCGACGACATGGACCGCGAGCTGCAGCAGGTGGCGGAGGCCTTCGCCGAGGCGCACCGGCTCGGGATGTTCACGGTGCTGTGGTGCTACCTGCGCAACTCGGCCTTCCAGAAGGACGGGGTCAACTACGAGCTCTCGGCCGACCTCACGGGCCAGGCCAACCACATGGGTGTCACCATTGAGGCCGACATCATCAAGCAGAAGCAGCCGGAGAACAACGGCGGCTACAACGTGATCGGCTTCGGCAAGACCGACCCCCTGGTCTACGACCAGCTCACCACCGACCACCCGATCGACCTGACCCGCTGGCAGGTCGTCAACTGCTACGCCGGTCGCATCGGGCTCATCAATTCCGGCGGCGAGTCCAAGGGCGACAGCGACCTGGCCCAGGCCGTGCGTACGGCGGTGATCAACAAGCGGGCCGGTGGCATGGGCCTCATTGTCGGGCGCAAGGCCTTCCAGCGGCCCATGGCCGAAGGGGCCGCTCTCATCCACACCATTCAAGACGTCTTCTTGAGCGACGAGGTCACAATCGCCTAGGGATGGCCGCCCCTGGGCCCCCCGGGGACGGGTGCCGTGGCCAGGGACGGGGCGGGCATGGCCGAAGACTTCCCGGACCTGGGAGTAAGGTGCACGCCCGAACGAGAGATATGGCCGGAGGAAGAGGCGCGCTCCAATCCGGGGTGCGAGCGGACCCAACCAGGGGTTGGTCCGCCATCGTGACGGCCACGAGAGACGAGACGAGGCAGCATCGTGGCACCAGGTACCGAACACTCGACAGCGCAGCTTGATCAGGTCATTGTCCGCTTCGCCGGGGACTCCGGCGACGGGATGCAGCTCACGGGGGACCGCTTCACCACCAGCAGCGCCCTATTGGGGAACGACATGTCGACGTTCCCCGACTTCCCGGCCGAGATCCGGGCCCCGGCCGGCACGCTCAACGGCGTCTCGGCCTTCCAGGTGCACATTTCCGACCACGACATCCTGACGCCGGGCGACTCGCCCAACGTGCTGGTGGCCATGAACCCGGCCGCCCTGAAGGCCAACATCGACCTGATGGACAAGGGCACCATCCTCATCATTAACTCCGACGCCTTCGAAGAGCGCAACCTGGCCAAGGCCGGCTACGCCGAGAATCCTCTGACCGACGGCTCGCTCGGGGCGTACACGGTCTACGAAGTGCCCATGACCTCCATCACCCAAGAGGTGTGCAAGGAGGCGGGCGTCAAGCCGCGCGACGCCGAACGCTCCAAGAACTTCTTCGCCCTCGGCCTGGTCAGCTGGCTCTACACCCGGCCCATCGATCCGACGATCGAGTGGATCAGCCAGCGCTTCGGCTCCAAGCCGCAAGTGGCCGAAGCCAACACCCGGGCCTTCCGGGCCGGTTTCGACTTCGGCGAGACGGCCGAACTCTTCGAGTCGAACTACGAAGTGCGTCCGGCCACCTTCGAGCCCGGTGAGTACGTGCAGGTGACCGGGAACCAGGCCTTGGCCTGGGGGCTGATTGCCGCCGCCCGTTTGGCTGGTTTGCCGTTGTTCCTGGGCAGCTACCCGATCACCCCGGCCTCGGACATCCTGCACGAGCTGAGCCGGCGCAAGGAGTTCGGGATTCGCACCTTCCAGGCGGAGGACGAGATCGCCGGTGTCGGCGCCGCCCTGGGCGCCGCCTTCGGGGGTTCACTGGGTGTGACCACCACCAGTGGTCCGGGACTTGACCTCAAGTCCGAGACCATCGGCCTGGCCATCAACTTGGAACTGCCGCTGGTCATCGTCGACGTCCAGCGCGGTGGCCCCTCCACCGGCCTGCCCACCAAGACCGAACAGGCCGACCTGTTGCACGCCATGTACGGCCGCCACGGCGAGGCCCCGCTGCCCATCATCGCGGCCCAGAACCCGAGCGACTGCTTCTCGGCCGCCATTGAGGCCACCCGCATCGCCGTCAAGTACCGGACGCCGGTCATCCTCTTATCCGACGGCTACCTGGCCAACGGAGCGGAGCCGTGGAAGCTGCCGGACTTCGATTCGTTCGAGCCCATCGACCCCGACTTCGCCAGTGCGCCCAATCACACCGAGGACGACGGCACGGAGGTCTTCTGGCCCTACGTGCGCAGCTCCGAGACGCTGGCCCGACCGTGGGCTCCACCGGGGATACCCGGCCTGGAGCACCGCATCGGCGGCTTGGAGAAGGCCGACGGCAGCGGGAACGTCTCCTACGACGGCATCAACCACGAGCGCATGATCCACCTGCGCCAGGACAAGATCGCCGGCATCGCCAAGGACATCCCCTTGCTCGAGGTCAACGACGAGACGGGCGACGCCCAGTTGCTTCTCGTGAGTTGGGGCTCGACGTACGCCGCCGTGGCGGCCGGTGTGAAGCGGGTGCGGGCCCGTGGCATGAAGGCCGCCCACGCCCACTTGCGCTATCTCAATCCGTTCCCGGCCAACCTGGGCGAGGTGTTGGGTCGCTACACGCAGATCCTGGTGCCCGAAATCAACCTGGGTCAGCTGAGCCGGATCTTGCGTTCGGAATTCCTGGTCGACGCGCAATCGCTCAGCAAGATGCAGGGCGTGCCGTTCCGGGTCATGGAGATTGAAGCGGCCATCACCGCAATGCTCGGAGGAAAGTCATGACGACGACGGCCATTCCCGTTACCAGCCGCAAGGACTGGAGCAGCGACCAAGAGGTCCGTTGGTGTCCCGGGTGCGGGGACTACTCCATCCTGGCCGCCGTGCAGATGCTCATGCCCGAACTGGGTGTGCGGCGCGAGAACACCGTCTTCTTGTCGGGTATCGGCTGCGCCGCCCGCTTCCCGTATTACATGAACACCTACGGCATGCACTCGATCCACGGCCGGGCCCCGGCCATCGCCACCGGGCTGGCCACCAGCCGGCCCGATCTCGACGTCTGGGTCATCTCGGGCGACGGTGACTCGCTGTCGATCGGTGGCAACCACCTCATCCATGCCCTGCGCCGCAACGTGCGGGTGAACATCTTGATGTTCAACAACCAGATCTACGGGCTGACCAAGGGCCAGTACTCGCCGACGTCCGAAGTGGCCAAGGTGACCAAGTCGACGCCGTTCGGTTCGCTCGACACGCCGTTCAACCCGGTCAGCCTGGCCCTGGGGGCCGAGGCGTCCTTCGTGGCCCGGACCCATGACATGGACCGCGCCCACATGCAGGAGACCTTCCGGCGGGCCCATGAGCACAACGGGGCCGCGTTCGTCGAAGTCATGCAGAACTGCAACGTCTTCAACGACGGCGCCTTCGAGAAGATCACCGGACGCGACGTGCGTTCCAACATGCTGATTCCCCTGACCCACGGCGAGCCCATCATCTTCGGGGCCGAGGGCGAGGAGCGCGGGGTGGCGCAACGCTCCGACGGCGGGCTCGAGATCGTGACGGTGGCCGACGTGGGGCGTGACGCCCTGCTGGTGCACGACGAGGCTCGTGATGACCCTGGGTTGGCCTTCGCCCTGTCCCGCCTGGCCCGTGGCCCCTACGAACCGACGCCGATCGGCGTGTTCCGGGCCGTGGAGCGTCCCGAGTACGGCGAGCAGATGTCCGAGCAGATCGTGGCCACCCAGGAGAAGCGCGGCCTGGGCGACATCGCCGAGTTGCTCCGCTCGGGTTCCAGCTGGACCGTCGAGTAACCAAAACGCTGGCGTAGTCCCGCCACCCCGGGGGCAGCCGACAACCAAATCGAACCCGAGAGGCAACGGAGCCGCAATTCGGTTTCCTTACCCTGAACACCGCACAGCGGTGACGCTTCCCGAGTGAGTCCACTCACCCGCCGTGCCGGGCACGGGGGGACACGCAGTGGCGGCTTGGTCGGCAGATGACGGCATGGCGCCGCGGCGGAGGCGATGGATCCACCGGCCCCGGCGGGCGCTCACATGGGGCTTGTTGATCGGCGGCGCCACGCTGTGTTGCCTGGTGGCCGCGGCGGCCGCCTTCTTCGGTGTCACCTGGTACCGCATCAACCACGCCGTGCACCACGTCTCGGTGGCCGTGTCGCCCGCGTTGCTGGCCTCGGGCCGCAACGACCTGCTGACCATGGTCAAGGGTCCGCACGGCAGTGAGCAGATCTACATCTTCCACACCGTGGGTGGCCACACCAATGTGCTCTTGCTGCCGAGCTCCCTGGCCGTGACCGGTACCGGCGGCCGGACCGAACCCCTCTCGAGCTTCGACATCCACACGCCGACACCGATCATCACCGGGTTGGCCCGCTTGGGCATTCCGGTCGGGCGGTATCTCGGCGTGGACCTGCACGCGGTGAACCCGCAGTCCTCGCTCGGCCAGCTGGCTGACGGCAAGACGTCGATGACCACGTTGATCTCGCATCCGGCCGGTACGGCGTCGCTGCTGGAGGCGGTGGCCTCGCATGTCTACCTCGGTCCGGGCACGTCGGTATCGGCCCTGTTGAGTCTCATGCACGTGCCGTTGACCACGCCGGTGCACGTGCCGACGCAGACCGATCCGCAGGGCCACGTCGTGCTGGCGGCGCCGGCATCCGGGGTGTTGCGGCGGTTCCTCTAGCCGTGGTGGCACGCCGACTGAAGGTGACAACCAGATTGAACCCGAGGGGCAACAGCCCCGCAATGCCCGATTCGTACCTTGGATTGGGCACGAAGGCGAGGACACCATGCGGGACGGAGAACGAGTGAAGAGATCATCGCTTTGGCGCCGGGCCGGCCTGGGCCTGGCCGTGCTGACTGCGGCCCTGACGGGGGCGACCGCGGCCGGGGCGGCCGGTAACGCCGGGCTGGACCGCCACATCATCGCCAATCCCGTCTCTTCGTGGATGCCCCGTTCGGCGTCGTACGTGAACACCTTCGTGACCTACGTCAGTGGCGTGGAGCAGGCGGCGGTCCGCCCGCTGGGCGGTGACGCCGTGACGGCGGCCGAGGCGTGGCAGGACCCGTCTTCGTCCGACCGGACCCTGCTCATCGGTCTCATCGGGTTCTCGGATCCCTCGCTCACACCGGCCCGGCTGGTGCGCCAGACGCGCGGGGCGGCCCGGTCGGGCGCGGCCTCGTTCTGTGCGGGAGCCACCGACCGCCCGGCGGCGAGCGACGTCGCCGTGTCGGGGATCCCCGGGGCCCGGGAGGTGACGTGCCACGCAGGCCAGGGTGGGGCGCAGTCGACGGCCATCACCTGGGGGAAGAGCAACGTGCTGGCCATGGTGGTCTCGCAGCGGGGCGCCATGAGTCAGGCGCGGTTGGAGGGCATCGCCCGCCTCGAGTACGCCGCCATGGGCATGACCACGGCACCGGTGACCGGTTCGAACAGCGATGTGCTCTTCCTCATCGTCGGCGGCTCCATCGTGGGCGCCATCTTCGGCGTCGGCCTCTCGCTGCAATGGGTCCGCCGGCGCCACAGCACCCATCCGACCGACGACATTGCCGTGGGACGGTTCGTCGACTCCTACGCCCCGTCGCACCACGACGAAGTGGAGGCCATGCTGGCCGGTATCTCAGCCGCCCAGGCCAGAGTGACGGCACCGGACGACACCGACGGCGATCGGGACGCAGAGGGCCCCGGGGCAGAGGCTGATTCGGCCTAGTAGTCGAGGGAGCGGTAGACCATGCCGGTGCGCGGCTTGGGGCTGAAGTAGGTCGTCTTGGGCGGCATGCGGTCCCGGGCGGCGGCCCATTGCTCAATCTGGGCCACCGTGACGGGTCGTAGCAGGAAGGCGACCTGCGCCTCACCGTCCTGCAGCGCCGCCATGGCCTCGGCCACCGAATGGCGGTGGGTCGACTCGTGCGGCGGCAGGTGGGAGAGGGCGAGGGCGATGAGGCTCGAATCTAGGTCGTTGCCGGCCGCTTCGTAGGTCTCGGGGTGCGGGAGGAGGAGGTAGGCGTCGCCCTTGGTGATGAGGGCCAACGACTGCGCATCGGCCAGGGCGCTCAGCGTGCGCTCGTCGGCTGATCCGGCCCGCACCACGTCGAACCACGGGGCGCAGGCGGCCACCAGATCGAAATCATCGGGCAGGCCCGAGACCGTGCGGTGGATGGCCCCGACCGTCAGTTGATCCTCGGCCAACTCGACGATCAGGGTCATGATCAGGTCGTGGGGACCGGCCACGTTCCCGTTGGCCGCCCGCGTCTCGGCCTGGAAGGTGCGCGCCGTCTCGTAGCGGTGATGGCCGTCGGCAATGACCACCGGCGCCTGGGCCACCGCGGCCGAAATGGCAGCGATGGCGTCGAGGTCACTGAGGACCCAGAGCTGGTGGCGCACGCCTTCGTCGTCGTAGGCGTCGGCCGTGGGCTCGTCATCGGTGGGGTCGAAGGTGGCGGTCAGCCCCCGCTGCATGGACAGGCCCCAGATGGGGGAGAGGTTGGCCCTCGTCGCCCGCAGCAGGTCGAGGCGATCGCTCTTGGGCTTGGGCAGCGTCTGCTCATGCGGCAGGATGTCGCTCTCCTGGCCCGGCTCGGCCAAACCGAGGGCGCCGATGACGCCGGTTGAGGCCCGGCCGTTGGTGTCGGTCATGCGGTA
Organism: Acidimicrobiales bacterium; assembly: GCA_036268485.1. GTDB lineage: Bacteria > Actinomycetota > Acidimicrobiia > Acidimicrobiales > RAAP-2 > Bog-473. Next base: position 6,942 of record DATAUC010000027.1, read on the forward strand.
GGGGTACAGGCACGGGGTGGGATCGGGCCGGATGATGCCCTCGCCCTGCCAGCGCGCGAAGAGCTCCGTCGCCACCTGGTAGCGATCGTGGCCGGCCCGCAGATCGGGCTCGGGCAACTCGACCAGGACCGCGTTGGCCGGATGGCGGGTGGCGAAATGCACCCGCTCGGCCGAACTGATGACGTCGTAGGGCGGGGCGATCACCTGGCGTATCGGTGCCAGGTCCGGGGCGTAACGCAATCCGCGAAAGGCTTCGAATCTCGGCATCCCGTCACTTTGGCACATCGTGCCGCGAGGGGAGCAGGGCCCTCCCGTAGACTGCCTCGGTGGACGAGCAAGAGGGTCTGGATCGGGTCCTCACCGCGCCCAACGTCATCACGATGGTGCGGTTGCTCTGCATTCCACTGTTCGTGTGGCTGCTCTTCGGGCTGCACCACCAGACGTGGGCCGCCATCCTGCTGGCCGTGCTCGGGGCCACGGACTGGGTGGACGGCCACGTAGCCCGTCGCTACGGGCAGGTATCGACCCTGGGCAAGGTGCTCGATCCGGCGGCCGACCGCCTGCTGGTCGGCACCGCCGTGATCACGGTCATCATCCACGGCGCCGTGCCGTTGTGGTTCGGCCTGGCCACCATCGCCCGCGAGGTCCTGGTCTCGGTCATGGTGCTGGGGCTGGCCTCGTTGGGCGCGGCCCGGATCGACGTGTTGTGGGTGGGCAAGGCGGGTACGTTCGGGCTCATGTGTGCCTACCCGGCCTTTCTGCTCGGTCACGGGACAGCGGGCTGGCAGGGTCCGGTGCGCGACGTGGCGTGGTTCGCCGGTCTGGTCGGCTTGGCCTTGGCCTACATCGCGGCCGCCAGTTATGTGGCTCCCGCCCGTACAGCGTTGCGGGATGGACGGGCGGCCCGCCAGGGCGTCTCATGAAGGCGGTCATCATGGCGGGTGGTGAGGGGACCCGGCTGCGGCCCCAGACCTCGAATCTGCCCAAGCCCATGCTGCCGCTGGTCGGCCGGCCCATGATGGAACACATCGTGTCGCTGCTGCAGCGTCACGGCATCACCGACATCGTGGTGACGGTGGCCTTCTTACCCAATGCCATCCGCAACTACTTCGGCGACGGTTCGGAGTTGGGCGTGCGCATGGTCTACGCCACCGAGGAGACGCCTCTCGGTACCGCCGGTTCGGTACGCAACGCCCGCGATGAACTGACCGAACGGTTCCTGGTCATTTCGGGCGACGTCCTGACCGACATCGATCTCACGGCGTTGCTGGAGTTCCACGAGAAGAACCAGGCGCTGGCCACGCTGGCCCTGTGCGCGGTGGACAATCCGCTCGAGTTCGGCATCGTCATCACCCGGGAGGACGGGAGCATCGAGCGCTTCTTGGAAAAGCCGGGCTGGGGCCAGGTCTTCAGCGACACCATCAACACCGGTATCTACGTGCTCGAGCCCGAGATCTTCGACCTCATTCCCGAAGGCCGGTCGGTCGACTTCTCGAGCGAGGTCTTCCCCGCCGTCCTGGACGCCCAGGGTCCCATCTTCGGCTACGTGGCCGACGGCTACTGGGAAGACGTCGGGACCACGGCGGCCTACCTCAAGGCCCATAACGACATCCTTGACGGCAAGGTCGACGTGGATATCGCCGGCTTCGAAATGCGACCGGGCGTCTGGCTGGGCAAGGGCTCGTCGGTCGACCCCTCGGCCCGCATTGACGGTCCGGCCTTCATCGGCGAGAACTGCACCATCGATGCCGGTGTCGAGTTGGGGGCGTACGCCACCCTGGGGGCCAACACACGCGTGGCGGAGCGGGCGGTGGTCCGGCATTCGGTGATCGGCGAGAACGCGTACCTGGGCCCGGCGGCCCGGGTGGAGGGAGCCGTCCTGGGCCGGGCCTGCGATCTCCGACAAGGCGCCCGCTGCGAGCCGGGCTCGGTGGTCGGGGAAGGCTGTCTCATCGGTGCCCACGCCGAAGTGCGGGGCGACGTGAAGGTGTACCCGTACAAGGTGGTCGAGGCAGGGGCGCAGGTGAACGCCTCCATCGTCTGGGAGTCGGGCGGCACGCGGACGCTCTTCGGACGCGACGGCGTCCAGGGGATCGCCAATGTGGACATCAGCCCCGAGCTGGCCGTGCGCTTGGCCAAGGCCTGGGCTTCGACGCTGGAGAAGGGCTCGTACATCACGACCTCGCGTGACACCAGCCGGGCGGCCCGGGTGCTGAAGCGGGCGCTCATGGTGGGGTGCAACGCGGTGGGCGTCAACGTGACCGACCTGGAGGTGGCCACCATCCCGGTGACCCGGCACCACATCCGCACCCGCGGCACCCGCGGCGGCTTGACCGTGCGTCTCAGTACCGACGATCCGCAATCGGTCGTCATCCGATTCTTCGACGAACGGGGCATCGACCTCTCCGAGAACGAGCAGCGGCGGATTGAGCGTCTCTTCCACCGAGAGGAGTTCCGCCGGGTCACCGCGGCCGATATCGGGGACATTGACTTTTCACCGCGTGCGCTCGAGCACTACACGGCCGACGTGGTGGAGGCGTTCCAGTTGCGCACCGTGCCACAGGGCGATCTCAAGCTGGTCCTCGACCTCTCCTTCGGGGCGGCCAGCTTTGTCATGCCCAACCTGCTGTCGAAGATCCGGGCCGACGTCCTCAGTGTGAACCCCTTTGCCCAGACGCCGGGCATGATCGCGGTCGATCCGGTGGCCAGCGCGGCCCGGGTGGCCGAGACGGTGCGCGGCTCGGGGGCCGATCTGGGCGCAGTCATTGACGCCGGCGGTGAACACCTCACCCTGGTCGATGGGACGGGCTACGTGCTGGACAACAACGAAGCCCTCATGGTGTTCCTCGAACTGGTGACGGCGGAACGCACGTCCTCGCCACCGGTACGGGTGGCCCTGCCGGTCACGGTGAGCGACGCCGCCATGGCGTTGTGCCAATCCCGCGGCGTCGAGGTGGTGCAGACGGCCCTCTCGTCCTCCAGCTTGATGGAGGCGGCCACCTCGGGCGGCGTGGTGTTCGCAGCCGACCAGGAGGGCGGCTATATCCTTCCGACCTTCTTGCCCTCGTTCGACGCGGCGGCGTCTCTGGTGCAGCTGATCGCCCTGCTGGGCCGGGGCGAGGAGACGCTGTCGGGCCTGGTGGCCAGGTTGCCGATGATGCCCATGGTGCACTCGGAGGTGGAGACGCCGTTCGAACAAAAGGGTTTGGTCATGCGCACCCTGATGGAGCAGCTGGCCGAGGAGGAGGCCGATGTGCTCCTGCTCGACGGCATCAAGGTGCGCACTGGCGAGGGCTGGATCCTGCTGGTTCCCGACCCCGAGGAGCCGGCCATGCACGTGTGGGTCGAAGGCGTCGATTGGGAAGCCACCGAGCGGTTGACCGAGGACTACGTGCGCCGCCTGCGGGCCATCCTGAGTTGAGCCGGGCAACGGGTGGCGCGGCGCTGCACCGCGCCCTGGCCTTCGGATAGGTTTGCCCTTCATGAACATTCCTGACGGACTGCGCTACTCGACGGACCACGAATGGGTGCGCGTCGACGGCACCACGGCGCGGCTGGGGATCACGGACTACGCCCAGGATGCGCTCGGTGACATCGTCTTTGTGGACCTGCCGGCCGTCGGCAGTGACATCGCCAAGGGCGGCCAGTTGGGCGAGGTGGAATCGACCAAGTCGGTGTCGGAGATTTACGCCCCGCTGACCGGTGTGGTGACGGCAGTAAATGACGCGCTGTCCAATTCGCCCGAAAAGATCAATCAGGATCCGTACGGCGACGGTTGGATCTGTGAGCTGGAATTGGCTGACCAGGCCGAGGTCCAGGCGTTGCTCGACGCATCGGGCTACGGCGAACTCACCGCCGGCTGACCTCCAGGGTCGAGAGGGCTGGAGGCCTGGAGAACTTGGGCGCGGTCTGGAGTACCTTGGTTGCCGTGTTCTGTCACAACTGTGGGCATCGAAACCCCGAGGGAGTCAACTTCTGTTCCTCCTGTGGCAACGCCCTGCTCGAAGACGGTGACGACGCCACCATCACCCTGCATCCGGGGGAAGACCACGGCGAGGCGTCCGAAGCCGACACCACCATGGCCATGGTGGAGATCCCGCACGGCAGCGGTGTCCTGGTGGTCACCCGGGGCTCCAACACCGGAACTCGTTATCTCTTGGGCTCGGGCGTGACGCAGGCCGGGCGCCACCCCGAGAGCGACATCTTCTTGGACGACATCACCGTGTCGCGCCGGCACGTGGAGATCACGCACGGGGGGGACGGCACGTCGTCCATCCGCGACGTGGGATCGCTCAACGGCACCTATGTGAATCGCGAACGAATTGAGGAGGCCCGGTTGGCGCCGGGCGACGAAGTGCAGATCGGCAAGTTCAAGCTGGTCTACCTAGAGGCGGGAAACGAGTGAGCGGTCGGGCCTACCTCTCGATCGGCGACGTCCTCACCCTGTTGCGGGAAGAGTTTCCCGATGTGACCATTTCGAAGATCCGGTTCCTCGAGAGCCAGGGTCTGGTCAATCCCGAGCGCTCGCCGTCGGGGTACCGCAAGTTCTTCGAACCCGACGTGGAGCGGCTGCGCTGGGTACTGCGCCAACAGCGCGAGCACTTCCTGCCCCTCAAGGTGATCCGGGACCGCCTGGCCGCCGGCGACCTGAGTGACCTCGGTCCCGAAGCAGCAGTGGAGCCCACGACGTCCACCGTGCGGCGCAACGGCAAGGTGCCACAGCCGGCTCATGCGGCCGTAGGCGCCGGAATCGGGGCCCGCAGTGGAGGAGCCCGCACCGGCCCGGCTGACAGCCCCGATGCCGGGGCGGACTACGGGCCTTCGCGTACCGAGGAGCAGTCGGCCAAGGCCGACCAGGAGGCCATGGCCCGGATACTGGCCGATGCCTCCCGGCGGGCGGCCCGCATCCCGGAGAACGGCAACGGTGCCGCCGCCGAGCGGACGGCGCTGAGCGTGGTGCCTGATCTGGTTGAGCCGGCTCCGAACAAGGCCCAGGATCACGCCGAGTCGGCCAGCACACCCGACCCGCCACCTGGTCGAGCAGCGGCTCAGGAGCGGACGGCGGCGGCCGAGCCGCCACGTTCGACCGCACGGTCGGCCCCGGCCATCCCGTCGGCCGCACCGAAGTCCGGTGCCGACGACGGCGGGCCCGCCGCGGTGACGGCGGCGCGTCCGGCCACCTCGGGTGCGGCGGCCAAGAGCGCGCCGGCTCCGGTTGCCACCACGGCTCCGGCCAAGGCCGCCGAGAAGGCAGCGGCCGCTCCCGTCGCACCGGCACCCACGGCCGCACTTACGCCAACACCCACACCAACCGCACCCCCTGCACCGGCAGCAGCAGCGCCGGCGGCCCCCACGCCAAAGCCCAGCACGACCACGACGAGCATGGTGACCGGAGTCAGCCTGACGGCGGAGGAACTCTGTGCCGCCAGCGGGCTGTCGGAGAGCGAGTTGACCGGGCTGCAGGGTTTCGGTCTGATCGAATCGGTCATGGTGGCCGGCATCCCCACCTTCAACGAGGATGCCCTGACGGTGGCCAACCTGGCCTCGGCCTTCCGCAAGTTCGGCATTGAGCCGCGGCACCTGCGCCTCTACCGCAATGCGGTGGACCGGGAGATGGGGCTGATCGAGCAGGTGGTCATCCCCCTGCTGCGCCAGCGCAACCCCGAATCCCGCCAACGGGCCATTGACGGAGCCGAGGAGTTGGGGGCGCTCGGTCAGACCATGCGGGCCACGCTGTTGCGCTCGGCCCTGCGCCGCCACCTGGGGGGCTGACCGCGCCAGGGCCTTCGGGCGCTACATTTCATTCATGGTCCGCGTCCTGCTTCGAGCCGTCCGGGTGGACCTCCAGTCCAACACCCCGGTACTCCTGCTGCAGGAGACCGACGGGGAGGGGCGCACGCTCCCGATCTTCATCGGCAGCCCCGAGGCTTCGGCCATCGCCTACGCCCTCCAGGGGGTGACCATGCCGCGACCGCTCACGCACGACCTCATGAAGGACATGCTGGGGGCGCTCGAGATCAGCCTCGAGAAGGTGATCATCACCGAGCTGCGAGCCCAGACGTACTACGCCGAGCTGCATCTGCGGCGCGGGGAGGAGCACACGGTGGTATCGAGCCGGCCGTCTGACGCGGTGGCGGTGGCGGTGCGCACCGAGACGCCGCTGTTCGTCTCCGACGAGCTGATGGACGCCGAGGGCATCATTCTGGCCATTGAGGCCGAAGAGGAAGAAGACGCCGAAGTACCCGAAGAGCTGGTCGGCCAGTTCCGTCAGTTCCTCGATTCTGTCCGCCCCGAAGACTTCGACGGCTGATGTCGAAGCTGCGCGTGGCGGCTGGCCTCCTCGCCGTAGCCGCGCTGGCCGCCGCCTGTTCCTCATCGGGTGGCCACCATGGGTCCGGCACGAAGACGCCGCAAGGGACCCAGACCACGGCGAGTACCACCACATCGACCCTGCCGACTTCGGTGCTCACCACCACCACGACGGCCGCCCCCAGCACCGCGTGCGCGCTGGTCAGTGGCGTGGCCGGTCAGACGCAAGGGGCGGCGGGCACCATCGTCGGTACGGTCACGCTGTCGCCCGTCGGCGTGTCGACTTGCACCCTGGTGGGCTATCCCACCCTGATCCGCTACAGCAGCACCGGAGCGGTCGTCCCGGTCCATGTGGTGGACGGCCTGACCGTCAACCTGTCCGGACCGGCCACGCAACCGGCGGCCCAGGTCACCCTCACCGCCAGTCAGCCGGCCGAGTTCACGTTCCAGTATTCCGATGTGCAGACAGGATCGGAGACGACATGTGCCGCCTCGTCGACCTTGGCCGTGGTCACCCCCGGTCAGACCAAGGGCTCGGCCCCGTTCGCCCTGGCCATGTCGCCCTGTAGCGGGGGCACCGTTGAGGTGTCGCCCTTCTACGCCGCCACGGCCGGCGGATAGCCGTTAGCGGCTCGGGTTCACCAGAATGCGGCCCCGCACGGCCGCGTTGAGCACACGCTCGAGGGCGGACGTCAGGCCGTCCAGGCCGATCTCCTCGCTCACCATGTCGTTGCCGCGAGCCATCGGGAAGGCGTCGGCCATGGTGGCCCAGAGCTGACGCCGTTCGGCGATGGGCGTGGCCACCGTATCGATGCCCAGCAGGGCCACGCCGCGCACGATGAACGGGTACACGGTGGTGTCGAGCTCATGGCCACCGGTCAGACCGCTGGCCGCCACCGCACCGCCGTAACGGACGGTGCGCAGCGCCTCGGACAGGGCGGTACCACCCACGCAGTCGACGACGGCCCCCCACAGTTGTGGCCCGAGCGTCCGGGCGTCGTCGGGGCTGAAGCGCCGGCCCACCACGCGCGAGGCGCCCAGATCTATCAGGTACTCATGTTCGTCGGCCTTGCCCGAAGACGCCACCACTTCGAAGCCCCGATGGGCCAGTAGGGCCACGGTGGTGCTGCCCACCCCGCCCGTGGCCCCGGTGACCAGCACGGGGCCGTCGTCGGGTGTGGTGCCGTGCTGGAGGAGACGGTGCAGGGAGAGCAGGGCGGTGAAGCCGGCCAGCCCGATGATGCTGGCCTCGCGGTTGGACACGGCGTCGGGCAGCGGCACCACCCAGTCGGCCGGGACACGGGCGAACTGGGCGAAGCCGCCGTGGTGGGCCACCCCCAGGTCGTAGCCCTGGACCAGGACGCGCTGGCCCGTGGTCAGGCTGGGGTCGTCGCTGTGCACGACCGAACCGGTCAATTCGACGCCGGGCACCAGGGGGAAGCCCTTGGCCACCCGGTTGCCGGGCCGGGTCACCATGGCATCCTTGAAGTTGATGGCCGACCACTCGACCTCAATGAGCACGTCGCCGGGTGGCAGTTCGGCCTCGGTCAGGTCGGTGACCTGGGCCCGGATGACTTCACCGAGTTTGGTCAGCATGTAGGCCCGGAACCCCATGGCAGCACTGTAGAAGGCACGGTGGCGACGGGTAGGTTCAGGGTGGTGACCACTGTTGCCCCGTTCGGCCGCTGGCCCTCCCCTCTGACGGCGGCCGCCATGGCGGCGGGCAAGGTGTCCCTGTCCGAAGTGGCCTCCGATGGCCACGGCATCTACTGGCTCGAGTCACGGCCGAGCGACGGCGGCCGGGTGGTCTGCGTGCGGGCCAGCCGGGACGGGGACGGCTGGAAGCTCGATGACATCTCGCCGCCCGGATCCAACATCCGCAGCCGGGTGCACGAGTACGGGGGCGGGGCCTGGTGCCTGGTCCCGGGCCATGGACCCGGCGCCTTCGCCTATGTGGACATGGGCGACCAGCGGGTCTGGTTCGTCGGCGGTGTGGGCATGGCGGCGGTGGCGCTGACCGACGAAACGCCGGCGGGCGAACGGTGGGCCCACGGTGGACTGTGCGCCAGCACCGACGGCGACTTCGTGCTGAGCGTGCGCGAGCGCCACGGGGCGGGGGGAGAGCGGCCCGTGCGTTGCATCGTGGCGTTGGGCGCCCGACCCCAGACCGCCGGGACGACCGCGGTGTTGGAGGGACACGATTTCTTCGGCGCACCCGCACTGGACGGGGCCGGACGCCGCCTGGTGTGCGCGGTCTGGGATCACCCCGACATGCAGTGGGACGCCTCGGCGGTGGTGGTGGCGGCGGTGGAGCGGCACTCCGGTGGGGACAGCGGGACGGTCACACTGGTGCCCACCGGTGAGCGCTGGACGGTGGCCGGCGGTCCGGTGGAATCGGTCGGCCAGCCCCAGTGGCAAGGCGACGGGAGCGTGCGCTTCGTCTCCGACCGGCGGGGCTGGTGGCAGCCGTACCGCCACAGCGGAAACGACGACGGACTGCCCCCGGTGCCCCTGAGCGACGAGGCAGCCGAGTTCCATGGGCCGGACTGGCCCCTGGGCCTGACCACCATGGCCGAGCTCGGCGACGGCCGGGTGGTGGCCCGCCGGAGCCGGGACGGCATCGATGCGCTGGTGGTCCTTCCCGCCACGCCCGGGGGTGCATCGACCACCCTGGCGCAACCGTGCGTGGCCATCTCGGCGCTGTGCCGGCACGCGGACGGTGTGGCCTTCATCGGAGCGACCCGGCAGGAGCCGGCCACGGTCTGGGTGACGGCCGACGTGGGGGAGGGGGGAGCGCAAGCCGTGCGGCCTCGGCCCGCCGGATCGTTGCCCGCCGATGACGTATCCGTCGGTGAACCCTTCGAGGTGACCGGCCACAGTGGGCGGCCGGTGTACGGCATGTTCTATGCGCCCCGGCTCGCCGGCACGGAAGGTCCGCCCGGAGCTCGTCCCCCGCTCGTGGTGGCCGTCCACGGCGGCCCGACTTCGGCGGCGAGCGCCGGGTTCGACACGGTGACCCAGTTCTTCACGACCAGGGGCTTCGCCTTCGCCACCGTGGACTACGCCGGCAGCACCGGCTACGGCCGGGACTACCGCTGCTCGCTGTGGGGCCAGTGGGGTGTCTTCGACGCCGAGGATTGCGTCGACGCCGCCCGTTCCCTGGCCGACAGCGGACGGGTGGACGGCGCCCGCATGGCCATCCGGGGCGGCAGCTCGGGTGGGCTCACGGCGCTCAACGCATTGTTGGTGCCCGACGGGTTCGGAGCGGCCGCCTCCTGGTACGGGGTGACGGACCTGGCCGACCTGGCCGCGTCGACCCACGACTTCGAGGCGCGGTATACGGATCGGTTGGTCGGCGTCCTGCCCGAGGCGGCCGAGGTCTACCGGCAGCGTTCGCCGGTGCACAGAGCGGCCGAGCTGAACGGCGCCGTCCTCTTACTGCAGGGGACCGAGGACGCCATGGTCCCACCGAGCCAGGCCGAGGGCATGCGTGATGCGCTGGTGGCCGCCGGCCGCCCCTGCCGGATTCACTTCTTCGAGGGCGAGGGTCACGGATTCCGGCGGGCCGACACGCTGCAAGCCGCCTACGAGGCGGAGCTGGCCTTCTACGAGGACGTGTTCCATCTCTGATCCGGCCTCTCCACTGTCCTGGCATGGTCCGTCGCTGCGACGACCTTGCTATGTCAGGCTGTAGGCACCGCCATGACCATTTCAGCCACCGAGCGCCGGGTGCGCCGACGGGCTATTGCCCTGTTCGCGGCCATCTCTCCGGAGTGGGGGGACGCCCTCGTCTACGTGGCGGGTGCCGTCTTCGCCGTTGTCACCTTCTACACCTCGGGTCTGGCGCTGTACCGCCAGTGGAGCGAGTTGGCGCTGGGGCCCTACATAGCCGGCGCCGTGGTTGCCGCCATCCTGGCTCTGGTCGTGCGCCGGCGCTCCAGTGGCGCACCAAGCGATCCGGTCGAGGCGGCGCCGTCGGGTGGGTCGGTGGCCGTCGCCGTGGCCCGGCCCACCGTAAAGGGCACGCCGCGTTGGCAGTGGACCGGCCGCATCGTGTTGGCCACCGCCGTCTTCGCCGGAGCCACCGCGGTGCCCCTGGCCCTCGAGATCGTGTGGCGCTCCAATCACGACGCCGGTTCGCACGTGCAGCCCGAGGTCTCGGTCATTGAGCATGCCGGCCAGACGGTGGCCAAGGGCAAGGACCCGTACCACGAGGTCACCAACGCCCAGGGCAAAGTGGTCTACCGCCAGCGGGGCGAGCCCACCTACGAAGGTTTCCTGCCCTATCTCCCGCTCATGACGGTCTTCGGTATCCCGAGCGAGCGCCGACACGATGTGGTGTTGACCGACGCCCGCATCTTCTTCAGCTTGGCCACGCTGCTGGTGACGGCCAGCGCGCTGTGGCTCTGCCCGGCCAGCGGCAAGCGCAAGATGCGGGCTCTTCAGGTGCTGGCCATCCTGCCCACAGCGGCCCTGCCCCTGGCCACCGGGGGCGACGACATGCCGGTGGCCGCCTTCCTGCTGCTGGCCATGGTGCTGGCCCAACGCCGACAACCGTTCGCCTCCGGCGTGGTGTTGGGCATCGTCTCGGCCATGAAGTTCACGGCCTGGCCCCTGGCTGCGCTGGCCCTCTTCGCCGCCCGGGGCCGCAAGGGCAACCGGCGCCCGGGGACCATGTTCTTGGGCATGCTGGTCGTGGCCGGACCGGTGGTGGTGCCCTTTGCCCTGCGCGGGCCGTGGGCTTTCTTCGACAACGTGATCCTGTTCCCGCTCGGTCTCTCGGGGGTGACCTCGCCGGCGGCCAGCCCGCTGCCGGGTCACCTCTTGGTGACGGCCTTCCCGTTCCTGCATCGAGCGCTGCCCTTGAGCGTCGGCCTGGTCGGCGGCGCGCTGCTGGCCTGGCACCTGCACCGCCGGCCACCGCAGACCACCTCGCAGGTGTGTTACCTCGGTGGCGTGGTCATGGCCGTCATCACGCTTTTGGCGCCGGCCACCCGCATCGGGTACCTGCTCTATCCCATCAATTTCTTCGTGTGGGCCTATCTCTTCAGAGAGATTGAGCCGCAGGGGTCAGACGTCAGTCCGGATCTGGTACCTGAAACAGTCTGACGGTGAAGTCGGTCGAGCCGGTGGCCGGGGCGTTGGCCCCGAAGGTGGTGGCTGAGACGACGGCCCCCATCTCCCAGTAGAAGCCGTCGGAGCCGGCCTTCTTGCCGAGCACCTCAATGGCGCCGGGATTGTGGTCGACCGGACCCACTTCGAAGATCTGCCACCCCTGGACCTTCATGTCGTGCCGGTAGAAGTTCTCCAGCGCGCCCTGGGTGGCGTTGGCCCGCAGCTCGATCTGGGCGTCGAACTGGTCGGCCAACGCGCTGTTGTTCTGGTGCGAGATCTCGGTGCCGCCCTGGGGGATGGACACCGCATTCAAAATGTTGCCCGGGGGCTCGCCGGATTTGGTGATCACCTTGAGGGCCCGCTCGGCCGGCAGCGCGTGCAGCGAAGTTCCCGACACGCTGTGCACGGTCTTGGCCGTCTTGGTCTTCTGCACCGGATTGCCCGTGAGAAAACCGAGGCCGATGAAGAGGCCGAGAATGAGGATGCCGAGCCCGGGCACGATCATGGCCGCCCGCAGGCTGAACGGCTTGGCTGAGGGCGGCCGCTGGGGGGCCTGTTCGGTCTGGGGCTCGGCCAGGTCGGTCATGACGCCTCCAGCCTACGTTCCGCTGGTCCACCCGAAATGGTCGATGGGCCCGTGGCCGGCGCCGAGACGCCACGAGGCACCTCCGGCCAGGGCCCGGGCTACGAAGGTCTTGGCGGCCGCAATGGCTGGCAGGGGATCCAGGCCGAGTGCCAGTTGGGCCGCGATGGCGGCCGAGAGGGAACAGCCGGTGCCATGGTCGTTCCCGGTGGTCACCCGCTCGCCTTCGAGCACGGTCACGCCCCCTGGGCCGGCCACAACGTCGTGGGCGGACCGGGTGAGGTGGCCCCCCTTGACCACCACGTAGGTGGCGCCACTGGCCCGGATCTGCTCCGCCGCTTCGGTCATGGCCGCCGGGTCGACGAGTTCGGCCAGGGGCAGGCCGGTCAGAACGGCCGCCTCGCGCAGGTTGGGCGTGACGATCAGGGCATGGGGGAGGAGGTCGGTCAGGTAGGCGGCGATGCCGTCGGGCTCCATGAGGGCGTGACCGCTGGAGGACACCAGCACGGGATCGACCACCAGGTTGGGCAGCCGGCCCGCTGCGGCTGCCCCGGCCACCCGGTCCACGATGGCACGGTTGGCCAGCATTCCCGTCTTGATGCTGCGCACGGCAAAGTCGTCCAGTACGGCGTCGATCTGCGCCATGACCATGTCGGGACCGAGGGCCACCACGGCCGAGACGGCGGCGGTGTTCTGCGCCGTGACGGCCGTAAGGGCGGAAGTGCCGTGCACCCGATGGGCGGCGAAGGTCTTGAGATCGGCCTGAATGCCGGCGCCGCCCCCCGAATCGGAGCCGGCGATGGTGAGCACCGTGGGCGGGGTGGGGGGGTCCGGCACCCGGCCACGTTAGCCAGGCCCTGCTGCGGTCGATCCTGGACAGGGCCCATCGGGCCCGGTTGTATCGTCAATTGTGATGAGTGCGGACGACACCCTGACCATTGCCGGCGAGCAGCTGTCGTCCCGGGTGCTACTCGGCACCGGCGGGATGACCAGCCTGCAGGCACTGCGCGACGCCCTGGTGGCCTCGGGCGCGGCCATGGCCACCGTGGCCGTGCGCCGACTGGATCCGTCGGGCCGGGGCTCGCTGCTCGACCTGCTCGACGATGTCGGGGTGCGGGTACTGCCTAATACGGCGGGGTGCGCCACCGCCTCCGAGGCGGTACTCACGGCCAAGTTGGCCCGGGAGGCCTTCGGCACCGACTGGGTGAAGTTGGAAGTGATCGGCAACGACCAGACCCTGTTGCCCGACGCCGTCGAACTGTTGAGCGCGGCGGAGCAACTGGCCGAGGACGGCTTTGTGGTCCTGCCCTATACGACGGACGACCCTGTGCTGGCCTTCCGTTTGCAGCAGGTGGGGTGCGCGGCCGTCATGCCGCTGGGCTCGCCCATCGGCAGTGGCCTGGGCATCCGCAACCCCCACAACATTGCCCTCTTGCGCGAGGCCGTCGAGGTGCCGGTCATCCTCGATGCCGGCATCGGCACCGCCTCCGATGCCGCCCTGGCCATGGAGTTGGGCTGCGACGGAATTCTGGTGGCCACGGCCGTCAACCGGGCCCACGATCCCGTCGCCATGGCCCACGCCATGCGCCTGGCCACCGAGGCGGGCCGCCTGGCCCGACTGGCCGGCCGCATCCCGGTGCGCTTCCACGCCGAACCATCGAGCCCCCTGGAGGGGCGGGTCGAGTTTGGGTTGCCGGGTCCGCGCATCGACTGAGGCGCGCATCGACTGCAGACGGCGGGGCGACCTTGACGCCCCCCTGGCGTTTCACTAGGTTAGGTACACCTAATATTCGGTGCACCTAAGCAACGCGAGGAGATCCGCCACCATGTCGACCCGGATGACTGCAGGGCGCTATCGAGTGGCCCGGGCCGGGGGACTGGCCCTGGCCATCGGGGTGGGACTCGTAGCCAGCCTGGGCGCGGCGGCACCCGCCTCGGCAGCCAGCAAGGGGAGCATCACGCTCTACAGCGGTCAGCACGTCCAGACGACCCAGTCGCTGGTCAATGCCTTCGAGAAAAAGACCGGCATCGCCGTCCACGTGCGCTCGGACGACGAAGACGTGCTGGCCGACCAGATCGAGACCGAGGGGACCCATTCGCCGGCCGATGTGTTCTTCACCGAGAACACCCCGCCGCTGCAGGTGCTGGCGGGCAAGGGCCTCCTCTCGTCCATCAAGAAATCGACGCTGGCCCACACGCCGAAGAAGTACGACTCGCCCCAGGGCAAGTGGGTCGGGATCTCGGCCCGGGTCAGCGTGATGGTGTACAACACCTCGCTGCTCAAGGCCAGCGACCTGCCCACCTCGGCCATGGACCTGGCCCAGCCGCGGTGGAAGGGCAAGGTGGCCATCACCGGCTCCGAGACCGACTTCCAACCCATCGTCACCTCCATCGCCAAGGCGCACGGCACGGCCGCTGCCCTGAAGTGGCTTACGTCGTTCAAGGCCAATGCGGGCAGCCACTCGTATCCGGACAACGAGACCCTGGTGGATGAGGTCAACAAGGGACAGGTCGCTCTCGGCATCATCAACCAGTACTACTGGTACCGGTTGCGGGCCGAAGAGGGTGCGTCGCACATCCACTCGGCCATTGCGTACTTCGCGCCCAAGGACGTCGGCTACGTGATTGACGTGTCGGGCGCGGCCGTCCTGCGCTCATCGAAGCATCAGGCGGCAGCCCAGAAGTTCGTGGCCTTCCTCAATTCGGCCCAAGGCGAGCAGATCATCGCCCACAGTGACAGCTTCGAGTACCCGATCGGATCCGGCGTGACCACGGCCCAGCCCGAAACGCCGTTCAGCCAGTTGCAGCCCAACGGCATCACCATTGCCCAATTGGGTACCGGGGCGACCGCGATCCGGCTCCTGCAAGAGGCTCAACTCTTATGATCACGCGGTGACCACGACCTCGGCTCCTCCGCTGAGCGGCGGTCGTGGCATCGCACCTGCGGAGACCGACTCGGAACAACCCGGTCGGCGCGGGCACCGCAGCGGGTCGCACCGGCCCCGCCCACTGATGGTGGTCGCCCTTGTCGTATCGGCGGCCGTCCTCCTTCCAGTGGTCTTCCTGATCATGCAAGCGGTCGGGGTGGGACGAGGCGACCTCTCCCATCTGCTGCTGCGCAACCTGACGGCCCACCTCGTCTGGAACACCATCAGTTTGACGGTGGTGGTCACCGCGCTCTGCGCCACCGTGGGGACCCTGGCCGCCTGGGTGACCGAGCGCACGGCCGTCCCGGGCCGGCGCTTCTGGGCCGTGCTGGTCGTGATCCCGTTGGGGATTCCCGACTTCGTGGTCAGCTTCGGCTGGCGTGCCATCTTTCCGGCCTTTGGTGGCTTTTGGGCCGCCGTGCTGGTCATGACCCTGGCCGTGTACCCCCTGGTGTACCTCCCGGTGGCGGCCAGCCTGCGCCACGCCGACCCCGCCCAGGAAGAGGTGGCGCGAAGCCTGGGTCTGGGCCGTCTGGCCACGTTCTGGCGGGTCACCGTCGGCCAGGCCCGCCTCGCCATTCTGGGTGGTTCGGTTCTGGTGGCCCTCGTCGTGCTGGCCGAGTTCGGCGCCTTCGAGATCCTGGGCTTCAACACGCTGACCACTGAGATCTACACGGAGTTCACCGTCGGATTCGACCAGTCGGCCGCCTGCGCCTTCTCCCTGATTCTGGTTGTCCTGGGTGGCCTCATCCTGTTCGGTGAGGGGGCAGCCCGGGGACACGGCCGCTCCTCCCGGTTGGGGAGCGGGGCGGCTCGGGAGTCCCGCCCGCTGCGCTTGGGCCGGAGCACCCTGCCGGTGCTCGTCGGCATGGGCCTGCTGGTGGGTCTGGCCCTCGGTGTTCCGGTGGGCTCCATCATCTACCTGCTCATTCGAGGGGGAACCTCGACACTGCCGGCCGCATCGTTGGCCGGCGCGGCCGGGCACACCTTTATGTACGCCGCCTCGGCTGGTTTGTTGGCCACCGGGGCCGCCCTGCCCGTGGCCCTTCTCTCGGTACGGTCGCCTGGCCGTATCGTCCGGCTGCTGGAGCGGACCAACATGCTGGTGTTGGCCGTGCCCAGCCTGGTCATCGCCTTGAGCTTCGCCTACTTCACCGAGCACGACCTGCAGGGAAACTTCTACCAGACGACCCTGCTGCTGGTCATCGCCTATGCCGTGATGTTCTTCCCCATGGCCGTGGTCGCGGTGCGCGCCGCCGTGGCCCGCTCACCGGTCGGGCTGGAAGAGGTGGGGCACTCGCTGGGCGTGAGTCGCCTGGCAGTCTTCTGGCGGGTCACGCTGCCGCTCATCGGTCCGGGCCTGGCCGCTGCCTTCTGCCTGGTCTTCTTGGAGTCAGCCACCGAGCTGACCGCCACCCTGGTCCTGCACCCGACTGACTCGGCCACCCTGGCCACCCAGTTCTGGGCCTATCAGACCAACTTGTCCTACAGCCAGGCCGCCCCCTACGCCGGGGTGATGCTCTTGCTGGCCGCCGTGCCGAGCTACGTGCTGGGCCGCTGGTTCGACCGCCAACCCGGACGGCTTTCGGCGGCGCAGGTCACCGGGCCGACACCCAGTTCCATCTCCCCCAGCACAATGGTGTCCCTGTGAAGAGTCTCTCGGTCGCCGGCATCACCAAGTCCTTCGGAGGTCAGGCGGTCCTGCGCGGCGTGGACCTGGTGGTCGAGGACGGGTCGTTCACCGCCATCCTGGGGCCTTCGGGCAGCGGGAAGACCACCTTGTTGCGGATCATCGCCGGCTTCGAGCGCCCAGATACCGGGGTGGTGCGATTGGGCGACGAGGTGGTCGATGACGCCTCGGACCACTGGGTGCGCTGCGAAAAACGGCGCATCGGATTCGTGCCCCAGGAGGGGGCCCTCTTCCCTCATTTGACGGTGGGCCGCAACGTGGGCTTCGGGCTGCAGCGGGGAGGTCGTCACGGCCGGGTGGGGGAGCTCCTGGAATTGGTCGGCCTCTCCGGTTTAGAGCGGCGTTACCCGCATCAACTGTCCGGAGGCCAGCAACAACGGGTCGCTCTGGCCCGGGCGCTGGCGGCTGATCCCGAGATCGTCCTGTTGGACGAGCCGTTCTCTTCGTTGGACGCCTCCCTGCGGGCCTCGGTGCGGGCCGACGTGCACGACGTGCTGCGCCTGGCCGGTACCACCGCAGTGTTGGTCACCCACGACCAGGACGAGGCCCTCTCCATGGCCGATCACGTGGCCGTGCTGCAGGCCGGTTTGATCGGGCAGATCGACACACCGACCGCCCTCTACGGCCGGCCCCGGGACGCCGAGCTGGCCCGCTTCCTGGGGGAGGCCAATCTGCTGAATGGGATTGTGCGGGACGGCTACGTCTCGACCGAATTCGGCGAACTGACCATGGTCACCCCGGAGGCCTCCGGAGCCCAGCAGGCATGGGCGATCGGCAGCCCCGCCCGCGTCCTGATCCGGCCTGAGCAGCTCCAGGTGGAACCGGTCGGCGGCGGCCCGGTGGCCGGTGTGCTCCGAAGCTACGAATACTTCGGCCACGATGCCGTGATGCGGGTCCAGCCCGACAAGGCTGATGTCCTGCCCGAATTGGTGATCCGGGTGACCGGCGGGGACCCGATGGTCCCGGGATCGCGGGTCGGACTCTCTGTGCATGGACCGGTGGTGGCCTGGCCCGCGCCGATCGCCGAGACGGCGTCCTGAAATGGCTGAAATAACGTCCTCGTAACTACCTCTTTGTGATGCCGACTGCATTAGGATATCCGTGCAAGGCGAGAGCACAGGAGGTGCGATGGCTGAGGTGTCCACAACCCAAGTCGGTGGGTTCCACGGGCCCCAGGTCTGCAGCTTGGTAGGTATCACCTACCGGCAGCTGGACTATTGGGCCCGCACCGGACTGCTGCAGCCATCGGTGGCCAACGCCAAGGGGAGCGGGACCCGACGGGTCTACTCCTACTCGGACGTGCTCGAGCTGAAGGTCATCAAGCAGCTTCTCGACGCCGGCGTGTCCCTCCAATCGGCCCGGCGGGCCGTGGAGTGTCTGCGTCAGGACCTGGGGGCCGACGTGGCCTCGTCCAACCTGGTTCTGACTGGGACCAGCTCGGTCTTGGCCCGTTCCAACGGCGAGGTGGTTGACCTCTTGGCCGGCGGACAAGGCGTCTTCAACATCGTGCCCCTGGCCGGGGTGGTCGATGCCCTTGAGGCTGACATCGTCCGCATGGACGTCACGGCCCAATCACGTCCCTCCTTCGAGCTCGTGACGGACGCCCCAGTGGCTCGGGCCGCCGGGGAGTGACGGCAACAACTCCTGCGTCTCGCCGGCACCCGTCGCATCCAGCCGGGGCGCCGGCCGGCCAGGTCCGGTTCGCCCATCCGTCAGAGCGGATGTTCGCCGCCCTTCTGGACATTTACGAAGAGCGCTGGGAGTACGAGCCGGTGGAGTTCCCGTTGCGTTGGGATGAGCACGGGTCACCCGTGTCGGCCTTCCGGCCCGACTTCTACCTGCCCGAGCGCGGTGTATTCATTGAACTGACCACGGCCGAGCAGCGCCTGGTGACCCGCAAGAACGGCAAAGTACGACGCATGCGCCAGCTCTATCCCGAGGTGCCGGTCTTCGTGGTCTACCAGCGTGACTTCCTGGCCTTGCTCGAGGCCCACGGTCTCGATCTGCCCCTTCCCGCTGCCGCCTAACCTGAATCGGTGAGCGACGACACCAGCGGGAGCGGCGCCGGTCCGGTCCGCACCTCAGCCCTCCACGCTGCTCACGTGGCGCTGGGCGCCAAGATGGTCCCCTTCGGCGGGTGGGAGATGCCGTTGGCCTACCCCTGGGGCACGGTGGCCGAGCATCGGGCTTGCCGCGCGGGCGCGGTCGCCTTCGACGTCAGCCACCTCGGCACCGTCCGTGTCACGGGGCCCGACGCGTTCGACCACCTGCAGACGTCACTGAGCAACGACCTACGCCGCATCGGGGTTGGACGGGCCCAGTACACGCACCTGCTGGACGAGTCCGGTTCGGTCACCGACGACATCATTGTCTGGTGGATCGATGAGGAGCGCTTCGACGTGATGCCGAATGCCTCCAACACCAGCCGCGTCCTGGCTGCGCTGGGGGGCGACGACGTCACCGCCGAACGAGTCATCATCGCCGTACAGGGGCCCGAGGCGAGGGCCCGCTTGGCCACGGTGTCGCCCGATGCGGCGGCCGTGCACCGCTTCGCCGTGGCGCCGTTCTCGTGGGAGGGCACCGAGTGCCTGGTGGCCGGGACGGGCTACACCGGCGAGGACGGCGTCGAATGCGCCGTTCCGGTGGCCGCGGCGGAAGCCTTCTGGGCCGCCGTGCTGGCGGCCGGGGTGACCCCGGCCGGTCTGGGGGCGCGCGACACGCTGCGGCTCGAAGCGGGACTCCCGCTGCACGGGCACGAACTCGGCCCTGGCATCACGCCGCTCCAGGCCGGTTTGGGCTGGGTTGTCGGCTGGGACAAAGGCGATTTCACCGGGCGAGCGGCGCTCGAGGAAGAGAAGGCGGCAGGCCCGCACCGACGGCTGCGTGGCGTGGTGGCCGAAGGGCGCCAGCCTTTGCGCGACGGCGCCGAAGTGCAGTCGAACGGCCGCGTAGTAGGCGTACTAACCAGCGGGAATTTCTCCCCCATGCGCGAGTGCGGCATCGGCCTGGCCCTGGTGGAAGCCGATGCGGAGTTGCTCGACGGCGATGCCGTCACCGTGGTCCAGCGAGGTCGCGACCTGCTGGCCAACCTGGTGCGACCTCCCTTATGGCCCGTTCGCAAAGAAGATGAATAGACGGTAAATAGCGCCGGCTGCCGTGACGCCGTGGCCTATAGTCGGTAGACAACTAAATACGCCGTTTGAACTGGAGCGCCAGAGTCCCCGCACCATGCAGGCGAGGGGACGCCGGAGGAGCAACTCTCCCCGAGAAACTCTCAGGCCGACATATCGCTCCAGCGAGGCAACTCTGGAAAGCAGGAGTCCCCGGACTGCTGCACCGAAGGTGGAAGTCGCTCAGGTGGCGGCGAGACTCTCAGGTCCCATGACAGAGCGGGGAGGCCAGCCAGCACCGCGCCGACGGCGTGGTGCCCGACAGGAGGCCTCCATGCTGAATTCAGGACTGAACGGAACCACCGAGAAGGACATCGAGTTCCTCAGCCGGCACGTCGGCACATCGCCCGATGATCAGGCCGTGATGCTGAAGGAGTTGGGCTACGACAGCCTCGATGCACTGATTGATGACGCGGTGCCCGGCAGCGTGCGCAGCCTGGGCACCCTGGATCTCCCCGGTCCTCTCACGGAACGAGAAGTGGCCGAAGAGTTGCGCCGCCTGGCCGCCTCGAACGTCGTGGCCGAGCCGATGATCGGCCTGGGGTACTACGGCACCATCACTCCGGCCGTCATCCGACGAAATGTGCTGGAAAGCCCGTCTTGGTACACGGCGTACACGCCGTATCAGCCCGAGATCAGCCAGGGCCGTCTGGAAGCACTGTTGAACTTTCAGACCATGGTGTCGGACTTGACGGGGTTGGCCACTTCGAATGCCTCACTCCTCGACGAGAGCACGGCCGTGGCTGAGGCCGTCACTCTCATGCGGCGGCGATCGGAGAGTTCGTCGAACCGGGTGGTGGTTGACGCCGACAGCCTGCCCCAGACCATCGGTGTGCTGGAGACCCGATTGGCACCGCTCGGCATTGAGGTGGTGCTGGCCGATCTGTCGGAAGGTTTGCCTGAGGGCGAGTTCTTTGGCGTGGTCCAGCAGTACCCGGGCCGCTCGGGCGCAATCCGGGACTACGCGGCGATCACCGAGGAGGCGCACGCGCGGGGCGCCCTGGTCAGTGTGGCCACGGACCTGCTGGCCTTGACCCTGCTCACCCCACCCGGAGATTGGGATGCCGACGTCGTTGTTGGTTCGTCACAGCGATTCGGAGTGCCTCTTTGGTACGGCGGACCTCATGCCGCCTTCATGGCGGTCAAGGCCGGCCTCGAGCGCGACCTGCCCGGACGGCTCGTGGGGCTCTCCGTTGACGCCGAGGGCCAACCGGCCTATCGATTGGCCTTGCAGACGCGCGAGCAGCACATCCGCCGCGAGAAGGCGACCTCAAACATCTGTACCGCCCAGGTTTTGCTGGCCGTGGTGGCTTCCATGTACGCCGTGTACCACGGGGCCGACGGACTGCGGTCGATTGCCCTGGCCGTGCACCGACGGGCCCTCTCTTTGGCCGAGAGTCTGCGGGCCGGCGGCGTGACGGTGGTGCACGATCAGTTTTTCGACACCGTGCTGGCCCGGGTGCCCGGGGGCGCGGCGGCCGTTGTCGAGCGAGCGAAGAAGGGCGGCGTGCTGCTGTGGGAGGTGGATGCCGACCACGTGAGCATCGCCTGCGGCGAGACCACAAACGAAGCCCACCTGGCCGCGGTGCGTGCGGCCTTTGGCGTGAGCGAACTCGTAGCCCTGTCAGCCACCGCAACGGCGCTCCCATTGTCGCTGCGGCGCCAGGGCGACATCTTGGACTACCCGGTGTTCTCATCCCATCACTCGGAGACGGCGATGTTGCGCTACCTGCGCAGCCTGTCGGACCAGGACTTCGCCTTGGACCGGGGCATGATCCCGCTGGGGTCGTGCACGATGAAGCTCAACGGCACAACCGAGATGGAGCCGGTCGGTCTACCCGGCTTTGCCGACATCCATCCATTCGCACCAGCCGACTCCACGCCGGGCTATCTCTTGCTCATCGACGATCTGGAAGGTTGGTTGGCTCTGGTCACCGGCTACGCCAAGGTCTCGGTCCAGCCCAACGCGGGAAGTCAGGGAGAACTGGCCGGGCTCCTGGCCATCCGGGGCTACCACCGGTCGCGCCAGAATCCTGAGCGGGACATATGCCTCATTCCATCGAGCGCCCACGGCACCAATGCTGCGTCGGCCGTCATGGCCGGCATGCGGGTCGTTGTCGTGGCCTCTCTGGCCGACGGGACGGTCGACTTGGACGATTTGCGCAGCAAATGTGAGGCCCACAGCGATCGGTTGGCCGCCATCATGGTCACCTACCCCTCGACCCACGGCGTGTACGAGGCTGGGATCAGCGACATGTGCGAGCTCGTGCACGCACACGGCGGGCAGGTGTATATCGATGGGGCCAACTTGAATGCTCTCTTGGGCTTGGCCGAGCCGGGCCAGTTCGGGGGTGATGTCTCTCACTTGAATCTGCACAAGACCTTCTGCATCCCTCACGGCGGGGGAGGTCCCGGCGTCGGTCCAGTCGCGGTGGCTGAACACCTGGTCCCGTTCCTACCCTCGCATCCGCTCCACCCGTTGGCAGACAAGCGGGAGGGCATCGGCCCCGTCAGCGCTGCCCCATTTGGCAGTTCGGGCATTCTGTCGATCAGTTGGGCCTACATTCGCCTGCTCTCAGCGGCCGGTTTGGCGCACGCCACGAAGTCAGCGGTGTTGGCTGCGAACTACGTCGCTGCTCGGCTGTCGTCATCATTCCCGATCCTCTACACCGGTACCCAAGGACTGGTGGCGCACGAATGCATCCTGGACCTGCGTCCGTTGACCAAAGCGACGGGCGTCACGGTGGACGATGTGGCCAAGCGACTCATTGACTACGGCTTCCATGCCCCCACGGTCAGCTTTCCGGTGGCCGGCACCTTGATGGTTGAGCCCACCGAGAGCGAAAACCTCAACGAGCTTGACCGCTTCTGCGACGCCATGATCGCCATCCGGGCCGAAATCGACGCCGTGGCGAGCGGTCGCTGGAGCGTGGAGGACAGCCCCCTGCGAGGAGCTCCCCATACTGCGGCCTCGCTGATCGGTACCTGGGAGCGCGCCTATGAGCGTGAGGAGGCGGTCTTCCCCGCTGGTGTGGTGAAGGGCAAGTACTGGCCGCCGGTGGCCCGCATCAATCAGGCCTACGGCGATCGGAATCTGGTGTGCTCCTGCCCGCCACCGGAGGCGTTTGAACTCTGAGCGTCACGCGTTCGTTACGCCTGTCCCCGGAGCCCGGCCGGCGATCTGCTGAAATAGCGCCCCACTGATGCGTATCGAGAGCGGACTTCAAGCTGATGGGGAGATGCCTGCCCTCGGTCGGACCGTCGACGGGAAAACCGGGATCCCGGCGGGGGACCGAAGGGCGGTGTCCCGCCGAACGAGGCGCCACCAGTACAGCCAGGTTCGTCGAATCTCGCGTTGGGTCTTCGCCGTCCAATTCCTGGGAATGGCCTGGTGGTCTGAAGTCCTCTGGTCAAGGTTCTCGGTCACCACCGACGGTGCCCAATACCTT
This sequence comes from Acidimicrobiales bacterium, assembly GCA_036268485.1. Taxonomy (GTDB): domain Bacteria; phylum Actinomycetota; class Acidimicrobiia; order Acidimicrobiales; family RAAP-2; genus Bog-473. Next base: position 30,185 of record DATAUC010000027.1, read on the forward strand.
CAGGAGTTCTCTCTCATCAGCCATGGGCACCTCAACGCCCTGAACACAATCCAAAACCATGCGGCCATTCGGGACCACTTCAGTCTGATCCTTTGGCCGCTGTCGCTTCTCAATTGGCTATGGCCCCACGGATTAATCATGTTGTGGGCCCAGGACGCAGCACTTGTCGTAGCCGAAATGATTGCCTTCGCGTGGATGGTGCACCTGGTGCGCACCCACCCTCGTTCCTTGGACACCGGGCGAGGGAACACCGTCCTCGTCTGCGGCCTGGCGGTACTGGTCCTGAATCCATGGACGTATTGGTCGATGTCGTTTGATCTGCACATTGAGCCGTTGGCCATTCCGTTCGCTCTGGCCGCTGCCTTCGATTTCAGCCGAGGCCGTCGCTGGAGGGCGTGGCTCTGGGTCGGCCTTCTCCTGAGCTTTGGCGATGTCACTGCCACGTGGGTCGTTGGTCTGGGGTTCAGTGCTCTCCTGGCGGCCTATTTCGACCGGGGCCAGCACCACGTTCGGACGGCGGCCCTCCTGGCCGTCGTCGGGGGCGCGTGGCTCGAATTGATCGGTGCCCTGGGGGCCAATGAATCATCGATCATTACGGGGCTCTACGGCTATCTCGTGGGGCCCGCTGGCGCTCCATCGCCGGCCAACATCACGGCCGGCGATGTCGTGCGAGGTCTCATAGAGCATCCGCAGCGGTTTGTGGCCCACGTCTGGACACACCGTCTGAACATTCTGGCCAACACGGCACCGGCCGGGGTGGTCGGCATCTTCACACCGTGGACCATTGGCGTGCCGCTCGCTGTGATCCTCGTCAACAACTCCGTGGAGTTTTCAAACGGGCTCTTTACGAATCCGGGCTTTCAGTCGATGCCGATCTATGACTTTGGCGCCGTCGGTATCGTCATCTGCCTCGCCGCCCTCCTGACGTGGGAGCGGTGGCAGTTCCCGCGCATTGGTCGGGTGCTCGCCGCAGTGGTGACGGTCAATGCCTTGGCTTGGGCCGTCGTGTGGGTTCCAGCAGTTGGTGCGGCATGGCTGCGGATCTCCCCGGCGCAAGCCCGGGTTCTCAGCGACATTGAGCGGCAGATTCCGAATGGGGATGAGGTCGTCGCTTCGCAGGGGGTAGTAGGCCGATTTGCGGCGCGCTCCGACGTCGTCACTTTGCAGGCAAGTGGGAAATTCCTGGTCAAGGGGCAGATCGTCTGGTTTGTCCTTGATTCCCTCTCGGGATTGGAAACGGTGCCGGTCGATGGCATGTCGGCCTTCATCGGCCAGTTGGCCGGACCACTCCACGCCACATTGGAGGATCATGCCCAGGGCATCTGGGCCTTTCGCTGGCAACGGCCGGCAACGGTGCACACGTTGCATATCCCCACGCAACCCTCGTCGGTCCCGGGTTGGACCGCCGACGGAGCCTCCGGGAAGGAGATGCTTTCAGGTCCCGCATCGGATTGGAATACCGAAGCAACCCGTGGTCAGGGCTATGTCGTGGCCCGGGACTATTGGCTTCGTCCCGACGGCCACTATGAGGCGACCGTCAATCTTTCGGGGTCATCGGGTTTGAGCTTCGAGGTTTGGGACGACAATGAGAACCACTTCGTGGCCCGGCAATTCCTTCCGGCCAGCCAAGGTCGAGAATCGTTCACCCTGCCTTTCGCCGTCACGTCGAAGCATCCCGGTGTCGCCCCCTATTCAGGTTGGGGGCCTTTCCATCTGAATCCGTCCGCTTCAGCGTCGGGACAAGTTCTCGAAATCAGGCTCTTCGCCCATGCCGGGTCCACCGCCCACGTGTATCGGTTGTCGATCACGAAACGCTAGAAACGGCGATGCACACGCCATTGCCCCCGGAAATCTTCAGAGATTTTCCGGCGTTATCCCAGGTCAAGGCCTTGCCAATGGTTGACTCAGCCGATGGCAGCGCCTAGCATTCAGGCAACACGGATTGCGGCCGTGTGAACCCAACCGGTCAGTCGGAGGAAATGACGTGCAGAGGATGACTCGAGTTGTGGGAACGACCCTGGTGGCCTTAGTCGGCCTCGGGTTGTGCGCGGCACCAGCCATGGCCGCTGGCACAGGCTACGGGGGTACTTCGGGTACAGGATCCACGTCGGGGAGCACCGGAAGCGGATGCGCCACGGGAACGGTTGCCTCGGCCGACACGGTCGGATCAACGGGTGGAACCGTGACGGCCCAGGTCGGCGCCGACACAGTGACGGTGACGGTCCCAGCGGGGACGCTTCCGGCTGGCAGCCAAGTTGTCATTACCGATAACAGTTCGAGCGAGACCAGCCCGGCCAGTGGCTACACCGTCGTCTTGGCCTACTCCATCTCCGTATGCCTCAATGGTGCCAAATACACCGGCACATTTTCTCCCGTTGCCGTAAGCGTCACAGGGGCCAACATCATTAGCGGCGCCCGGATCTTCGTCCTTACGGGGGCCACCTACGGGCCGCTGAGCGGAGCGACCGTCAGCGTGGGCTCCATCACGTACTCCATCACCAGCGACCCGGCGTACGAAGTGGCCGTGCCGAGCACAGCGGTGGCCTCGACGGCTATACCCAATGCCACGGTCGTCGTGACGGGCAAGCCATTCCTGCTTGAGGGCCTCATTGCTCTTTTGCTCTTCGCCACGGGCACGCTCCTGCTGATTCGCCTTCGTATTCGCCGGTCCTGAAGCATTGCGCTGTGTAAGCGCCGTTCGAAGTCGAGCCCTGCCGTGTTGTGCATCCTTCTGCCTCGCCGTGAGCACGTTGTGCGTCATGTCGACCCACGCTGGCGCCCAAGCGCGTCATCAGGACTCGACCGTCGATCGGGCAGTATCTAAGGGGAAATCCAAAAGCTCCAAACCGGCGGCGATCTTGTCGGGTCCGGCTGGACTGGTAGCAGCGAGCACGTCGCCGCCCGATCTGACGTACTGGGTCCTGGCCAAGCGCGGACGAGCAGAGAACCTCCAACTCATTGATCGCGTGAGCGGGAAGGTCCAGGCGATCGTGCCCGAGAGCACGGCCGCCGATGCGATTGCCGAGGTGCCGGCTGGCCCACTGCTGGTGGGCCGAGCGACCGCTACTGCGGGATCGCTTGAGTTCCACAGTTCTACATCCGGTGCATTGGGTTCCAGTGTGGCGCTCAGTGGGCCTGTACGGGGGATCGCGGTATCCGCTAATGGCGCCACCATCAATGCCCTCATTGTGACCGCCAAGTCCAGTTCCGTTGAGGTGATCAGCGCCACCAGCCACTCGGTTGTCGACACGTTTCCACTTCCAGGGCAAGCGTCACGAGCAATAGTGATGGACGATGCGCGCGACTCCCTCTTCGTGCTGGTGGGCGACCAAGCGGTTGACGAGATCAATGCCACTTCCGGCCAGGTTGAATCTCAATTCAACGTGCCTCCAGCCGCACGAGCGATTGCCATGTCGACCGACGGGACAGTGTTGTATGTGCTGCGGGCCCAGGGTTCCGTCTTCAATGTCTCTGAGTTCAAAGTGGCGACCGAGGCCCAGTTCGGAGCGCTGCCCGCAGCGGCGCACAGCGTCGGCCTTCAGGTCACGTCGGATGGCCACTACCTGGGCGACTTCGTTGGAACGTCAAAAATCGGCAACATCCAATTTTTCGCCCTGCCCAAGTAACGAGGCCTGTCGGATGATGCCCAAGCGGCGGCAGTGATGAATTGGCGGACGGCCTTCACTCAGGTTCTGCGGCCCACTGGACGATCGGAGATGCCGCCGGCCCCCTCTGAAACAGTAAGTCCGGGCATGTCACCGCGGCCCTGGTGGTTCCTTACCGGTGTCACCCTTCTCATCTGGTCGTTCCTCCTGTTCGGGTACGTCGACCAGTTCCCGGCACTGAGCATTGGGGTAGTGGTGCTCGGTCTGTGGGGTCTGGGGACAGTGGCGGGCAGCCTGACGCCACGATCGATAGATCCGCGTGTGGCGACGGCGCTGGCGTGGACAACAGCCGTACTGGTGATCGTCGGGTTTCTCCTCTGGAGCCTGGCGCAGGTTGTCAATGTCCCCTCCTATGGGACCGACGAGATCGCCTTCGATCAGTACGCAGCACAGCTTCTGATACATGGAATGAATCCGTACGTGCATTCCATGGCTCCCTCCTTCTCCATGTTCCATGTGTCTCCGAACGGCTACACGTTTCGGTTGGATGGCCAGCCCGTCACCAGTCTGAGCTATCCCGCACTTTCCTTTCTTTTGTATGCGCCGGCGCTCTTGCTGGGCTGGTCGACCCAAATGGCAGTCGTGTTGAACGTATGTGCGTGGGCCATTGCCATGCTCCTCGCGTTCGTACTCCTACCGCGAGAAGTCAGACCCATAGCGCTCGTGCTGGGGAGTCTCAGCATCTACGTCGGCTACGCGGTCGGCGGTGTGACCGACGCCCTCTTTGTGCCGCTCATTATTGGCGCCGTCTACCAATGGGACCGCTATCCCTTGTTGCGGGGCTGGCGCGCCCTGCGTTCGCCTGTGCTGCTCGGACTGGCCATGGCGGTCAAGCAAACGCCATGGGTGCTGCTGCCATTCTTGGTGGCTGGGATTTGGCTTGAGGTCCGCAGTACCGACAGCAGGACGAATAGTTGGCGCGTGGCACTGCGCTACATGGTGATTGCGATCGTGGCCTTCCTGGTGCCGAATGTTCCCTTCATTGCCTTGAGCCCGCACGCGTGGATCAGCGGCGTGTTGACGCCCATCGCCAGTCATGCGGTACCCGCCGGGCAAGGCCTCGTAGGACTCAGTTTATTTCTCGGGTTCGGTGGCGGATCCCTTGCTGCGTATACGGCAGCTTTGGTGGTGGTCTTCATCGGACTGCTCGTGACGTTCATCGTCACGTACCCGAAATTGAAATCCACGGTCATCGTGTTCCCGGCCGTGGTGCTCTTCTTTTCGGCTCGTTCGTTCGGGAGCTATCTGGTCACGTTGATGCCGGTGGTCGTCGTTGGAGCGTTGACCTTGACCAAGGGAACAATCCCTGCGCACCCCGCTCCCTCAACGCCAGGCGGTCGTCATGGAGCCCCCTACCCGTATTGGAGGCAGATCATCGCTGGTTCCTTAATGGTGGGAGCCGTCTCGGTCGGTGTGATCTTCTTCAACTCAGCCCCGCTGGTGGTACGGGTCACGTCCGTGGAAACCACGGGACAGTTGGCCACGGTCGTACAGGTGGGGGTTGAAGTGACCAACCACTCGTCGCATCCGCTGACGCCCCACTTCTCGGTTGAGACATCCGGAGCGATCTCGGCGTTTTGGCTCAATGGACGTGGACCAGAGCGGCTCGGTGCCGGCAGATCAGCCCATTACACCTTGCTTGCTCCGAACTACTTTGCCCAACCCTCCATAAGTGGTGCGTTCCAGGTTGTGGCCTTCACGGCGAGTCCGGGAACGGTAAGTCGCAGTGCGTCGTTTCAGCCAACGCTGCTGCATCTCAGTCTTCTGCCTGATGCGGTGAATCGCATTGTGCCCGTTGGACACCGGGTCACCGTGCGGGCGGAGATACTCAACCAGTTCGATCGACCGGTGCACATTGTCGGTCAACCCGTCTCGTTCGGTCAGATTGTCTATGCCCAGTCCGGACTGGTGTTCGGTCAAGCGGTGATCAACGGCGGCAACGCCGGTCAAACTCCCGTTGTGGCGTACACGAATCGAGATGGTCAGGCCACTTTCATCATTAGTGCCAACAAAGCGTCGCCCAATCCGGTGTATTTCGAGGCGAACCTGGTCAAAAAGAATTCGTATCCCTACGGGTATTCGGAAATCCTCCCCATTAGGTTCGGCCGGTAGGGGCAGTAGGGGAGGGGTTACGTGGAAGCAGGTGTCATCTTCCACTGTGTAATGAGCAAGGTCCCGTGTTCGACGGAGAACGTAACCAGAAGCTGATACAGCCCGGGCGCGCTGCCCCCACCGATCCGCTCGGTGAGGCTGAGCGACGCTCCAGTGAGGGTGTGACCGTTAACCGACAGGACCGGGTCGACCTGGCCGCTATAGCTGGAGATGGCGGCATTGTGGAGTGGCATTGAGTCGCTGAAGGGCACTTGACTCGTGGTCAGGCTCTGCCACCAGGACGGCTGCTCTTGTTCAGCGCTGCGCAGGGCCCCGAAGTATTCGGAGATCACGGCCGCTTCGTCATCGATGGGTGCGGGACTCTGACTCCATGACAGTGATGGGGAGCCCTGGAGGGAAAGGGTGCCGAGGAAGAGCTTGTTGGTAGCCAGGGTGAGGCCTTGTGAGGCCAGGGCAGCCGGTGCGGGAACCGTCGGCGTGGCGACCGGGGGAAGTACCGCGCTGATGCCAGTCTTCTGAATTGAGGTCAGTTCCGCCGTGACGAGGTAGCGCTTAGGGGTGATGTAGAGCGCATTGAGCGGATAACAGGTCTCGAGCACCATGAGGTTCTGCAGCGGAGATGTGTAGATGGGCGATCCCGCCTTGACGATTTGATGCCCCGTCACCCGATAGTTGTAGGTGGCGCAGGGGGTGGCGAACTTGACCGTCTGGCCGACCGAGAGTCCATCGATATGGCTGAAATAGGTCACATCGTGGGCGGCGAAGAGCGCGGTACCCGGCTCTCCGGGCCAGATGCTGCCGGGAACGTGTCCTACCGCAATGTTGAGTTGAGGATCTCCGTCCCCTCCGAGCACTGGAGCCTGGAGGCTGATCGATGTGGCCTCAATGAGTCCTTGCGGGCTGGTCGTGTTCGCATCGCTTGGTGCCGTGCATTGCACCGGCGTGGTCACGGACGGCTGGCTGGATCCGCTGTGGGTCCTGGCGATGCTCTGCTTCTCCTTGGCGACGAGCTGATGACCACGTGTGGACGAGTGGTAATAGAAGAGTCCGATGCTGGCGCCGATGATGAGCGCCGCTGCGATGCAGACAAGAGCGACGACTTGGGTCACCCGGCGACGGCCTTGCGCGTGCTGGGCCCGGGGGACCGAGTGTGGAGGATCGTCGCTCACGAGTGAATTCCTAGGTGCCGTGGCATTCGGTCAGAGCTTCAGTCTGCCACGCCGGACTTAGAGCGCTGCGGTCAACCCAATGCCGAGAGCCGCCCCGGCCAGGCTGGTCAGCAGGCCGCCGAATGTGTAGACGAGCGCCTCGGAGCGATGCTGGTCTCGAAGGAGGTGGACGCTCTCCCAGCTGGCGGTCGACCAGGTGGTGTACCCGCCGCAGAGGCCGACGCCGGCGATGGACAGTTCGTGGGGACCAAGCCCGTGATACATCGAACAGCCGGTCAAGAGGCCCAGGACGAATGAGCCCGATGCGTTGACCACCATCGTGCCCAACGGCAACGGATCGGACCGGCGGCGCCCGACTTCGTGAATGAGCAGCGCCCGTGCCATCGCACCCAGCCCGCCGGCAACAGCCACCAGCAAGGCCAGGCCGAGCGTGGGGGAGTGGGACGCCACACCGAATGTCGTCATGTGGAACGGTCCGTCCTGCGGCTGAGGGTCTCGCCGAGGAGCACCAAAGCAATGCCGCCGAAGACGGTGGCGGCCAAGTAGCCCACGCCGATGCCGATATGGGATCCCTTGAAGAGCAGATCACCGTCGACGGCGAGGGTGGAGTAGGTCGTCCATCCGCCGAGGACCCCGACCACGAGGAAAGGTCGGAGAAGGGCCAGCCTGGAGGTCAACCGCGCCATCAGCGGGGCGAGCAGACCGATGGCCAGCGATCCGCTCAGGTTGATGATCAGCGTGGTGGTGGGGAAGTGGCCGCCGGGGTCGGGATGGGCCGTATCGAGCAGGAAGCGGGACACCGTGCCCAGACCGCCGCCCAGGAACACGGCCGCCAAGGTGGCCGGGGAGAGCCGGAGCGGTAGCGGCGGTGGTTCGGGCTGAAGCTGTCTAGACATCTTGCTCCTGTGCCCTCTGGCCGACACCCACGCGGTGCCGAGCTTGGTGGTCAGGAGCCATCAGCCGACAGTCGGCGGTTCAGAGCAGTGCTCCCCGGCGGGACCCATCGCCGGTACGACCAACCCATGCTACCTGGGCCTGCCCCGCAACTCCCAAAGCCTCCCCCGCCAGGGGAGTAGCCCAAACAGACAGAAGGACAGCTCAGTCCAGTCGGGGACCGGGTGCGTTGCGGAACCGGAACGGCTCGCTCTCCCGCCCGGCGATCACGTACCAGCACTGGCCGCTGGTGGGCGAGTCGAGGATCTGCTGGAAGGTGGTGACGACGTCGCTGACATTGAGGATGGGAAACCCCATGTCCAAGAGGGTCTGCTCCGAGCCCTTGATGATGTTGGTGTAGGCGAACGACGGGCACAGGGCGTGGACCCGGATGCCCTCGTTGCCGTAGGTCTGGCCGATGGAGCGGACCAGGCCGACCACAGCGTGCTTGTTGGCGGCGTAAATGGGGTCGAAGGGGACTGCCACCAGGCCGGCCATGCTGGCCGTGGCCACAATGGTCCCGCCGCCCGAGGCGATGATGGCCGGCCGGGCCGAGGCGATGCCGTAGACCACCCCGTCCAGATTGATGGCCATGGCCCGCCGGTAGGCCTCCGGGTCAAAATCGTCGCCCATGGAACACCAGGAGCTGACCCCGGCGTTGAGGTGGGCCAGGTGCAGGCCGCCGAATTCGGCCATGGCGAAGGCCACGGCGGCGGCGCTGTCGGCCGCCTTGGTCACGTCGGTGTGGATGAACCGCCCGTCGATGTCCCGGGCCACCTCGGCGCCCCGGGCATCGTCAATGTCGGCCAGGACGACTCGGGCGCCCAACCCGGCCAGATGGCGGGCGACTCCCTCACCGATGCCGTTGCTGCCTCCGGTGATCAACGCGACCTTGCCGTCCATATCCATGGGGCCGATCGTAGGGGAGGCGGGAGCGGACCGAGAGGCCCAGATGGGGCCACACATCGAAATTCAAGCATAACTTAACATAATGACTATTATCGGCGGTACGGGGGAGAGCGGCGAACGGAGCCAGGCTTTCTAAGACGACCCCGACCAGGACTTTCCGGCCAATGGCCTCTTCCTAGATACCAAACAGATCCCCGACCGGCACGTGCGCATACGAACGCACGTGCCGGCCCGGATCTGCCCAGGCCGCTGGGGTGGGCGGCGCTGGTGCCAGCTACCGGCGGAGGTTGCTGGGATCGTGGATGGGAGCCACGTCCTTCGCCGGCTGCAGCATCTGTGGATTCGAAGGTTGCGCCGTTCGATCCATAGGAAGAGTCTGCGGGCGGAATATTGGGCTTCGGCTTACGCCCGCTGTGTGCGTTCTGTGGGTTCTGGCGAAGCCAAGTTGCAATGGGGGTGAGGGCCGCCAGAAACACTAGGCGGGCTCACAGGTGATCAATGGCTGGCTGTGAACGGGGGGTTGTGTACTGATCGCATGCCGGGCCAGGAAGCACCGTGACCGATACAACGCAGCCGATCCCCCTCCCGCCGGAGCCACCGCCCGGTATGGACGAGGCCGTCGCCGGGCCGGTGGCGTGGTGGAAGCGCAAGGTCGTAGTCATCACGGCGGCCATCGTGGTGCTGGCCGGGGCGGCCACCGGGCTGACGCTGGGGCTGACCGGGGGGTCCTCCTCCCCCGTCGGCCTGTCCATCACCACGCAGACCGTCAGCGTGACGACGGGCACGCTCAAGCAGACGGTCGCCACCTCGGGAACGATTGAGCCGGCCAGCCAGGCCAACCTGAATTTCGCCGTCTCGGGCGTCGTGACCGCCGTCGATGTGAAGGCGGGCCAGACCGTGACGGTCGGCCAGGTCCTGGCCACGGTAGGCACCACCGCTCTGCAGGACGACGAGAATGCGGCCCAGGCCCAGGTGGCGGCGGCCGAGGCCCGGGTCTCGAGCGATGCATCGTCGGGGGCCGAGACGGCACAGGTGGACTCCGACGAGGCGGCCGTCACCTCGGCGGAATCCAGCCTCACCACGGCGCAGACCAACATGGCCGACGCGTCGTTGACGTCGACCATCGCCGGGACGGTGGCCACAGTCAGCCTGACCGTGGGCCAGCAGGTCACCGGTACGGGCACGGGATCGGGATCGGGTGGCGGAGGCAACGGCGCCACCCAAGCCAGTACTGCCGCCAGTTCGTCGACCTCCTCGTCGGGACAGGTCGTGGTCATCGGGACCGATTCCTATCTCGTCAACGCCACGGTGGACGACACCGAAATCGGGCAGATCGCCGAGGGCGATCAGGCCACCGTCGTCCCCACCGGTTCAACGACGACCGACTTTGGCACCGTCACCTCCATCGGTTTGATCGCCTCTGAGAGCTCCGATGTGGCCACGTTCCCGGTGGTGGTCACCGTCACCGGCACGCCCAGCGGTCTCTACGCCGGATCCACTGGTGCCATCACCATCATCGTCAAGCAGATCAACGATGCGATCGAGGTCCCGACGGCGGCGATCACCTATTCGACGAGTGGCCAGGCCACGTTGACCCAGGTGGTCAACGGCAAGCATGTGGTGCGTGACGTGACCCTCGGCGAAGTGGAGGCCCCCAACACCCAGATCACCAAGGGCATCGCCTCGGGTGACAAGGTGCTCGAACGGGTCGTGACCTTCAAGGGCGGTGCAGCCGGGACCGGAGGGACCGGGCTCTTCGGAGGGACCGGCGGGGCCACCCGTACCGGCGGGTTCGGTGGAGGAACAGGCGGCTTCGGTGGCGGCACGGGTCGCTTCGGTGGCGGCACTGGCGGTCTTGGGGGATGACGATCGACACCACGGACCCAGTCATTGAACTGGGCGGGGTAACCAAGGTCTATAACACGGGCACCATCTCGGTGGCCGCGCTGCGCGGGGTCAGCCTGAGCATCAGGGCCGGGGAGTACGTAGCCATCATCGGCCCCTCCGGCTCGGGCAAGTCGACCCTCATGCACATATTGGGTTGCCTCGATACGCCGACGACCGGCAACTACAAACTGGCCGGCGAGAACGTGAGCGCCATGAGCGAAGCCGCCCTGGCCCTCGTGCGCAACCGGCGCATCGGTTTCGTCTTCCAGCAGTTCAACCTGCTCGCCTCCATGACGGCCTGGCAGAACGTGGAACTCCCCCTGGCCTACGCCGGCGTGCCCCGGAGTGAACGCAAGGAACGGGCCATGGCTGCATTGGCCAAGGTGGGCCTGGCTGGCCGGGTCCAGCACCGGCCCGGTGAACTCTCCGGCGGCCAGCAGCAGCGGGTGGCGGTGGCCCGAGCCCTGGTGACCGAGCCCGACCTCATTCTGGCCGACGAGCCGACCGGCAACCTCGACTCCGCTTCGGCCAGCGATGTGCTGGGCCTTATGGATGAGTTGCACGAGGCTGGGCGCACCCTCGTCCTTATTACCCACGACGCCGAGGTTGCTTCGGCCTCCGGACGGGTAGTGGCCATCCGCGACGGCCTCTTGACCGATGACCGCTTTCTCGAAAGCGTGCGATGAGCTGGTTAGAGACACTGCGCACGGGGCTCAACGGGGTACGGACGCACCGGCTGCGTTCCTTCCTGACCGTCCTGGGCATCCTCATCGGCATTGCCGCTGTCATCCTCACCGTCGGGTTGGGCGAGGGCGCCCAGGCGCAGGTGACCTCGGAGATCACGTCGTTGGGCACCAACATCCTGACCGTCTCGCCCGGCAGTTCCACCTCGTCGACCGGCATCCGCGGCGGGTTCGGCACGGCATCCACCCTGACCACCGCCGACGCGGCAGCCCTCAGCTCGCACACGGTGGCCCCTGACATCAAGGCGGTGGCAGCCACGACGTCCTCCTCGGAGACCCTGATCGCCGGCACCTCCAACTGGACCACCACTGTCGTCGGCACCACGCCGTCGTGGCTGACGGTGCGCGGCCGCACGCTGGCCCAGGGCCGCTTCCTCGATAACCAGGACGTCACCGACCACGAAGCCGTCACCGTCTTGGGTTCGGACACGGCCAGCGAACTTTTCAGTCGCGGCGACCCGGTGGGACAGACCGTCGATATCGACGGCGTGCCCATGACGGTGGTGGGCGTGCTGGCCTCCACCGGAGCGTCCTCTTCATCGTCGACCACGGCCAACCAGGACGACCAGGCTCTGGTGCCCATGACAACGGCGGCCGAGCGCATCTTCGGGGGCACCACGCGCGATTCGGTCAGCTCCATCATCATTCAGGCCAAGTCGGCCGATGACCTGACGGCGGCGTATCAAGAGGCCAACCAACTGTTGCTGGCCCTGCATCACGACACGTCGAGCACCGACGCCGACTTCACCATCACGTCGGAGCAATCGCTGCTCTCGACCGCCACCTCGGTGGACAAGACCTTGACCATCCTGCTTGGTGGCGTCGCCGGCATCTCCCTGCTGGTCGGCGGCATCGGCGTGATGAACATCATGTTGGTGTCGGTCACCGAGCGCATCCGTGAGATCGGCTTGCGCAAGGCCCTGGGCGCCACGCCCAGCCTGATCCGGCGCCAGTTCCTGGTGGAAGCCTCCGTCCTGGGCCTGATCGGTGGTGCGTTGGGTGCCCTGCTCGGCATCCTGGGCGCCATCTTCCTGCCCGGAGTGGTGGGCGACCCCATCAGCATCAGTCCCCCGGCCACCGGCCTGGCCCTCGTAGTGGCCCTGGCCATCGGCATCGCTTTCGGGGTGTATCCCGCCAGTCGGGCGGCGCATCTGGCGCCCATCGACGCGCTGAGGAGTGAGTAATCAATGATCGCCACAACAGAGGAGACAACGAACACCATGACACGATCGACACGCAGGATGAGCGGGCTGTTGGGGGCCGGTGTGCTCAGTGTGATGTTGGTGGCCGCCGTGACATCCGGATCGGCCGAGGCGGCAACGCCCGCCCGCGGTGGCGTGGCCAGTGGCCAGGTCGCCTCCCTGGCCGGCACCAGCATGGAAGTGCAGGACCCAACGTCGGGACAGACGACAGTCGATTGGACCGGCACCACGACGTTCTCGCAGACCGTCACCGAGGCGGTCAGCGCCCTAACCGCCGGTGAATGCGTCACGGTGATCGGCACCCCGGCCAAGAAGTCCAAGACCACGTTGGCCGCTCGCTCCATCACGGTGAGCGCAGCCTCCTCGACTGGTGCCTGCACGACCGGCGCCGCCGGCGCCGCCGGTGCGGGTGGATTTCCCGGGGGCGGAGCCGCTGGTCGTTTCGGTGGTGGCGCCGGCGGTGGCACGCCTCCTGCGGGTGGCTTCGGTGGTGGTGGCGCCGCGGGCACTCGCACGGGCGCCGGTGCCGGTGGGGCCGGACGGGGCACCTTCAAGTCGGGCAGTTTCGGGTTCGCCACCGGCAAGGTGACGGCGGTCAGCGGCTCCAAGGTGTCGGTGAGCGGCATTGTGGCCAGCGGCTTCACACCGCCGACCAAGGCCAACGCGAAGAAGAAGACCAAGGTCAAGGCGCCGAAAACGCAGAAGCTCAAGATCACGACCTCGAAGACGACCACGGTGTCAGAGACGAAGGCGGCCGCATCGACGGCCTTGGTCGTCGGTGACTGCGTGTCGGCTTTCGGTCCGCAGAGCACGACCGGGGCCGTGACGGCCACCACCGTGCGCATTACGTCGACGGGCCAGAAAACCTGCACCACCGGATTCGGCGGTCGGGGCTTTGGCGGGGGCGGTGGCTTCGGTGGCGGTGCCCCAGGCGGTACCGGTGCCTGATTCGCTGCCCCCGGTCGGCTCGAGCCGATCCCGACGTCGCCTGGGCATCGGTGCGGCCGTTGTCGTGCTGGTCCTGGTGGCCGGAGGGGCCACGGCGTGGGCCGTGGCGGGCTCGGGCAATTCGGGCTATCGCATGGCCAAGGTCGTGCGGGCCTCAGTCGGTGAGGATCTCAATGTGGTGGGCTCGGTCGAGCCGGTGCACAACGCCGCAGTTGCCTTCCAGGTCAGCGGCCAGGTGACCGCCGTGAACGTTGCGGTGGGCGCCACGGTCACCGCTGGCCAGACTCTGGCCACCATCGACACGACAGCGCTCAGTGAGAGTGTCTCGTCGGCGCAGTCAACCGTGTCGTCGGACGAGGCCAAGCTGAGCGAGGACGAGAGCGGTGAGACATCACACGCCACGAGTGGGACCGGTTCGACCGGAGCGACGACAACCACCACCACGCCCAGCCGTAGCGATGGGAGCGGCTCCGGTGCCGGGTCCGATTCCAGTGCAACCTCGGCCATCACGGGCGCCCAGGCGGCGCTGGTGGCGGATCAAGCGGCAGCATCGACCGATGGTCAGACCGAGGCCGCCGATCTGACCCAGGCAGAATCAGTCTGCGCCACCTCCGGCACTACTGCTGGTACGGGAACAACGGGCGGCAAAGGTTCGGCTGGTGGCACAGGCGGAAGCACCGGTGGCGACACTCCCCCGGCCGGAGGTGCCGGGTCGGGCGGGCCTGCGGGTACCTCAAGCACCACGACGTCACAGAGCACGACAACCACGACCACCACGGCACCGTCGACTTCTGACTCGGCCACCTCAGCGGCGGTCGCATGCGTGACCGCCTTGCAACAGGCGCAGACCGACGAGCAACAGGTGCAGACCGATCAGCAGCTTGTGAGCAAGGATGAGACGACGCTGGCCAAGGCGCTGACGACCGCCTCATCCTCGACCTCGACCTCGAGCGGGGGTCAGGCCACGACAGCCGCCGCCGGATCTGGGACTTCGACCGGTTCGGGCACCACGCAGAAGAGCGCAGTGACCAGCGCGACGGCGACGAGTAGTGCCGAGCAGATTGACTCGGACGAAGCGGCCATCGACATGGCCGAAGCAACGCTCATCAACGCGCAACAGTCACTGAGCGCGGCACAGCTGACCAGCCCATTGGCCGGCACCGTGGCCTCGGTCGGCCTCACTGTCGGCGACACCGTGAGTGCGAACTCGTCAACCGAGACGATCGAAATCATCAGCACCAGCAGCTACGAGGTGACCGGCACCCTGACGAGCACCCAGGTAACCGCGGTCAAGGTGGGCTATCCGGCCACCGTCTCCGTCGATGGCGGCGCCGGGCACGTGGCCGGAACCGTCTCGCAGGTGGGCCCGGTGCAGGCGAGTACCACCGGGTACTCATACCCGGTGGTGGTGGCACTACCGGCTGCGGCGAAGGGGATGTTCTCCGGGTCGACGGCGGCCGTCTCCATCCGAACGGGCGGCGTGAGCAATGTGGCCGCACTGCCCACGTCGGCGATATTGACGGGCACCGCCCGTTCGTACGTGCTGGTGCTCTCCGCTTCGGGCGCGCTCACTGAAAAGAAGGTCAAGACCGGCCTGGTCGGTGACGTCTACACCCAGGTTCTCTCCGGCGTGAAGGTGGGTCAGTCGGTGGTGCTGGCGAACCTGTCGGAGGCCGTACCGTCGTCGAACACGGCCACAGTGGGCGGGTTCGGCGGTGGTGCCGGTGGCTTCGGCGGCGGCGCCGGTGGCTTCGGTGGAGCCGGAGGAGGTCAGTTCAGCCGGACCGCCGTCGGTGGAGGGTTTCGCGCCGGCTGAGTGACCGGCTGACGAGGTTCTGCGCTGGGTGCCAGGCCATGTTGGCCGGGCCCAACGGTGGCGGGCGCAGGGTGTTGGGAGTGCAGTTTTCCCCCAACCAAAGGAGCACCGCCATGTCCACCAAATCAGCCGTCAGTCCATCGCCATTGCGTTGGAGCGTTGCTCCGGGGAGCTTGATGAGAGCCATCACTCTGGGTGCCACACCACGGGTGTACGCCTGCTACGCCACCGGGGAGCGTCACGCCCCTGTGCAGCACAGCCCAGTGCGCCAGAGAGCGGCGCGTCCACCGCAGCCTCGCTGGTACCGTTCGCCCCACGCAGGGTGTCAGAGCAGGGGGCGAGGTGAGCAGATGAAGACGGAGACGGATCTGGCGACCTTGGTGGACCTGGCGCGCTACCCGGTGCTCGAACCGGACTCCCCCACCTGGCACGCGGTGGTTGAGAAGGCACGGGCACAGATGCGCCAGCGCGGGGCGGCTGAGATACCGGGCTTCATCACCAGTGCCGGCGTGGACGAACTGGTGCGTGACGCCGATACCTTGGCCGAACGGGCCCATCACTCGAGTGGCCAGGGCACGGCCTACTTGGAGTTCCCCGACTTCTCCTTGCCGGCCGATCATCCGCGGCTGCAGTTCGCTGACTATGCGGTGCGGGCGGTGGCCTATGACGTCACGCCCCGCACGTCGCCCCTGCGCCGGCTGTACGAGTGGGATCCGATGAAGGACCTCATTGAGGCGATCCTCGAGCGCGGCCCGATCTACCGCTACGCCGACCCCTTCGGCGCCCTCAACCTGGCCGTAATGGGCCAGGGCGATCAGCTGCAGTGGCACTTCGACCAGACGGACTTCGTGGTGTCGCTGGCCATTCAGTCGGCCGAGGTGGGCGGTGACTTCGAGGTGGCGCCCCGGATTCGGCAGGCCGACGACGAACGCTACGACGACGTGGCAGCCGTGTTGGCCGGTGACCGCACCAAGGTGGAGACGCTGCCCATGACGCCGGGGACGCTGCTGGTCTTCGAGGGACGCCACTCGCTGCACCGGGTCAGCCCGATCGGCGGCTCGCGTTGGCGTCACGTGGGGTTGCTGGCCTACGACACCAAGCCGGGGACGCTGGGCAGCGACCTCCTGCGGGGCGATCGCTACGGGCGGACCGAGCCCTACGCCGAGCCGCCGCCCACCTGGCCGTGACGGAGTTCACCGCCTCCCAGTTCGGTGAATCGTTCATCGGGGACGGCGCCGATGCCGCCCACATCAACACGGTGCTGGGCGGAGCCGGCGGCCCGGTTGAGACGGCCTGGGTGACCGCGCTGGCGACACCCAGCGCCGGCCATGCCGCCTTCGTGGCGGTGGTGGCCCCGGGCGTGGCGGTGCGGCCCCACACGCTCTTCGTGAACAAGGCGGCCATTGCGGGCGATCTCCACGGGCGCTTGACCTGGGGCGCGGCGCAGGCCGGTGTGGCCGGCGGCGTCCTCGATGCGGTGGCCGCGGCTGTCATTGACGAACGAACGGCGGCGGAGGGGCTGCTCATCGTGGCCGTCTGGGTCAATCCGGCCGCCACCAACGAGGAAGCGGTGTATGCCAACAACAGAACGGCCACGTTCGAGGCCCTGCGAGCCGGCCGCGACGGCCGCCCGACGCTGCCGGACGCGCTGGCCGGCCGCCACGCGCCGCACAACGGGTTCTTCGCGGGCCCGGCGGGCCACCCGGTACGGTAGGCACCGCATGGCTCCCGGGGACGTTCGGTTGGATCAGGTCAACATCGTGGCCACCGACGTGGCGACCAGCCGCCGGTTCTACGGGCACTTGGGTCTCACCTTCACACCCGGACCCGAGGACGAGTGGGGCGATCGGCACATCTCGGCTCACCCTGGTCCCGCTGAGGCCTCGGGTACTGCGCTGGATGTCGACCTCGACAGCGCTTCCTTCGCCACGCAATGGAACGCCGGATGGCACGGCGGCGGAGGCGTGGTGCTGGGCTTCAAGGTGTCGAGCCGTGAGGCCGTCGACGCTTTGGTGGCCGAACTGGCCACCGACGGTGCGGCCGTGCAGCAGGAACCCTGGGACGCCTTCTGGGGCGCCCGTTACGCCGTGGTCAGTGACCCCGACGGTAACGCAGTAGGCATCATGAGCCCGGTCGATCCGGCCATGCGGAGCGAAGCACCGGAGCGACCATGAGCGAACCCGACCTGGCCATCGACATCGTCATTGAGATTCCCACCGGGAGCCGCAATAAGTACGAGTACGACCACGAGAAGCACGTGATCCGGCTGGACCGTCGCCTCTTCACGGCCACCACCTATCCGGCCGACTACGGCTTCGTGCCCGACACCTTGTCCAAGGACGGCGATCCCCTCGATGCCCTGTGCCTGGTGGCCGACCCCACCTTCCCGGGCTGCGTGGTGCGGGCCCGCATCCTCGGCGTTTTCTTCATGCGCGACGAAGCCGGCCTGGACGCCAAGTTGTTGACCGTGCTCGAGCACGACCCGCAGTGGGACGCCGCCCATGACATCGGCGATCTCCCGCCGCACCTGCTGGCGGAGATCGAGCATTTCTTCAGCATCTACAAGGATCTCGAACCCGAGAAGTCCACCGAAGTGATGGGCTTTGAGGACCGGGCGGCGGCCATCGTCGAGTTGGAAGCGTGCCGGGAAGCCTTCCGGGCGCACGCCGGGGAACAGTGACGAAAGAGGGGGCGGCCATGCCACATCCGCGTGAGGAAGTACAAGAGACAGTCGACCGGTATCACGAGCTGCGGGACCGCATCGATGCGGGGCTCGAGGCTGACGCCTTCGGTGCGTTGGCTGACTTCTACACCGAGGACGCCGTCTATATCGACGGTGCCTGGGGCCGGCTGGAGGGCAGGGAGACCATCGCCAACTGGCTGGTCGATTCCATGGCCGGCATGGAGGACTGGAAGTTCCCGGTCGAATTCACCGCCATTGAGGGCAACGACGTGGTGGTCAAGTGGACCCAGATCATGCCCCGCCTCCGTCCCGACGGCACGCCCTACCGGCAGTCGGGTTACTCACGCCTCATCTACGCCGGGGGCGGCAAGTTCTCCTATGAAGAGGACACGTACAACATGGCCCACGTTCTTGAGGACATCGAGGCCAGCGGATGGCAGCCCACGGGTCCGATGAACTACCCGCCGGCCCACCCCGACCGCAACTTCGACCAGTAGGGCGATCGGCGAGCGCTCAGCCGCCGCCGAAGCCCGGGAACCCGCCGCCGCCCAAACCGCTCGTCGACGGCGTCTGCGTCTGGCTCGACTGCTGCTGCTCCTGGGCCTGGCTGCCCAGCGTCACCGAGGTGGTGCGCTTGTTGTCGCCCACGTAATAGGTCACCTGGACCTTCTGGCCGGCCTTGTCCTTCTGGATCACGTTCTGCAGGTCCTCGGCCGAGGTGATGTTGCTGGAGTCGATCTGGACGATGACGTCACCCTGCTGGAGGCCGGCCTTGTCGGCCGGCGAGTTGGCCACCACCGAGAGCACCACGGCACCGCTGCTCGGCGTGAAACCGTACTGCTGGCGCAGCGCCGCGGTCAGCGTGGTGATGTCGACGCCGATGTAGCCGCCGCTGTTGCTGGGCGGCCCGCCCTTCTCGAGCTGCGGGATGAGCGACTCGACCTGGGCGATGGGGATGGCGAACCCGATGTTCTGGGCACTCGATCCGTCGTCCGAAGTCCCGGCTACGGCGGTGTTCATGCCGATGACCTGCCCGGCCGTATCGATGAGGGGACCGCCGGAGTTGCCCGGGTTGATGGCGGCGTCGGTCTGGATCAGGTTGGTCAGGTTCTCCGACGTCGTGCCTTCCCCGCCGGCGGTCACCGAACGACCGAGAGCCGACACGATGCCCTGGGTCACGGTCGGCGTACCGGCGGCCAGGCCGAGCGCGTTGCCGATGGCGACCACCGCGTCGCCCACTTCGGTCTTGGCCGAACTGCCGAAGGTGACCGTCTTGAGGTTGGAGGCGCCGTTGATCTTGAGCAGGGCCACGTCCTGCTGGGTGTTGTAGCCGATCAGCGTGGCCGGTTGCGCCTTCTTCTGGCCGTACTCGGTCACGGTAATGGTCCCGGTGCCGCCGCCCTGGTTGAAGAGCTCAATGACGTGGTTGTTGGTGATGACCTCGCCGTTGGAAGTGACGATCATGCCCGTCCCCTCGTCCTCGTTCTGCCCGGACTTGACGTCGATGGAGACGACGGCCGGGACGACCTTGCGCACGAGTTCGGGGATGGTGACGTTGCCGCTCAGCACGGCCGCGCCCGGGGTGGCGTTCCCCTCGTTAATGGTGACGTTGCCGACCCCGTTTCCGTTGCCGTTGTTGGCCACCACGGCACCGATGGCGCCGCCGACCCCGCCCCCGATCAGGGCGGACACGATGGCAACGGCCACCCACTTGCGAGTGCGGGGGGTGGCCGGCGGGGTGGCCGTGGGAGTGCCCGGAGTAGGTGGTCCGGGCATGGGGACGCCGGCGGCGGGGATGCCGGGCTGGGTGTCCTCGGGTCCGTAGGGGTAGGGCGGGGCCGGGGTCATGGGCAGGGTGTCCACGTCGACCTCGGGGGTCTCGCCCGTCGGGGCCAGAGGCCAGGTCGGGTTGGCCGGAGGCGGGATGGCCGGGGGGTAGACCCCAGCCGGAGGAGCAGCCGGGTCGGCCGGTGCCGGGGCATCGAGGGGGGCCTCAGCCGAGGCGTCCAGCGGCGCAATCGGGGCCTCAGCCGGGGTGTCAGCAGGCGCGGGCGCGACGGCGTCAGCGTCAGGGACGGCAGGTGTCCCGGGCTGCTCGGTCTGGTCTTCCATCGAGAATCCTCCTGAAGGGACAATGTCCGCCCAACAGCGCCCTTGGCGACAGCCAATGGCCTCCGCCGCGGACGCCGGCCCATGTTACGGGATGCGGCCCAGCGGCGGTCCTCACCGCAAATCACGCTTTGGCGGTCGGGGTGGCAAGAGCGCGGTAGCGTGTCCGCCGCATGTCACGCCGGATAGATATTGAGTTGACGAGTCACAGTGGCGACGGGTCATGGACGTGGCGCGCCGCAGGTGCGCGCCAGCCCAAGGGCGTCCTGAGCGGGGATCTCGTCCCTGAGGGCGAGGTCGTCGGATCCGTCTTCCGCGCCGAGGTGGAGATCGGGCTCGAAGGCATTGAGGTGCAGTCGCTGACGTCGGTCAAGCCGGCCCGCTCCCCCGAGAAGGTCGAAGGCCGCATTGAGGTCAAGGGCACGCCCAAGCGCGCCCCCGATGTCTCGGTCATTCTGGCCCCGACCACCGGCAAGCGCCGCCGTCGGGACGACGGTGAAAGTGGCGAAGAGCATCTCGATCGCAAGGGGGCCAGTCGGAGCAGCGGCGGCGGTCGCGGTCGGAGTGGCCCGGGCGGCCCCGCCGGCCCCGGTGGTTCCGGTGGTGGTCGTGGCGAGAGCCGTGGCGAAGGCGCCGGTCGTGGCGACAGCCGTGGCGAAGGTGGATCCGGCGGCGGTCGCAGCGGTGGTCCCGGTGGAAGCAGCGGGCCCCGGCGCCCCGGTACCCGACGTCCGGGCGAAGACAGCCGGCCCGGTCGCGGCGAGCGTCCAGTCACGCCGACCTCGACGGTGCACCGCAACGCCATGTTGGCCACACTGCGGCCCGAGCAGATTCCGGTGGCCGAGCAACTGCTGCGTGGCGGGCTGCCGGCCGTGCGCCAGGCCATTGAGGCCCAGAACGCCGACGCCAAGATCTCAGGGAAGCCGCCCGCTTCGACCGATGCCCTCACCGGCATGGCCGAGGAGCTGCTGCCCATCGTCAAGCTGGCCGACTGGAAGGACCGCGCCTCGGCGGCCCAGACGGCGGGCAAGGAGTTCCGTTTGCGCGAGCTGCGGGCCGTCGTGGCCGCCTCGCGCACGGTGATCCTCGACGAAGAGGGCCGGACGCTAGCCAAGGCGCTGCACGACTCGCTCGATCAGCGGGTCACTGCGCTGCGTGACGAGTGGCTGGCTCGCATCACCAACGCCATCAAGGACGGACGGATTCTCCAGGCCCTCGAAGCGGTCATGCGCCCACCCGAACCTGGAACCCGCTGCCCGGCCGATCTGGCCGTCAGCCTGGCCACAGCGGCCGGAGAAGCGATGACGGCAGAGACACCGCCGGCGGAGTGGATCGCCATTCTCGATGCCGTGGTGCAATCACCGGTGCGCCGCACCGTCAAGCCGGCCGGTATTCCGGCCGACGAGTTGGCACAGCAGGTGGCCCGTCATGCGTCAGGCTCAGTGCCGGCACTGGCCAAGCTCCTCGGTCTGCGCATCCCTCCCCCGCCGCCACGGCGGGTGGTGTCAGGGCACAGCTTCAGTCCAAGCGGCAGTTAAGCGTCAGAAGGCGGGCCGTAAAGCCGGTCGCCTCCAGACGCTGCTTGGTTGACCGGTCGCCCGGCAGGGCCAGCGCGTCGATGTCGGTGCATTCCTGCACCGAGCACCAGGCCACCATCGCACTCATGAGCGCGGTACCCACGCCCACGCCACGCGCCTCGTCTTCGACGTAACAGCACTCGATGAGGCCGCTGGGCCGGCTCGATCCGGGGCGGATCAGGGTGAGGGCGGCGGCCAAGCCGACCACGACATCATCTATCAGGCCGACATGGAGGGTGCGGGGATCGTCGGCGTGCGTGGTCCAGCGGGCGACCAATTCTTGCGCGGTGGCCGGCCCGATCAGCACGGCGCCGCCGCGCAATGTCTTGGTGTGGCCGAGGGCCCGCTCCAGCAGGCCGGTACAGACGGCCAGATCGCCCTCCTGGGCGGGACGGGCCAGTTCCATGATGCCGGGGCCCTACCGGGGCGAGGCGTCGGGCTCAGAGGAGGCGGTAGCCGCGGGTGAGCCCGTGCCATCGAGCAATTGGGTGGCCCGGTTGAGGATGGTGCGGCGATTGCGGTGGGACGCCTCATGGCGGTGGACGGCCCGCAGCTCGTCCGGACCCAGGCTCTCGAGGCGGCGCACCACCTGGGAAGCCGAGAGGGTGTCGTAGCCGGCCAGGGCGCCCTCGACGATCACGGCGTCGGCCGGGTCGGCCGCTGGCTTGGGTGTGGGGGCCGGCGGCGCTGGAGCGGGGGCTGTCTGGGCCTGAGGGTGTGTGGGAGCCGAGTCCGGCGTGTCGTGGCGCTCGGCTGCCGGCGCAGCGGTTGCTGCGCTGCCGTCAGCACCCCCGTCACGGTGGAGCAGTTTGCCGACCTGGTTGCCCACTTCCTTCTGGCCCTGCGTGACGACGAACTCGCCGATGACGCGGGCGTTGCGAATGTGGTTCTCGACGCGCTCGCGGCCCTTGGCGATCAGACCGGGGAGGTCCTCGGCCACGGTCAGGGCCACGCCGACGGGGGCGAAGACGAACAGGTCAAGGGTCCGGCGGACCGGATCCACCTCTTCCTGCTCCTCGTGGTCAGACACAGTCCCGGCAGAGCATCTTCTTCTTGTCGGCCAACTGGCTGGGGTGCTTGACCAGGAAGCAGGACCGGCAGACGAACTCGTCGGGCTGCTTGGGCAGCACGCGCTCGTTGCCCTCGGTCTTGTCCTCCTGATCGGTGGCCTCGTCGTCCTCGGGCTCGTCTTCGACCACCAGGCGTTCCTTGAGGATGACGTCCAGGCTGGCCTCGACATCCTCGTCGTCGGGCTCTTCCTCTTCCTCTTCGTCCTCGGGGTCGCCCGACTTCTCGACCACGGCGGCCGGCGATGCGGTCAGGATCTCCGCTACTTCTTCTTCAACGCCGTCTTCGTCTTCGTCGTCCACCACGGCCACGTCATCGTCGTCGAGCGGGTCCTCGAGGTCGTCGACGTCTTCCAGGGCATCCTCGTCGAGGTCCCCGTCAAGGTCGTCATCTTCGAGGGCATCGTCATCGAGGGCGTCCTCGCCCAACGATGGAGCGTCTTCTGTTTCTTCGGGCATATCCTTCTTCTTGGTCGCCATGTGCCGCCGGAGCATAGACGGTTGCCGGGGCGATTCAATCGCAATTGGGGGCCCCGGGAGGTGCTCCGGGGCTGGCTGTAGGCGGGACGGCCCTGGGGTCTTTGGCACCAATTCGCCTGCCCCCACCAACCGAGCAAGCAAAACGTTCTCTACTCGACCCCCAGGGCCTACCTCCGCCTCTCACAGCATCCCCCCCTCTGGTCAACTGGCGACGAGGCCGTCGGTTCCGTCAGGGCGTTTGGGACTGCGCCGTACCTTAGGCAAACAATGGGAGGTGACGTCAAGGGGAACTCGGGCCTCCTCACCAGGGGCGTTGCAGGTTCTTCCTGGTCAGTGCGTTGAAGATTTTTCGGCCCGTCGCCGTTCGGCCCGTCGTTCGGATTCCAGCCGCTCCAGGTCGGTGGCGCCATGGTCGACGAAGGACATCGTCTCGGCCAGGGCCCGGTGTCCGGCTTGCTCCGCGATGGCCCGGTGCATCTGCTGGGCCACCCGTCGATAGGCCGGATGGCCCTGGGCGCCCGAGCGCAATTCGATCATGTGCATGGCCTCGCGCGCGTTGAATTGCATGACGTAACGGATGCGGTGGGCCAGCGCCACGGCGTAGGACGCCTGCTCGGGAAAGGGCGACAGCAGGGTGCGGTAGAGGTCTTCGGCCCGGGCGATGGCTTCGTCGTAGCCGGCACCGAGGCCGGCTTCGGCCACCAGTTCGGGCATGTCGTAGCCGAGCGAGATGCCCAGGGGTTGCCACTCAATGGTGAGCATGCGGTGGCGCTGCAGATCGCGGAACGCGCCGTAGTCGGTGACCAACTCGAAGCGGTAGTCGGTCCGCTCGAAAGCCCGCCCGGGCCGATGGCGCCGGTTACGACGATCGCCCACGTAGGCCGTGAGCAGAGCCACCTTCTCGTCGTGGCCCAAGCGGCGCACGCGGGCAAAGGCGTCGTGCTCGGAGCAGTGCAGGTGGGCGAAACAGGCGGCGGCCAGAACCTTGTCCTCGCCGTCGGGGTCGAAGTCCAGGAGCCTCACCTCGGGCTCGGCTTCGCCGGGGACGGGCGCACCGGCCGGATCCTCATCGGGCCACAGACGGGCCACCACCCGGGCGGTGGCGTCGCGGGTGGACGCCAGGTAGGAGGTCCACTCCCCTCCCCGCTCGGCCACGTCGACCCGCTGGAGGAACGACGGGATGACCTTGCGCAATTCCGTGAGCATCATGTCGCTGTAGGTGCGCGCCTCGGGCAGGGGGTGGGCCCGCATGCGCAGCAGCAACTGCTCGAAGGACTGGCCGGTGCCGTAGAGGCCGATGTTGGAGAGTGAGGCGGCCGGGAGGAGGCCGCGCAGCGCATCGAGCGCCTTGGCCCGGGTGGCCTGGCGGTAGACGAAGTCCGAGTCGCCGTCCTGCTTGGGGAAGCGGGTGCCGACCCAGGTCTGCATGGCCGGCAGGAGTTCGCCGTAGGTGTCGAAGACCCGGTCCATGTCGCCCACATAACGGGCCCCCAGCGGCGAGTCGAGGATTTCGGTTGGGCGGAAGTAGCGGTAGTGACCGCTTTCGAGGCGGTTGTTGTAGGCGATGTAGCGAGTCGACTGCTCCAGGTAGGCCATGAGGCGGCCCCACTCGAGCACCTTGGAGAGCACGTTGGAGGACTGCTCGCAGGCCAGGTGCACGCCCCCCAGTTGGGCCACCGAGTCGTCTCCGTACTCGACGAAGACCTTCTCGTAGAGGGACTCGGCCCGCTCCAGCCCGACCGTGGCGTCCACCGAGGCGTCGCCGCTGATGTCGAGGTCACCCACGAACTCGTCCAGGAAGAGGCGGCGCAGCGATTTGGGCGAGCGCGAGTAGCGGGCGAAGAGCGCGCCCTTGACCACCTCGGGCAGGTTCACGAGGGCGAAAACCGGCAAATCGAGATTGGTCACGTAGCGGCGGAGGATGGCCTCTTCGTCCGCGGTGAAGCGCTCTTCTACGTAGGGGAACATGCCCGACCCACCTTAGAACTGCACCGCAGGAGTGTTGGCGGATGGGTCAAACGCTGGGCAAACCCACGGCCACCACGCCCCGCAGGAGCAGTCCGACGGCCTCCCGGGCGGCCGAGGCGGTGGCGGGGTCGGTGGCGGCGTAGGCCACCTGCTGGACCAGATCGGCCACCGATTTCATGGTGCGCACGAAGTCGCCGGGGGCCAGATCGCCCACGTCGCGGGCGGCCACGCCGAGTGACGTCTCGAATGAGGCGCCCCGGGCCCACGAGGTGACGGCGGTGGCCAGGCCCGAGGAGGGCTGGCGGGTCCGTGGCACCAGATGGAACTCCTCCGAGATCCGGATGTGCTCGGCCACCTCTTCGAGGGCGGCACAGCGCCAGGCCAGATCACCCCGGCGCTTGTCGCCCAGTCGGTCCGACAGCGGGCTCTTGCGCCGGTTGCGCCGGGCCGCCGTGTCGCGGGGTCCGCTGTGGCTGGCCAGACGCCGGGCCCGGCGCGGCTCGAACACGACGGCGGAGACCACCCCGGCCAGCACGGCCGGTTCGGCGTCGTTGAGCAGGTCGACGGCCAGGGCTTCGGCGATGAGGAGATCGGACTCGTGGTAGATGCGGGAGAGCCGGTGCCCCGAGGGCGTCAGGGCCCAGTGGTCCATGTAGCCCAGCTCCTCCAGCACGCCGACCCGGTTGGTCAGCTGTTTGGCCAGCAGATCGGGCTTGTGGGCCTGCCACTGGGCGAAAGACTGGTGCAGGACCTCGTTGGCCTGCTCACGGTTGAAGCGCGAGGCCAGGTTGACGGCCAGGTTGTAGGTCGGGCGGAAGGACGAGCGCAGGTCCGGCGGGGGCGCCGAGGCCACCCGGGCCGCTTCGCCGAAGGCGGTCTCGGAGGACCAGACCACGATGGCGTGGCCCTCTTCGTCCAACCCGCGGCGGCCGGCCCGACCGGTCAGCTGCAGGTACTCGCCCGAGGTCAAGGTGGCCCGCCCGGCGCCGCCGTACTTGGTGAAGCGCTCAATGACGACCGAGCGTGCCGGCATGTTGATGCCCAGCGACAGGGTCTCGGTGGCGAAGACCACCTTGAGCAGACCGGCGGCGAAACACTCCTCGACCGTCTCGCGGAACACGGGGACCAGCCCGGCATGGTGGGCGGCCACGCCGGCTTGAAGCCCCTCGACCCAGTCGTCGTAGCCCAGCACGCCGAGGTCCTCATCGCTGAGTGATTCGACGCGCCGTTCGGCGATGGCTCGGATGGTGGCCCGCTCGGGGCGTTCGGTCAGGCGCACGCCGTCGCGCACGACCTGGCGCACGGCGTCGTCGCAGGCGGCCCGGCTGAAGATGAAGACGATGGCCGGGAGCATCTCTTCGGCATTGAGGGCGGCGATGAGCTCGGTGCGTAGCGGTGACCGGAAGGGCAGACGCGGTCCCTTGCCCCGGGGCTGCCACTGGGCCGGCCGGCCCTGCTGGGCGCGGCGGACGGCCTGGTCGATGCGCTGGCCCTCCTGGCCTGGCTTGCCGTTCTCCAATAGGAGCGGCAGCAGGAGCGTCTGGTCGTCTTCGCGCCGGTGGGTGGCGAAGTGATGGCGCAGCACGATGGGCCGGTGGCGCTCCACGATGACGTCGGTATGACCCCGCACCGATCGCAACCAGGCGCCCAACTCGCCGGCGTTGTTGACCGTCGCCGACAAACAGACGAAGCGCACGTGAGAGGGCGAGAGGACGAGGACTTCCTCCCAGACACCACCGCGGTAGGGGTCCTGAATGAAATGGACCTCATCGAGGATGACCGTGTGCAGCCCAGTCAGCAGGTCCGATCCGGCCAGCAGCATGTTGCGCAGGACCTCGGTCGTCATCACCACCACCGGGGCGTCCGGCTTGACCGCCGTGTCGCCGGTCAGCAGCCCCACATGGTCGACGCCGTAGGTGGCCACCAGCTCGCCGTACTTCTGGTTGGAGAGCGCCTTGAGGGGCGTGGTGTAGAAGGCCTTGCCGCCCTGGCCCAGGGCCCGGTGGATGCCGTAGGCCGCCACCAGCGTCTTGCCTGATCCGGTCGGCGCCGAGACGAGGACCGAATGGTCGGCGTCAATGGCCCGGAAGGCCTCGTGCTGGAATTCGTCGGGGGGAAACGGGAGGCGGGCTTCGAAATCCCCCCCCTCGCTCGTCCGCTGGACGGGCCAGGGGAAGATGCTCAACGGCCGAACAGCTTCCCGATGCCGATGGAGACGAAGTAGAACACCACCAGCGGGACGGCCAGCGCCAACATGGAGAACGGATCCGAGCTCGGCGTGGCCACGGCCGAGACCACGGTGATGAGGATGACGGCCCAGCGCCAACTCTTGAGCAACCGGGCCGGCGTGACCACCCGGGCCAACTCCAGCGACACCAGCACGACCGGGAACTGGAAGGTCAGCCCGAACAAGGTCATCATCAAGAGGATCAGGCCTAGATACGGGATGGGGTCGTAAATCTGCTGCAGGTTGGGCCCACCGACCGATTTCAAGAAGCCCAGTGCGTGGGGCAGGGTGACGTAGGCCGTGGCCGCCCCGGCCAGGAAGAGGACGAAGGCGGCAGTCACGAACGGGACGGCGTACTTCTTCTCCCGGGCCTGCAGACCGGGCGTGATGAAGCGCCACAGTTGGTACAGGATCACCGGTGAGGCCAGGACCAGCCCGCCGAAGACGGCGATCTTGACCCGCAGCGAAAGGCCATCGAGCGGCGAGGTCACGAAGAGGTTGCAGGAATTGCCCTTGCCGAAGATGGCGGCCGCCGCGGTGGAATGGTGACCGCTGGCCTGGTCGACATTGCAGAGCGGCCGGACCAGGAAGTGCAGGATGGGCTCGTAAATGACCACGGCCACAGTGGTGGTGATGACGAAGACGACCACGCAGATGACGAGCCGCTTGCGCAATTCACCCAGGTGCTCGCCCAGGGTCATGCTGTCGGGCGACGGTTTGTTCTTGTTGCGCGTGCCAACCAGCGGGAGTGCCATTGCCTAGGTCCGCTCGATCAGTTCAGGCTGGGATCGCCGGGCTGGACGACCTCGGTCGGCCGCGGCGATGGGGCGGGTGTGGCGGGCAGGGGCGCCACCGGGGCCGCCGCGATGAGAGGCGAGCCGTCAGGAGCTTCTGCGGTGCTGGCGTTGCCCTGGCTGTCGGTGCCCATGGAGGAGAGGTGGTCCAGCAAGGCGGACGGTGAGCGGGCCAGGCGGGCGATGTCGGTGGAGGATGGCATATCGGGAATGGAGCTCCTGACCTCGGACTCCATGCGGTGCCGGAAGTCGTTGAAGGAGCGCCAGGCCCCGCCCAGCTGACGGGCCACCTGGGGCAGCCGGTCAGGCCCGAGCAACAGCACGGCCACTACGCCAATGATCAGGAGCTTTCCGGGGTCGAGGTTGAACATCTGCCCTCACTCTACGGCGCCGCTACAGCGACTGGATGAGCCGCTCGACCCGTTCATCGTGCGATTTGAAGGGATCCTTGAGCAGCACGGTGCGCTGGGCCTGGTCGTTGAGCTTGAGGTGGACCCAGTCCACCGTGAAATCGCGGCGCCGTTCCTTGGCCCGCTTGACGAAGGCGCCCCGCAGGCGGGCCCGCGTCGTCTCGGGGGGATTGGTCATGGCGTCGTTGATGGCCTCGTCGGTGCAGATGCGCTCCACCTGGTCCCGGGCCTGGAGCTTGTAATAGAGGCCCCGGGAGCGGTCCACGTCGTGGTACATGAGGTCGATCATGGCCACCTTGGGGTGGGAGAGCGGGACCTCGTGGCGGGTCCGCATCTGCTCGACCAGGCGGTACTTGGCCACCCAGTCGCACTCACGCCACAGGGAGAGTGGATCGGCTTCGAGACCCTTCAGGCAGTGTTCCCACATGCCCAGCGCGATGTCCTCTTCGGGCGACAACCCCTTGGCGTCGCGGAACTTGATGGCCCGCTCCAGGTATTCCATCTGGATGTCGAGGGCCCGCATCTCACGGCCGTTGGCCAGGCGGACCCGGCGCTGGCAGGTGATGTCGTGGCTGATCTCGCGGATGGCCCGGATGGGGTTCTCCAGCGTCAGGTCACGCAGCACGGTGGACGAGTCCTCCAGCATGGCCAAAAGGATGCTGGTCGTGCCCACCTTCAAGAAGGTGGCGTACTCGCTCATGTTGGAGTCCCCCACAATGACGTGGAGGCGGCGAAAGCGCTCGGCGTCGGCGTGCGGCTCGTCGCGGGTGTTGATGATGGGGCGGCTGCGGGTGGTGGCCGACGAGACGCCTTCCCAGATGTGCTCGGCCCGCTGGGACAGGCAGAAGACGGCGCCCCGGGCGGTCTGGAGGACCTTGCCGGCCCCGGCGTAGATCTGGCGGCTGACCAGGAAGGGGATGAGAACCTCGGTGTAGCGGTTGAATTCGTCGTTGCGCTCGGTCAGGTAGTTCTCGTGGCAGCCGTAGGAGTTGCCCACCGAGTCCGTGTTGTTCTTGAAGAGGTACACCTCGCCCCGGATGCCCTCTTCGCGCAGGCGGGCCTGCGCCCCGGTGACCAGCTGGGCCAGGATCCACTCCCCCGCCTTGTCGTGAATGACAACGTCGCTGATCTTGTCGCACTCGGGGGTGGCGTATTCGGGATGGCTGCCGACGTCGAGGTAGAGGCGGGCCCCGTTCTCCAAGAAGACGTTGGACGAACGGCCCCAGCTGACCACCCGGCGGAAGAGGTAGCGGGCCACCTCGTCGGGACTGAGGCGGCGCTGCCCACGCAGGGTGAAGGTGACGCCGTACTCATTCTCAATGCCGAAAATGCGTCGCTCCACAGAGCCACCGTACTGCCGCCTATGCCAAAAGCTGCGCCAGCTCGTCTTCGGAGATACGCCGGAAGGCCCGGCGGCCGTTTCCACGGCTCAAGGTGGCCACTTCGAGCTCGCCGGCCGCCAACGTCCGGTCGGGACCGGCCAGGGCCGTCGTGGCCGCCTTGAGGGCGGCTCCGAGGTCCCAGTCGGCCTGCCAGGCGGCGGCCACGCGTTCGGCGATCGTCTCGGCGTCGCCCCCGAGGACGGCGTACTGCTCCTCGTCGGTGATCGTGCCTTCGTAGGCGATGTGGTACAGCTGGTCGGGCTGGGTGCCCTGCCCCAGTTCGGCCACCAGGATCTCCACCTCGAGCGGCTTCATCTCGTGGGTGAACACGTTGCCCAGGTACTGGGCGTAGAGGTTGGCCAGCGAGCGGGCGTCGACATCCTCGCGGCTGTAGGCGTACCCCTTGGTGTCGGCGTGTCGCACACCGGCCACCCGGAGCTGGTCGTACTCGTTGTACTTGCCGACACCGCCGAAGGCGATGCGGTCGTAAATCTCGCTGATCTTGTGCAGGGAACGCGACGGGTTCTCGGCCACGATGGCGATGCCCTGGTCAAACATGGTGGCCACCAGCGAGCGGCCCCGGGCGATGCCCTTCTGGGCGTACTCGGCCCGGTCCTTCATGACCTGTTCGGGCGCCACGTAGTACGGCATGCTCATCGGGCTTGGGCCTCCCGCTTGCGCTCAATGAGGGCACCGAACCGCTCGGCCACTTCGGCCTCGGGCACCAGGCGGTACCCGGCGGCATCGACGATGGCGACCAGGGGGTAGATGCCCCGCACCAGGTCGGGACCGCCGGTGGCGGAGTCCTCGTCGGCGGCGTCGTAAAGGGACTGGATGGCCAGGTCCACCCCTTCGTCCTGGGTCAGACCTTCACGGAAGCCGGCCTTGATGGTGCTGCGGGCATCGCGGCCACCCGAGCCGGTGGTCTGGAAGTCGGTGTCCTCGTAGTGGCCGCCGGTGGCGTCGTAGCTGAAGATGCGCCCGATGCCGCGGGCGATGTCGTACCCGGCGAAGAGGGGCACCACCACGAAGCCCTGCATGGCCATGGGCAGGTGCTGGCGCACCATCTGGGCCAGCTGGTTGGCCTTGCCCTCGAGCGAGAGCACGGAACCCTCGACCTTCTCGTAGTGCTCGAGCTGTACCTGGAAGAGGCGCACCATCTCGACGGCCATGCCGGCCGAACCGGCGATGGCCACGGCCGAGTAGCGGTCGGCCGGGAAGACCTTCTCCATGGCCCGGTGGGCGATGATGTTGCCCGAAGTGGCCCGGCGGTCGCCCGCCATGATGATCCCGTCGGCGAAGCGCAGGGCGACCACCGTCGTGGCGTGGGTGTCAGGCACCGTCGTCAATGCAGACGGTCCCTGGGGGGCCAGCACCGGTGAACCGGCCTGGCGCAGGAGCCCGACGAAGTCCGGGCCCGGATCGTGTTCCGGGGGAAAGAGAGGAAGGGCCACCGGTGACTACTGTCCGCCCTTTTGCACGTAGTTGCGCACAAACTCCTCGGCGTTGTCTTCGAGGACCTCGTCGATCTCGTCGAGCAGGTCGTCGAGTTCGGCCTTGATCTTCTCGCCGCGCTCGGAGGTCGCCGGCGCGGCCGTCTCGACCAGGTCGGCGTCGCTCTCGGTGGTGGTCCGGTCCGATGTGCTCGAACCCTTCCGCTTCTGTTCTTGTTCTGCCATGTCTTCGCCTCGTTCGTTCAGGTCAGTTCAGGAATTGAGCCGATCCAACAGGTCGGCCGGACTCGTGCTCTGGGCCAGCAGTGCGCCCGTGTGCTCGGCTGTTCCCTTCAAGGGATCCATCATAGGGACGCGCCGGAGGGGGTCGGTCCCCACGTCGAAGACCAGTGAATCCCAGTTGGCGGTGACCACCGCATCGGGCCAGCGGGCCAGACACTTGCCGCGGAACCAGGCCCGGGTCCCCGGCGGGGGCTCGCTGACGGCCGCCGTTGCCTCTTGCACCGAGACGAGACGGCGCATGCCGAGCCGGTCGTAGATCGACTTTTCAGGCCGCAGGTCGTGGTACTGCAGCGCCAGCGCGGCCACCCGGGGGTCGTCCCAGCCGCAGGAATGGCGCTCCTGGTAGGCCAGCAGGAGTTGGCGCTTGGCCACCCAGTCGAGCGTGTCGGCCAGCGTGGTGGGGTCCGATTCGAGCCCCTGCAACACGGTCTCCCACAGTTCGAGGACGTGGGCGCCCACGCTGCCCGCTCCCCCGTCATCGCCCAGGGCGGCCAGGCCGTACTCCTCGCCGTACTTGCGGGCGGCGCCGAAGAGCTCCCACTGGATTTCCAGCGCGGTGGCCGACGAGCCGTCGCTGAGCGGCAGCGGCCGGCGCAACGAGAGGTCGGCCGATACCGAATGCAGCGCGCGCACCGGATCGGCCAGCGCCAGGTCGCGGGTCGGCATGGCGTCGTCCTCAATCATGGCCAGGACGATGGCCGTGGTGCCCAACTTCAAGAAGGTGGCGCTCTCGGACATGTTGGCGTCGCCCACGATGACGTGCAGGCGGCGGAAGCGCTTGGGGTCGGCGTGGGGCTCGTCGCGCGTGTTGACGATGGGCCGCTTGAGTGTCGTCTCCAGCCCGACGATCTCCTCGAAGAACTCGGCCCGCTGCGAGATCTGGAAAAGCACCGTCTTGGCATCGAGGGCCGGCGTCTCCACGCCCACCTTGCCCGATCCGGTGAAGATGGTGCGCGAGACGAAGTGGGGCACCACCCCGTCGATCACCTGGTTGAAGGGCACGGCCCGGTCCATCATGTAGTTCTCGTGGCAGCCGTACGAGTTGCCCTTGCCGTCGGAGTTGTTCTTGTGGACGATGGGGGCGGGCTGACCGGGAATGCGCTGCGCCGCCGCCGTCATCGACTGGCGCAGGATGAGCTCCCCCGCTTTGTCGTGCACCAGGCACTCGTAAGGGGTCAGGCACTCGGGGGTCGAATACTCCGGATGGGCGTGGTCGACGTAGTAGCGGGCCCCGTTGATCAGGACGGTGTTGGCCAGGTGGGTCTCGACCATGGGCGCCAGCGAGCCCTCGCGGGCGAAGCCACGGGCGTCGTTGCCGGGCGTCTCGTCCTCGAAGTCCCAGCCGATCTTCTGCTGCACGTCGGCCGCATAGGCGTTGACCAGCACCGAGGAGGCGGCAATGGGGTTCTGCTCGGGTCCGGGCGAGAGGATCCCGTATTCGGTCTCAATTCCGCACACCTTGGTGGTGGCCATATGACGACCCTACCGACCTAGAGGTACTGCCCGGTGCCCACCCGCTCGATGGACCGTCCACCTTGTACCTCGCGGTCCTCGGTGAGCAGGGTGCGGACATAGACGATGCGCTCGCCCTTCTTGCCGGAGATACGAGCCCAGTCGTCGGGGTTGGTCGTGTTGGGCAGGTCCTCGTTCTCCTTGTATTCCTGACGGATCGACTCCATCAGGTCGGAGGTGCGGATGCCGCCCGACTCACCGGCGATGACCCGCTTGATGGCCAGCTTCTTGGCCCGGCGCACGATGTTCTCGATCATGGCGCCCGAGGAGAAGTCCCGGTAGTACAGGATCTCCTTGTCACCATTCTGGTAGGTGACCTCGAGGAAACGGTTCTCGTCGTCTTCGCGGTACATCTCGGTCACCGTCTGCTCAATGATGGCCTGCACCGCCTTGTTGGGGTCTCCCCCGCCCAGGCGCGACACCTCATCGGTATCGAGCGGCAGAGCCGACGTCAGGTAGCGGCTGAAGATCTGGGCCGCCGCCTCTTCGTTGGGTCGCTCGATCTTGATCTTCACGTCGAGGCGGCCCGGGCGCAGGATGGCCGGGTCGATCAGGTCCTCCCGGTTCGAGGCGCCGATCACGATCACGTCGCGCAACGACTCGACGCCGTCGATCTCGGCCAGCAGCTGGGGCACGATGGTCGACTCCATGTCGGAGCTGATGCCGGTGCCGCGGGTGCGGAAGAGCGACTCCATCTCGTCGAAGAACACGATGACCGGCATGCCCTCGTCGGCCTTCTCACGGGCCCGCTGGAAGACCTGGCGGATCTGACGCTCGGTCTCACCCACGTATTTGTTGAGGAGCTCGGGTCCCTTGATATTCAAGAAGTAGCTCCGCACGTTGGAGTCCCCGGTGGCCTCGGCCACCTTTTTGGCCAATGAGTTGGCCACCGCCTTGGCGATGAGGGTCTTGCCGCAGCCCGGCGGGCCGTAGAGCAGGATGCCCTTGGGGGCGGGCAGCGAGTACTCGGCGAAGAGGGCCCGGTGCAGGTAGGGCAGTTCGACGGCGTCGGTGATGGCTTCTATCTGGGCGTCCAGGCCGCCGACGTCGGCATAGGTGATGTCGGGCACCTCTTCGAGGACGAGCTCTTCGCTGTCGAGCTTGGGCAGCTTCTCAATGAGCAGTCCGGTGCGCACGTCCATCAGGAGCGAATCACCCGAACGCAACTTGACGCCCAGCATCTCCTCGCTCAGTTCGGCCACCCGTTCCTCATCGGCGCGGGCGAAGATGATGCAGCGGCGTGTGTCTTCGAGCCGCTCCTTCAAGGTGACGACCTCGCCGGAGAGCTCCCCGTCCCGGACGAGGACCACGTTCAGCGATTCGTTCAGCACCACTTCATTGCCCTTGCGCACCTGACCCGGATCGATGTCGGGATGCAGGGTCACCCGCATTTTGCGGCCGCTGGAGAACACATCGACCGTGCCGTCCTCGTTGACGCCCAGGAAGGTGCCGTAGGCGGCCGGGGGCTGGGTCAGCTTCTCGACCTCTTCGCGCAGGGCGGCCAGCTGCTCCTTGGCCTGCTGCAGGGTGAAGGTCAGTTTCTCGTTCTGCGAGGTGGCGTGAGCCAGTTGACCCTTGCTCTCGAGCAGCCGTTCCTCCAGGGCCTGGACGCGGCCCGGGCTCTCCTGCAGGCGGCGGCGGAGCGCGTGGATCTCGTCCTCGGCGTCGGCTAGCTCAACCCGCAGGGCTTCGGCCTGCGTGTCGGCATCATGCGGGTCCGCGGGTGTGCTCACCTGAATCACCCTAGCCCTGAGGTCGGGCCAAATGGCCCGCATCGGCGATCGATCCGGGATGGCCCGTCCAGGCATCAGCCGGCGACTAGTATGGAGGGGCTTGCACACGCCATATTGACGGTGCGTCAGCTGCCTCGGTACGGTCCTTCTGGCCCGTCGGGCGGTCACGACAAGGGAGAGAGACAACGACATGAAGGTCTGGATCGACCAGGATCTCTGCACGGGGGACGGACTGTGCGAAGAGATTGCGCCGGCCGTGTTCACCCTTCTGGACGATGGCTTGGCCTATGTCAAAGAGGGCGAGAGCATCAAAAACGACCCCGGTGGCTCCGGCGGCATGGCCGCGGTGCCCTCCGACCTCGAAGAAGCGGTGGTTGAAGCTTCTGAAGAGTGTCCCGGGGAGTGCATCTTCATCGAACGCGACTAGCCCTAGACGCTCAGGCGTCGGGCCGTGGTCAAGAACCCGGTGTGGCCCACCATGCGATGGTCCGGGCGGACCGATCGTTCCTCAATGTGCCACGTGCGCCGCATGATCTCCTGCGTCTCGGACAAGCCGAACGGCGTCGAGTCGTGGTCCAGCGCCTGTCGCAGCAGCGCCGTCTGGTTGATGGTGGGCAGGTAGGCCAGCAGGATCCCGCCCGGCCGTAGCGCCGTGGAGGCCGCCTCAATGACCTTGTGCGGCTCGGGCATGTCCAGCAGGATCCGGTCGAGGTCCTCTTCGTCTATGCCCTCGGTGACGTCCCGGATCTCCACCCGGTAGGGCATGTCGGGCCCCAGGGCCGCTTCGACGTTGGTCTTGGCCCGCTCGGCAAAGTCCTCGCGCAACTCGTAGCCGACCACGTCGGCCCCGGCCCGCAACAGCGTCATGGACAGGGCACCCGAACCGACA
Organism: Acidimicrobiales bacterium; assembly: GCA_036268485.1. Classification (GTDB taxonomy): domain Bacteria; phylum Actinomycetota; class Acidimicrobiia; order Acidimicrobiales; family RAAP-2; genus Bog-473. Next base: position 66,136 of record DATAUC010000027.1, read on the forward strand.
CCCGCTTCGAGCACCCGTTGCCCGGGTCCGATGTCGGCCGCGATGAGAATCGCCCCCAGGTCCTTGGGATAGATGACCTGGGCTCCCCGTGGCATCTTGAGCACCACGTCGCTCAGGGTGGGCCGCAAGACGAGAAACTGGCGCCCGGTCGAGCCGAGAATGGTGCGCCCCTCCACGTCCCCGATCATGTCGTCGTGCGAGATCATGCCCGCGTGCGTGTGGAACATGGCCCCGTCGACCAGCGTGATGAGATAGCGGCGTTCCTTGGGGTCGATCAGGAGTACCCGTTCGCCCGCCACCAGGGCGTGGGACACGGCGCTCAGGTTTCGTCTGCGCTGACCGGCGCCAGCACCGGGACCGCCATGGGCGGCGTGTTGCGGTCGCGCACCGTGATGAGCAGCTGCTCCCCTGGTTCGACCTTGACGGTGGAGATCACGCCGCCCTTGTCACTGAGTACCCGACGCAGCACGAAGGCGGACCCGGCCAGAGCCAGCCAGACCCAATCGCCGGCCATGCCCCGGCGCATGGCCGAGCGGATGAGGCGTCGAAGAAGGGCGTCCATGGAGGACCTAGAGGCGCCGGATCTCGACCACGGCCGAGCGGCCACGGCCCCGACGTCGTCCGGCCAGGAAGGCCAACGTGAGCACCGACACGGCCACCAATCCGGCCACGGCCAACCCGCGGGGCGCGGCGGCCCGGGCGGTGGCCTCGCCTTCGCCCATGACCTGGGAGTAGGCGGCCTTCAGATCGTCTCGAGTGATGAGCCGTCCGTTTGTCCCGGCGCTAAGCATCAGTGTGTTCCTTCCTGAGATACGGGGGGCAGAAATTCCGTCGCCGGGGCCGCGTCCGCCAGCACAGCCGCGGCGGCGGCCTGCTCGGCCTTGACCCGGGGCAGCTTGGCCTCACCGGGTCCGGCCGTGATGCGCCAGACGGCCAGGCCGATGACGATCAGCCCGAGCATGACGACAGCGAAATAGGGCACCCACGACCAGTCGCCGGTCAGGGCCGAGCCGGTCTCGTCCTGCAACAGTCGCAGCACGCCGATCAGACCCAGGAGCACGCCGATGGCAATGGCCAGCGACCCCAGGATGCCCGTCCACAGGAAGTGGAACAACCCCTTGAGGGGCTCCAATGTCTCCTGTTTGAGGTAGTCCAGGGTCAGTTGGAAGGCGTCGCTCCCGGAGCGACCCAGGCCGCCCTTGCCGCTGTCAGAACTCGCTCGCGATGGTGCCATGTGGCCTGTCATCCTGGTCGGTGGGCCGGTGCGGTGCAAACACCCGGCCCGAATTTCTGACTGGTCAGGCGCCCGGTCAGCTCCGTTCCCGGAAGATATAGGTGGAATTGGCCCGGGCCACCAGCTTCTCGCCGGCATGGATGCTGGCCTCCACGAAGGCCACCCGCGAGCCGCCCGACACCACTTCGGCCGTGCAGAGCAACTCGGATCCGACGGCCACCGGGGCCAGGAAGCTGATCTTCATCTCGGCGTTGGAGGCGAAGACCTTGCGTCCCTGCACGAAGGTGACGGCGGCCGCCCCCATGGATGAATCGGCAAACGCACCCAGCAACCCGCCCTGCATGATGCCGGCCGGATTGGCGAAACGCTCGTCGGCCGTCATACGCCAGGTGCACCGCCCGGGAATCGACTTGTCCAGGCACACCATGCCCAGGGTGAGGTCGCTGTTGGGCGGTACCTGCATTGCGTGACCGGATGGTGTCATCGGGGCAGACGCTAATCCCGGGATGGGTAGTGTGGCCTATGACCCAGGTAACGCCGTCCACGCACACGCAAAGGCCGGTGGTCGTCCAAGACCCCGCCCTGGTGGAGCTCGGGATCAACGTGATCCGTGGTCTCGCCATGGATGCCCCCGAGCAAGCCAACTCCGGTCACTCCGGTACGGCCATGGCCCTGGCGCCACTGGCCCATGTGCTGTGGACCCGGATCATGCGCCACGACCCGGCGGATCCTGACTGGCCTGACCGCGACCGCTTCGTGCTGTCCAACGGGCACGCCTCCATCCTCCTCTACTCCCTGCTCCACCTGACGGGCTACGACCTCACGCTCGAGGACATCCGACAGTTCCGCCAGTGGGGCAGCCGCACGCCGGGCCATCCCGAGCGCAAGCACACCGCCGGCGTGGAAGTGACGACGGGGCCGCTCGGGCAGGGCTTCGGCAACGCTGTCGGCCTGGCCATCGCCGAGCGTTTCACCCGGGCCCACTTCGGCGCCGACCTCTGCGACCACAACACCTTCGTCATCGCCGGTGACGGCTGCTTCATGGAGGGCATCTCGCACGAGGCCGCCTCCCTGGCCGGTCACCTGGGCCTGGGCAAGCTGGTCGCCTTCTACGACGACAACCACATCACCATCGACGGCCCGACCGAGCTGGCCTACTCGGACAACGTCCCCGAACGCTTTGCGGCCTACGGCTGGCACGTGCGCAATCTGGGCGAGACGGCGAACGATGTCGACGGCCTGGAGGCCTCCATCCGTGAGGCCCTGGACAACCCGGCGGACGGACCCGATGCCAAGCCCACCCTCCTTATCCTGCGCTCGCACATCGGCTGGCCCTCCCCCAAACTGACCGATACGGCCGCCGCCCACGGCTCCCCCTTCGGCGCCGAGGAGATCGCCGTCACCAAGGGGCTGCTGGGCCTCCCCACCGATCAGACCTTCTGGGTGCCCGACGAAGTGCGCAGCTTCTACAACAAGGAGCTGGCCCGGGGCGAAGCGGCCCGGCTGGAGTGGCAGGCCCGCTTCGATGCCTGGGATGGCGACCGCGCCGCCTGGAACGCCGCGCAGTCCGGCCACGGCATCGCCGGCTGGGACAAGGAACTGCCGACGTTCAAGACGGGTGACAAGCTGGCCACTCGCCAGGCCATCAACCAGTGCATCAACGGCACGGTGGGCAGCCTGCCCGGCCTCCTGGCCGGTTCGGCCGACCTGACCGGGAACAACGGGGTGGCCATCAAGGGTGCCGATCTGCAGGCCTCGGCCACGCCGGGCGGCACCCAATTGCACTACGGCATCCGGGAGCACGCCATGGGTGCGGTCATGAACGGGCTGGCCCTGCACGGCGGCGTCCTGCCCGTGGGCGGCACCTTCTTCATCTTCTCGGACTACATGCGCCCGTCGGTGCGTCTGGCCTCGCTCTCCAAGGCCCATGTCATCTACTCGTGGACCCACGACTCGGTGGGCGTCGGGGAAGATGGCCCGACCCACCAACCGATCGAGCACCTGGCCTCGTTGCGGGCCATGCCCGGGCTGGCCGTGGTCCGCCCGGCCGATGCCAACGAGACGGCCCAGGCCTGGCGGGTGGCCGTCGACGGCACGGGCCCGATCGGCATGGTCTTGACACGTCAGGAGATTCCGATTCTGGCCGAGACGGCGGACCGGGCCGCCGCCGGAGTGCCCAAGGGCGGCTACGTGTTGAGTACGCCCGAGGGCCCGCCCCAGATCCTGCTCGTCGGCACCGGCAGCGAGGTGCAGCACTGTGTGGGCGCGGCCAAGGTCCTGGCCGAGTCCGGCGTGGCCGCCACCGTGGTCTCGCTGCCGTGCTGGGAGTGGTTCGAAGAACAGGACGACGACTACAAGGACAGCGTCTTCCCGCCCGGGGTGCCGGTACTCAGCATCGAGGCGGGCAGTACGTTCGGGTGGGAGCGCTACGCCGACGATGCCATCGGCATCGACCACTTCGGCGCCTCCGCACCGGGCGCAGTGAACATGGAGAAGTTCGGATTCACGGTTGAACATGTGGTCGAGCGGGCACAGGCCCTCTTGGCCGACCTGGCGTAGCACGAGCGTTTGTACGGCTGACCAACGACTGAAGGAGGGAGCACCCATGACCCGTCTCCACGATCTGTACGACATCGGGGGCCAGAGCCCCTGGCTGGACAACCTGCGCCGCGACTGGATCCACGACGGCCACCTGGCCGAACTCATTACGTCCGGCGTGCGCGGCATCACGTCCAACCCGACCATCCTGGCCAACGCCATCAGCGGCCAGGACACTTACGACGACCAGTTCAAGTCCCTCATGGCCGACCACACGGTTGACAGCGCCTATTGGGAACTGGCCATCACCGACATTGAGAGCGCGCTCGCCATGTTGCGGCCGACCTACGACATCAGCGACGGCGAGGACGGCTTCGTGTCGCTCGAGGTGTCCCCGGCCCTGGCCCATGACCAGGAGGGCACCGTGCGCGACGCCCGCATGCTGCACGAGCGCATCAACCAGCCCAACCTGCTGGTCAAGGTGCCGGCCACGCAGGAATGCGTCCCCGCCATCGCCACGCTGATCGGCGAGGGCCACAGCATCAACGTCACGCTCATCTTCGGCATCGACCGCTACGACACCGTCATTGAGGCCTACCTGACCGGTCTCGAGACCCTGGTCAAGGCCGGCCGCGAGGCCGACCTACCCAAGGTGGCGAGCGTGGCCTCCTTCTTCGTCAGCCGGGTCGACACCGAGGTGGACCGCCGTCTGGAGGCGCTGGCCGGCGGCGAGACGGGCGACCCCGCCCTCCTCTCCCTACGCGGCAAGGCCGCCGTGGCCCAGGCCCAGGTGGCCTACCAGCACTTCAAGGCGGCGTTCTCCGGACCCCGCTGGGAGGCCCTCGAGACCAAGGGGGCGCGGGTCCAACGGCCGCTGTGGGCCTCCACCTCGACCAAGAATCCGGACTATGCGGATCTCCTCTACGTCGATTCACTCATCGGCCCGGCCACGGTGAACACCCTGCCCGAACCGACCATCACGGCCTTCATTGAGCACGGCGTCCTGCACCGCACGGTCGATGCCGATCCCGAGGGCGCGGCCCGCGTGCTCAGCCAACTCGGTGATGCCGGCATCGACATCGCCGACGTGGAGCAGACTCTCGAGGATGAAGGCGTGCACTCCTTCACCAAGTCCTTCGACGAGCTCCTCCAGAAGTTGACGGACAAGGCCGCCACCTTCACGTAGATCGACACCTCATCCTCAGCGTGAGCAAGAGAAAGAGACACACATGAGAATCGGCATGATCGGCCTGGGAAAAATGGGCGCCAACATGACGGAGCGCCTTCTCAAGGGCGGTCACGAGGTGGTGGCCTTCGACCTCCACGCCGCGGCCCGGGATGCGGTGGCGGCCAAGGGCGCCGACCCGGCCGCCTCGCTCGAGGAGTTCGTCTCCAAACTGTCCAAGCCCCGGGCGGCCTGGGTCATGGTCCCGGCCGGCGAGGCGACCAACAGCACCATTGACGAGCTGGCCACCCACTTGGAAGCGGGTGACGTCATCGTCGACGGCGGCAACTCCAACTACAAAGAGGCCATCGAGATCGCCGAGCGACTGGCCAAGAAGGGCATCGGCTTCGTCGATGCCGGTACTTCCGGCGGCGTCTGGGGCCTGACCGAGGGCTACTGCCTCATGGTCGGTGGCACCAAGGAATCAGTGGCCGTGGTGGAGCCGGCCTTCCTCACACTTGCCCCCAAGGACGGGTACTCCCACGTCGGCCCGGTCGGTGCCGGCCACTTCGTGAAAATGGTGCACAACGGCATTGAGTACGGCCTCATGCAGGCCTACGCCGAAGGATTCCAGATCCTCAGCGCCGCCCCCGAGTTCAACCTCGACCTGCACGAGATCGCCTCCATCTGGCGCTACGGCTCCGTCGTGCGCAGCTGGCTCTTGGATCTGGCCGAGCGGGCGCTGCGCCCCGGGGCGGGCTTCGACGACATCAAGGGCGTGGTGGTCGACTCGGGCGAAGGTCGGTGGACGGCCCAGGAGGCCATCGATCGCGGCGTGCCGGCACCGGTCATCCTCACCTCACTCTTCACCCGCTTCGCCTCCCAGGACGAGGACTCCTTCCAGCTCAAGATGCTCTCGGCCCTACGCAACCAATTCGGCGGTCACGCCGTCACACTGGAGTCCGGGCAGCAGGGTCTCGAAACCGGCACTCCCTCCGCCGGCTAGGTGACCACCCTCCCGCCCCCGGTCCCCGATGTCCCGGCCGCCTTCACCCAGACGGTCAACGAGGCCTTCACCGGGCGCGTCGGCCCCCGCTTCGCCCTGATCCTCTCGGGTGGCCCGACGGCCCGTTCGTGTTACGAGCATCTGGCCGGCCACGCCACCTTGGACTGGTCGCTGGTCGACATCGCCATGGGGGACGAACGGGTGGTGGCCCCCACCGACCCCGACGCCAACCAGCAACTGGTGCGAGAAGCCCTGCTGGATCGCATCGGCCCCGTCGGTTCGTTCACCCCGATGCCCACCGAAGGGCCCATTGACGACTGCGTGGCCCGCTATCAGGCGCACATGGCCCAGGTCCTGGCCGGTCCCGGCATCGACCTCATCCACCTGGGTCTGGGCGCCGACGGCCACACGGCATCGCTCTTCCCCGGTGCCCCCACCCTCGACGCCGGTGCGGATGAACTGGTGGCCGCCACGGAGGATCCCAACGGACGGAACCCCCATCCACGGCTCACCGTGACCCTCCCCGTCATCGATGCCGCCCGCCTCGCCGTCTTCACCGTGACCGGCGCATCGAAGCAGGAAGCCGTCGCCTCACTCCGCCGGGGCGACGACATTCCGGCGGCCCGGGTAGCGGCCCCGAGCATCATTTGGCTCGTGGACGCTCCCGCCTCCGGTCACGGCCCCTAGATTGGCCCCAATGCTCTCCGACGCTGACCTCCTCCAGCTTCCCCTCGACGAACTCACTGCGCTGGCCCGCAGCGTGCGCGACGAGACCTATGGCCGTCGCATCACGTACTCACCCAAGGTGTTCATCCCCTTGACCATGCTCTGTCGCGACCGGTGCGGCTACTGCACCTTCGCCAAGGCGCCGGCCCGACTCACCTCGCCCTATCTCACCCCCGACGAAGTCCTCTCCATCGCCCGGGCCGGACAGGCCGCCGGCTGCCACGAGGCGCTCTTCACGTTGGGCGAGCGCCCCGAGCTGCGCTACCCGTTGGCCCAGACCTGGTTGGCCGACAACGGCTACGCCTCCACCGTGGAGTATCTGGCCGCCATGTGCCGCCTCGTTCTGGAAGAGACCGGCCTCCTCCCCCACGCCAATGCCGGCGCCCTCTACGCCGAAGAACTGGCCCAGCTGCGACCGGTCTCAGCCAGCCAGGGCATGATGATCGAATCCCTGGCCGAAGACCTGGCCGCGCATCGCAGCGCTCCCGACAAGGAGCCGGCCCGGCGGTTGGCCACGCTGGAGGCGGCCGGCGAACTGCACATCCCCTTCACCACGGGGATCCTCGTCGGCATCGGCGACGACCGGCCCGGGCAGCTGGCGGCCTTGCACGCCATCGCCGCCTCCCACGCCCGGCACGGCCACGTGCAAGAGGTCATCGTCCAGAACTTCCTGCCCAAAGAGGGCACGTCCATGGCCCGTTCGGCGCCGTGCCCACCCGAGGACCTCGAATGGGCCATCGCCGTGGCCCGACTGGTCCTGCCCTCCCCCGTCCACATTCAGGCCCCACCCAACCTCTCCGACGACCTGGCCCCCCTCATCCGGGCCGGCATCGACGACTGGGGCGGCGTGTCCCCGGTGACGGCGGACCACGTCAACCCCGAGCGGGCCTGGCCCGCGCTCGACATTTTGCGCCGGGCCACCGAGGACGCCGGCCACACCCTGGCCGCCCGCCTCACCATCTACCCCGCGTTCGCCCACGCGGCCGACACCTGGCTCGACCCGGCGCTGCACTTTCCGGTGCTCGACATCTCCGACGCCGAAGGCCTGGCCCGCGACGCCGAGTGGGTGTCCGGGGGCGAGATCGCACCGCCCCAGATCCTTACGTCCGCACCGGTCAGCGCATCGGACAAGAAGGGGCCCGTGGCCGAAGTCCTCGACGGCGTGCTGCGGGGCCAAGAGGTCGGCATCGACGAGATCGTCACGCTGTTCTCGGCCCGCGGCAACGAGGTGCGCCTGGTGGCCGAGGTGGCCGACGATCTGCGCCGCTCCGTCTCGGGCGAGGCCGTCACCTTCGTGCAGAACCGCAATATCAACTACACCAACGTCTGCACCTTCAAGTGCCGTTTCTGCGCCTTCTCCAAGGGCCCGCTCTCACTCAACCTGCGGGGTGCCCCCTACCTGTTGGAACTGGACGAGATCACCCGGCGGGTGGCCGAAGCCGAATCCGAAGGAGCCACCGAGGTCTGCCTGCAGGGCGGCATCCATCCCAACTTCGACGGCGACTACTACGTGCACGTGCTGGGCGCCGTGCGGGCCGCCTCGGAGAAGATCCACATCCACGGCTTCACCGCGCTCGAAGTGACCGAGGGGGCCCGGCGCTCCGAAGTCCCGCTGGCCGACTACCTCGTCCGGCTCAAGGAGGCCGGTCTCAAGACGCTGCCCGGGACGGCGGCCGAAATCCTCGATGATGAGATCCGAGCCCTCATCTGCCCCGACAAGATCAACACCGAGGAGTGGCTGGAAGCGCACCGCACGGCCCACTCGGTCGGTCTGCGCTCGAACGTCACCATCATGTTCGGCTCGGTTGAGCATCCGGTCAGTTGGGCCCGCCACATGGTGCGCACGCGTGCGCTCCAACGCGAGACGGGCGGCTTCACCGAGTTCGTCCCCCTCCCCTTCGTGCACATGGCCACGCCGATCTACCTCCAACGCAAGGCCCGGCGCGGTCCGACCTTCCGCGAGACCTTGTTGATGACGGCCATCGGCCGCATCGCCTATCACGGCGACATCGACAACATTCAGGTCAGTTGGGTCAAGATGGGCGTGCTCGGTTCGCGCCAGCTGCTCCAGGCCGGCGCCAACGACCTGGGGGGCACATTGATGGACGAGAACATCTCACGGGCCGCCGGCGCCTCACACGGGCAGCGCATGGGCGTCGAAGAACTCGAGTCCCTGGTCGCTCCGCTCGGCCGCCCGCTGGTGCGCCGCTCGACGCTGTACGCCATGGCGGACGCTGCTTCTTCGGCGTGAGCAATTCAGAAGTTGGAGACGACGGGGCGGAGTCGGTCCAGCAACGAGCATTCGCCGCGCTGGCCGAGGGGTACTCGCTCAGCCCGGCCCAGTCCCGGGAGATCCAGGCCATGATCGGTTCTCTGAGCAACCTGGCCCGGGAGGGCACCTCGGTGGGTGATCTCAAGATCGCCAATGCCGCCCTGGCCGAGATGACGGAGGCCTTCCGGGTCTTCCGGCCCTACCGCACCATGCGCAAGATCACCATGTTCGGTTCGGCCCGCACCCAGCCCGAAGATCCGATTTACTTCCTGGCCCGTGATCTGGCCTCCGCGTTGGCCAAGTCCGACTGGATGACCGTGACCGGCGCCGGCCCGGGCATCATGGCGGCCGGACTTGAGGGGGCGGGCCGTGACCATGCCTTCGGGGTCAACATCCGGCTGCCCCACGAAGAAGGGGCCAACCCGTTCATCGCCCAGGATCCCAAGCTGGTGGAGATGCGCTATTTCTTCACCCGCAAGCTCATGCTGATCAAGGAGTCGCACGCCTACGCCATCTTGCCCGGGGGTTTCGGCACCCAGGACGAGTGCTTCGAGCTGCTGACCCTGCTGCAGACGGGCAAGGCGGAACCGGCGCCGGTGGTGCTGATGGAAACGCCCGGTGGCACCTACTGGCGGGGCTGGACCGACTTCTTGGAGAACCAGGCCATCGCCTCGGGCTGGGTGTCGGCCGAGGACACGTCGCTTTACCGCATCACCACCAGCGTCGACGAGGCGACCCGGGAGATTCTGGGTTTCTACGCCAACTACCACTCGTGCCGCTGGGTCGGTGATCTGCTCGTGTTACGCGTCCAGAGGGCGCCGAGCAAGGCCGAGCTGGCTGATCTCAACAAGCGCTTCTCTGACATCGTGATGCGCGGCACCATCCGGGTGACCGATGCCTTCCCACCGGAACGCTCCAGCAACGATCACCCGGAACTACCTCGCCTCGCCCTTCGCTTCGACAAGTGGCATTTCGCCCGGCTGCGTCAGCTGATTGACGCCGTCAACGAGTGCACCGGCGCCTGAGCCTCAGGCCAGGGCAGCTTCACGGCGCCGCTTGAGGGCGAGCAGGCCGACACCGCCGAGGATGAGCAGCACCCCACCCAGCGGCACCTTCCAGTCCGGGCCACCGGTGAAGGCGAGGGGCCAATGCGGTCCCGGAGCCGGCACCTCGGGTAGGGCCACCGAACTGGCCGTGGCCGGGCTGTCCATGTCAATGACGGCCGTGCAGTGGTAGCCCGGATCGGCTTGATAGTCCGATGGCGCCGTGAGTTCATGGAAGCACCACGAGTACCCGGCGGGCACGGCGAAGTTCAGGAGGCCCTGGGCCGTGGTGGTGCCTTCACCCCAATAGGAGTCACCGGCCGGAACATCGCCGGCGCTGGGCGCCGTGCTGGCGCTAAAGCCGGCCGGCATCGGTCCCTGCATCAGCAGCTCATAGGTGGCGCCGGGGATCACGGTGTCGGGCTGCATGGAGTTGAACTTGTGCGCCACCAGATGGACCGTGCCCTGCGTCTCGGGCAGGGCCACCGAGTCCGCCGGCGCCGCCATGGCGGCCGTGAGGACCCCGGTGCAGTGCAATCCCGTATCGAGCACGTAATCCGGAGGAGCCGACTGCTCCAGCAGGCACCAGGCATACCCGGCGGGCACGGTGAAGGCGAGATTGCCTTCGTTGTCGGTTGTCGCCCGGGCGTACCAGGTGTCGTTGGCTTCCACCACCGCTCCCTCCGGTGGCACGGCCGGTGTGGCACTCGGTGGCCCGCTTCCCTCGACGTAGAGGTCGTAGGTAGCGCCCGGAATGTCGGTGTCGGGCACCAGGGCGTTGAACTTGTGCGCGTTGACCGTGACCGTCTGGGCCGTGTCGGCCACCGTCAACGTGTTCAACAAGGCTGGAACGGTGGCCAATCCGTTGAGGACACTGGTGCATTGCGGCTTGGCATTGAGGACGTAGTTGGCCGGAGCTTGGTGCTCCACCACGCAGTAGGAGAAGCCGGGGAACTCCAGCGGGAACGAGGCCAGACCATCGGACCCCGTGGTGGTCCGGGCCACCCAGGTCTCACCGGGGATAACCGCGGCGTCGGACGGCGCCACCGGCACCACGCCGGGACCCTGGCCGGCGTCGACCCGGTAGAGATCGAACACCGCGCCCGGAAGCGTGGCGGCCGGGTCGGTGGCGTCGACCTTCTGGGCCGCCACGGCCACAAAGAGACCGGCGTCGTTGACCGCGACGGGCTGGGCCGCCTGCGCGTTGTCCGCGGTGAAGCAGCCGTTGGCCCCGCCGGCCAGGCCGGTGGGTGCCGCGATCTCGGCCCAGCAGTAAGTCGTACCGGCCACCAGCACACTGTCGGTGGTACAGACCCCGGCTGCGTTCGTCTGGCAACTGGTGATGTCGGTCCCGGTCGGCGAGCCGCTGCGCACCTGCACGATGGCGCCGGCCAGGGATAGCTGGGCCGGATTGACGTTCCCGCTGGCCGACTTCACGAAGGTGGCCGGCACCAGCAGGTTGTCGGCAAAGGTGACGGATCCGGTTTGTCCCGGGAGCAGGGTCACCGTGCGCACCGAGCCCGATGGATCCAAAGCGTACCCCGGGGGAGGTGTCACCTCGGTGACCTGGTAGTCACCGGGGAGCAACCCACTCCCGTCATTCCCGTTCGGGCTGCACGAACCGGCGTCCGTCGTCGTGCACGTGCCCACGTCCTGGCTGAACATTCCCGACCCCGAAGGGTCGTAGGCCAATGAGAGGACGGCACCGCCCAGAGGTGCATTGGTCTCCCGGTCGACCTTGAGCAATTGCAGCGTGGCCGGAATCACCTTGTCGGCCACATTGACGGCGGTGACGGCGCTCCCTTCAGACACCGCCACGGTCACCGGGGCCACCGACTGATAGCCCGCGGGCGCTGTCGTCTCGGTCACGGTGTAGGTGCCCGGCGTCAGTCCCACCAAGGTGTTCGCTTTCCCGGAGGCGCCGACCGTCAGGGTTCCGACGTTGGCCGTCGAGGCGTCCGGTCCGGTTACCGAGAACACGGCACCGGCCACCGATGTGTACGCCGTGTCATCCCCCGTCTTCTGCAGGGTGAGGCTCCCGAGCACGAAGTCGGCAAAGGTCACCGCGCCCGCCTCGCCCGGCGACAACGTGACCGTTTGCACGGCCGAGGCTGGGTTCAGGTAGTACCCCGGTGGTGCCGAGACTTCGGTCACCTGGTAGTCACCGGGCAGCAGGGAGGCGCCGTCGTTGCCGCTGGGGCTGCAGGTCCCACTCGGCCCGGTCGTGCACGTCCCCAGGTCTTCGCTGAAACTGCCGCTGTGCCCCGGGTCATAACGCACGTCAAAGACGGCACCGCCGAGCGGCGCCGACGTCTGCCCGTCCACCTTGTGCAGCGTCACCGTCGCCGGAGCAATGTGATCTTCGTTGGCTCCGGTAAACGAGGCCACGGTGTTCTCGTTCGCCACCACCGACACCGTCTCGTCGGGAGCCACCTCGTAGCCCGCCGGCGCCGATGCTTCGTGCACCGTGTAGGTGCCCACGGCCAGTGCGCTCGACGCCGCAGTGGCACCCGAGGCGTCGGTGGTGAGGGTGTCGACCACGGAGCCACCCTGTGAGATCTGGAAGACGGCCCCGGCCAGTCCGAAGTAAGCCGTGTCGTCGCCCGCCTTCTGCACCGAGATGGTGCCGGTCGGCGTGGCCGGGGGAGGCGACGTGGGAGGAGAGGTGGGAGGCGGCGTACCGGTGCCGGCATTGGCACCCAGTGTCTGCACGGCACCCAACGTGGTCGGCGCGGCGAACGTGGCCAGGTGCTGGGCGCTGAGCTCACGCGTGGTCGGGTGGTAGAAGGTCAGGCCGGGCAATCCGATGGCCGATTCGCTGTCGACGGTAACCGTGATGGGCGCCGACCCGTCGGCGAACACAGTGGCGGAGAAGTTCCCACTGGCATCGGTCAGGCCCCCGGTCTCGGTCGGCCCGCCCGCGCTGGAAAAGGTGCCGTTGGTCACCGCCAGGAGGACACCCTGCCCGACTAGCGGAGCGTTGGTGCCCGGGAACTGCATGTGGATGACGTCGGTGGCGGAGCCGACGAACGACGTGCTGTCAGTCGACAGGGTCGTCGTCAGTTCCGGCTCGGCATCGGACATGCCGCGTGCTTGATTGAACCAACCGTCGAAGGCGTCATAGGCGGCCAGGACGCCGTTGTCCATGGACGGCACCGCTGAGCCCCACACGACGGTGTCGTAAAGGATTTTGGCGGCGGCCCCGGCCTGGTCGGCCGTGAACGTGCCGGGCGATCCACCCCACCAGCCGAAGGCCGAGCCTTGGCTGAAGGCGAAGCCCAACGCGTTCCAGTCGCCCCCGGCACCGGCGGGCGCTCCCCCGACCACGTAGTCGTAGTCGGGCACCGGGAAGTCGCCTCCGCTGGCTGGCGGCTCAGCGCACAGGCCGAAGCCCAGCGCGTTGGGGAAGGCGGCACCCGGCCCGTAGGTCCCGTACCACGTGACGTCGCCGTTGTAGTCGGCGCAGAACCCCACGCCCGGATCGGGCGGGGTGGTGGTCGGACCACAGGGCACCGGGTCGGCGGCGAAGGCCGGTGTCGGCTTCTCCAGCAAGACGGTCCCCGTACTGGTGACGAGAAACAGACCGACCATGACGATGACCGCGCACAGCAGTCGACAGAATTTCCCCATGACTCCCCCCCTCACTGCAGCCATCTCCCCAGATGGCTTCACCCTCCGTTGCACGACGAATTTACGTACGGCTATGACGGATGTATCTGCAGGCGGCAAACATTTACGTTCCATTTAGGAAGGGTGGGCGCGCCCGCTCCCCCGATGGCTCCGCTGCCAAGTCTCTGCTGGCTCCCCCTATGACTCCCCCACCGAGAAGTCCTGGTCAGAGAAGGTCGGGGCGGCCGGGGCCGCTCGTCGCCGAGGAATGAGGATCCCTCCATGCAACCGTGGCCACCTTGCCCGAAACCTTGCTCAGGTGGGGGGCACCACGCCCCACTCCCGCCTACTGCCCGTCGTCCAACCCTCCACCGCCGACCGGCGCCAGGATCGTGACGGCCTTTTCCAGCGACCGGCGGGCCCGCACGATGCGCCGCTCCAGGGACAGCGCTTCGCCCGCTTCGGCTGAGTCGGGGTCGCCCGAGGTGGCTCGACGCAGAGCGTCGATCGCCATGTCCGTCAGCTCCTCGACCATGCCCTCAAGCCGTGAAGCCAGGTCACCCATGGCCTCCTCGGCGTGGCTCACTTGGGCAGAGTGACGGTGACCACCTTGTAGTCGCCGTTGGCGTACGCCGCCCGCATGACCTTCTTGTCGAACTTGCCCACACTGGTCTTGGGTATCTCCTCCAGGAAGGTCCACTGCTCCGGCAACTGCCACCGGGCCACCCGGCTCGACATGAACTCGACCAGCTCGGCCGGGTCCGGCGTACGGCCGGGCTTGGGCACCACGCATACCAATGGGCGCTCGGACCACTTCGGGTCCGGGATGGCGATAACAGCGGCCTCGAAGACATCGGGGTCGCCCATGACCGCGTTCTCCAATTCGACCGACGAGATCCACTCACCGCCGGACTTGATGACGTCCTTGGTCCGGTCCGAGATGGTCAGGTAACCCTGATGGTCCTGGGTGCCGACGTCACCGGTGCAGAGCCAGCCGTCGTGGAACTTGGCCGGGTCCTCCTCCTTGTAATACGAGCCGGTGATCCACGGGCCGCGGATCTCGAACTCGCCCACGGAGTGACCGTCGTTCGGCAACACGGTGCCGTCCTCGGCCACGATCCGCACCTCAACCCCGGCCACGACCCGGCCCGCCTTGATCTTGTAATACATGTCGTCGTGGCCCTCGATCTTGCGGGCCGGCGGGATGGCCACCGCGGCCAAGGGGCTGGTCTCGGTCATGCCCCAGCCCTGCATGATGGTCACGCCGAAACGCTCCTCGAAGGCGGCGATCAACGATTCGGGGACGGCCGCGCCACCGGCGGTGATGGTGCGCATGGAGGACATGTCGACCTTGGACTCCAGCTGCAGCAGGCCGTTCCAGATGGTCGGGACGCCGCAGGCGATGGTCGGGTGGAACTCATTGAAGATGGCAGCCAACTGCTCGCCCATCAGATACATCTGCGGCATGATCATGTCGGTCCCGGCCAACCACGCTCCATAGGGCGTACCCCAGGCGTTGGCGTGGAACATGGGCACGATGATGAGGATCCGGTCCGATTCGGTCATACCGATGGACGACGCCGACTGCTCGGCCATGGTGTGCAGGTAGGTCGAACGGTGCGAGTACACGACGCCCTTGGGGCTGCCCGTGGTGCCGCTGGTGTAACACATGGCGGCGGCGGACCGCTCTTCGAGCTCGGGCCACTCGTACCCGGCCGACTCGGCTTCAAGGAGACGCTCGTAGGACAAGGTCTCCCCCAGCGCTGAGGTGTCGCCCTCCCCGGCCACGATGATGGTCTCCACCGTCTTGAGGTCGTCCTTGATGGCGGCCAGCAGGGGAATGAGCGAGGCGTCCACGATGATGAAGCGGTCCTCGGCGTGGTTGATGACGTAGGCCAACTGGTCGGCGGGCAGACGGATGTTGAGTGTGTGCAGCACCGCTCCCATGGATGGGATGGCTAGATACGCCTCCAAGTGCCCCTGGTTGTTCCAGCAGAAGGTGCCGACCCGATCGCCCGGCTCTACCCCGAGCCGCGTCAGGGCGGCGGCCAGCTTCTCGGCCCGTTCCGCCACCTCGTGGAAGGTGGCCGAGCGATGGCCACCGTCCTCGACCGTGATGACCTGACTGTCCCCGTGCACGGCCTTGCCGTAACGGAGGATGTCGCTGATGAGAAGGGGGGCGTCCTGCATGGTGCTTTGCATGGCTCAAGTATGGCCAGCCTGGCCGGACCCTGCCCAGTAGGCCGACCAACGAACCCGCAAAACTCCGTCTCGGGGCGACCGGGGCCGACCGTTCCCTGTCATGGCTGCCCCCTTCCTCGCCCTTATCGGTCTCAGCGTTGGCGCTCTCGGCACCGGTGCCGTCCTGCTCGGCGGATTGGTGACGGGCGTCTCCATCGGCCCGGTCGGCGTCAGCGCCGGCGTCGGGTCCACCAATGTCATCGGCGCCGCGGCGGCCACCGTTGCCCTGTCGGCCCAACTCGACCAGAGCCCCATCTTCACCCCGGCCAGCATCACCGGGATTGAGCAAGCCGCAGCGACCTGCCCCGGCCTCGACTGGACCCTGCTGGCTGGCGGCGTCCTGATCGACCCTTCCTTGGCGGCCAGCCTCACCTCGGCGGCGACGGACCTCTGCGATGCCACCAACGAGACGGCGGCGCTCTCGGCCCTTCTGCCCGGGCCCACCGAGGACGAGGTGGCCCTGGTGCTGGCTCACGCCCTGGCGGCCGACCCAGAACTGACCGAACCGGTGGCCACCGCCTTGACCTTCGCCGCCGCCAACATCGGCGCGCCCTATCGCTGGGGCGGCACCGGCAGCGGCGGCTTCGATTGTTCGGGTTTGACCTTGGAGGCCTATCGGACCGCCGGGATCATCATTCCCCGGGTGGCGCAGGATCAGTTCGACAACGTCCCGGCGGTCCCGGTCGGCTCATCGCTGGAGCCCGGCGATCTGGTCTTCTTCGGTAGCGGTCCGCGCGACGTGAGTCACGTCGGCCTCTACATAGGAGGCGGACAGATGATCGACGCCCCGCATACCGGAGCTTTCGTGCGCATTGAGGCGACGCCCACCACTCCGGGGGCCCGCTTCGGCGACGACGTCTATGTCGGTGCGACCCGGCCTGGCTGAAGTGAACGACACTCCAGGCCCGTGAGCGGTTCGGCTAGTTGACTCGTCCGCGCCAGGCCCGGAATTGGCGGACCAGCGCGGCCGTCGATGCATCTTGGCCACTGAGGTCAGGAGCATCCTCGGCACTGAGCACCGGCGCCAGCTCCTTGGCCATGACCTTGCCCAACTCGACGCCCCACTGGTCGAACGAATCGATGCCCCAGATGGTGCCTTCGACAAAGACGGTGTGTTCGTATAGGGCCACCAGCTGTCCCAGCACCGACGGGGTCAACTTCGGCGCCATGATGGTCGAGCTCGGTCGGTTGCCCGGCATCACCTTGTGCGGCACCAGTTCGGCCGCCGTACCCTCGGCGGCGATCTCCTCGGCCGTCTTGCCGAAGGCCAAGGCCTTGGACTGCGCCAGGCAGTTGGCCATGAGCAGGTCCTGCTGCGTGCCGCCGTCGGCCAGATCCTTGTCGTGGGTGGCCTCGGCGAAAGCGATGAAGTCGGCCGGAATCAGTTTCGTCCCCTGGTGGATCAACTGGTAGAAGGCGTGCTGCCCGTTGGTGCCGGGCGCCCCCCAGAAGATCTCACCGGTCTGGCCCTCCACCGCTGTCCCGTCCAGTCGCACCGACTTCCCGTTGGACTCCATGGTCAGCTGTTGCAGGTACGCCGGAAAGCGAGCCAGTCGATGGCTGTAGGGCAGGACGGCATGGGTCTGGGCCCCGAAGAAGTTGTTGTACCAGACGTTGAGCATGGCGCAAATGACGGGCAGGTTCTCCTCCAGTGGCGCCGTGCGGAAGTGCTCGTCGATAGCGTGGAAGCCCGCCAGCATCTCCGCGAAGTTGTCCGGCCCAATGGCCACCATGAGTGAGAATCCGATGGCGGAGTCATAGGAGTACCGGCCGCCGACCCAGTCCCAGAACTCGAGCATGTTGGCGGTGTCGATGCCGAAATCCCCGACCGCCTTGGCGTTGGTCGATACCGCAATGAAGTGCTTGGCCACGGCTCCTTCGGTGGACACCCCGGCCGCCCCCAGGCCCTCGAGCAGCCAGGTGCGGGCCGTGGCCGCGTTGGTCAAGGTTTCGAGCGTCGTGAACGTCTTGGAGCTGATGACAAACAACGTGGTGGCCGGATTGAGGTCGTGGGTGGCGGCGTAAAGGTCGACGGGGTCGACGTTGGACACGAACCGGCTGACCAGATCCGGGGCTGCGTAGTCGGCCAGGGCTTCCGCCGCCATGGCCGGACCCAGGTCGGAGCCGCCGATACCGATGTTGACCACGGTGCGGATGCGCTCACCGGACGCGCCCACCCAGGAACCGTTGCGGATGCGATCGGCCAGGTCGCCCATCTTGGCCAGGACCCTATGCACGTCACCAGCCACGTCCTGGCCATCGACCGAGAGGTTGGCCCCGGCCGGCAGACGCAGGGCCACGTGGAGCACGGCCCGGTCTTCGGTGGTGTTGATGTGCTCTCCGGCGAACATGGCGTTGCGCCGGCTCTCCACCTGGGCCGCGCGTGCCACGTCCATCAAGAGGCCCAGGGTCTCGTCATTCACCCGGTGTTTGGAGTAATCGAGCACCAACTCGGCGCCCCGGGCGGTCAGGCGGGTCGTCCGCTCGTCGTCACCGGCAAAGAGATCACGCAGATGCCGGGGGCCGATCTGCTCAAAATGCGCGGCCAGTGCCTGCCACTGCGGGGTGCTGGTGAGGTCCATGGTTCGACTGTAGGCCGCACCGCGGGTGGTCAGGGCGCGATCAGGACTCGACGAGGAACTCCTCAATGGCCGTGAAGGCCGCCTTGTCCTGCAGGAGGAATTGGTGGCCCCCGTCGAAGAGAACGAGCTTGGCCTTGGGGATGCGGGCCACCAGGTTCTCGCTGTTGGCCGGCGGCGCGATGCCGTCAAAGCGCCCGGCACAGACCAGCGTCGGACAGGTAATGCCCCGCAAGCGGTCCCAGGTGTCGTGCGTGCGACGCGCCTCGAGTTGGAGGTGGGCGCCGAGCTCGCGTTCCATGTCGCCGCTGGCGTTCTGCTTCAGGTAGGCCTTGAACCCCTCCACCATGGCTTTGGCCTGCTGCTCGTGGCGGGCCCGCCAACGGGCGTTCCAGCGGGTATCCATGATCTCAATGTGGTGCTCGGCCCGTTCATCGGCATCGAGCATCTCGAGTTCGTGCAACGGGTAGGACGACCCGCCCGCCCCACCGGGCGAGGTGCAGCACAGCACCAGGCGGCGTACCAGCGACGGGTAGCGAATAGCCAACTCCTGGGCCACCATGCCTCCGAATGAGAGGCCACAGACGAGGGCGGACTCCCATCCGACCGCTTGGAGCAGACCGGCGGCGTCAGCGGCGTAGTCGGCCATGGTCCAGGGCCCCTCGGGCACGCTCGACTGGCCCAATCCCCGTTGGTCATACGCCAGCAGGTCGAACAACCCGGCCAGCGGGCTCTGGAAGACATTGGGCCGATGGCGCAGGTCTCCACCGGTCCCGGAGATGAACAGCAGGGGCTGCCCTTCGCCTGATCGCTCGTAGTACAGGGAGAGCGGGCCTACTTCAACCGTTGGCATACGACGAATCCCTCACGGGGTCAGCGTAGAGCGAGTTGCCCCGGTGTGATGGGCGCTGGCAGATCAGTTTCACCCATCAACCAGCGGTCGACGGCGGCGGCAGCCGATCGACCTTCGGCAATGGCCCACACGATGAGACTCTGGCCTCGGGTCTGGTCGCCGCACACGAAGACGCCTTCCACATTTGTCGACCAACTGCGGTCGGCGGCCACCGCGCCACGGGCGTCAACCTCCACACCGAGCTCGTCGACCGGACCGCGCCTTTCGGTGCCCACGAAGCCCATGGCCAGGAAGACCAAATCGCAGGGCAGTTCGAATTCGGTGCCGGGCACCGGGTCGAAGGTCGGCCGGCCGCCGTCAGAGCCCACGAGTACTTCGTGGCCGCGCAAGGCCCGTACGGCGCCGTTGCCGTCATCGACGAACTCGGTGGTGGTGACGGCGAAGACTCGGGCGCCCCCCTCTTCGTGGGCCGATGAGGTGCGCAGGATCAACGGCCACAGCGGCCATGGGTTCTCGGCCAACCGGTCACTGGGTGGCTCGGGCATGATCTCGAGCTGGTGCACGGAGGCGGCGCCTTGTCGATGGGCCGTGCCCAAGCAGTCGGCGCCGGTGTCCCCGCCACCGATGATGATGACGTGCTTGCCCTTGGCGTTGATGGGAGGTGACTTCAACATCCCCTCCTGGACGAGGTTGGACGGCTTGAGGTACTCCAGCGCCAGGTAGATCCCAACCAGTGAACGGCCCGGCACGATCAGGTCACGCGGCAGCGTGGCACCGCCGGCCAGCACGATGGCATCGAACTGGGACTGCAGATCGGCCGCCGAACGCACCGTCACGTCGGCCGCACACGCGGTGCCGATGCCGCGCTCCTCGCCCGGCTCGGGGACCCGATCGGGATCGGTTGACGGTCCGGGCTCACCGATGGACATGGAGCAGACGAACGTGACGCCCTCGGCTTCCATCTGGGCCAGCCGGCGGTCCAGGACTCGCTTCTCCATTTTGAATTCGGGGATGCCGTAGCGCAGGAGGCCGCCCGGCTTCTCGGCCCGCTCGTAGACGGTCACGGCATGACCGGCCCGTACCAGTTGCTGTGCTGCGGCCAGTCCGGCCGGACCCGATCCGACCACCGCCACCGAACGACCGGTGTGAGTCGGAGGCACGTGGGCATCGACCCAGCCTTCGGACCAGGCCCGCTCAATGATCTCGTGCTCGATCCGCTCAATGGTCACGGGGTCTTCGTTTATCCCGAGCACGCACGCCGCTTCGCACGGTGCCGGGCACAGCCGACCGGTGAACTCAGGGAAGTTGTTGGTGGCGTGCAGGCGCTCGATGGCGTCGGACCAGTCGTCCTTGTACACCAGGTCGTTCCATTCGGGAATGAGGTTGCCCAGAGGGCAGCCCTCATGACAGAAGGGGATACCGCAGTCCATACAACGGGCGCCCTGTTCTTGGGTCTGCTCCGCCGAGAAGGGTTCGTAGACCTCTTTCCAGTCGCGTAGCCGCACCTTGACCGGGCGCCGCCGGGGCAGCTCACGATCGAACTCCATGAAGCCGGTCGGCTTACCCATTTGCTGCTGCCTCCATGATCGCTTCGTCCACCGGCCGACCTTCAGCCTCGGCCCGGCGGCTGGCCTCGATGATGCGCCGGTACAGACGCGGCATTATTTTCACGAACTCGAGCGACTCGGTCTCCCAGTTCTCGAGCAGGCGGGCAGCCAACGGCGAATCTGTCTCCACCCCGTGCCGCTCCACCAACGAGCGCAGCATGAAGCTGTCCTCGCCGTTGAGCGACTCCACATCGACCAGGTCGAGATTGACCCGCTGATTGAAGGTGCGCTCGGGGTCATAGACGTAGGCCACGCCACCGGACATGCCGGCACCGAAGTTGCGACCGGTCGGTCCCAACACCACAACGGTGCCCCCGGTCATGTATTCGCAGCCGTGATCACCCACGCCTTCGACGACGGCCAGGGCTCCCGAGTTGCGCACGCAGAAGCGCTCGCCCACCTGACCCCGGATAAAGACCTCGCCCGCCGTCGCGCCGTAGAGGATGACATTGCCGGCGATGATCTGCTCCTCGGCCACGAAGACGGATTCGAGCGGGGGTCGAACGACCAGCCGGCCACCCGAGAGACCCTTGCCGAAGTAGTCGTTGGCGTCGCCGTAGAGGCGCATGGTCACACCGCGGGGCACAAAGGCACCGAAGCTCTGCCCGGCTGATCCGGTGAAGGTGAGCGAAATGGTGTCGTCGGCCAACCCGGCCGCGCCGAAGCGCCGGCTGATCTCCGAACCGAGCAGGGTACCGACGGTGCGGTCCACGTTCGATATGGGGAGGGCGACCGAGACGGGCGTACCCTCATCCAACGCCACGGCGCAGGCCGACAGGAACTGGTGATCCAGGGCCTTCTCCAGGCCATGGTCCTGCAGTTGGGTCTGCCGTCGGCTCATGTCGTCGGGCACGTCGGGCTGGGCCAGGACCGAGGAGAGGTCAAGCCCGGCTGCCTTCCAGTGCGCCACCGCCTCATCGCTGTCGAGCAGATCGACCCGACCGATGGCCTCGTCCAGCGACCGCAACCCGAGCGAGGCCAGGTGCTCGCGCACCTCTTCCGCGATGTACTCGAAGAAGGTCTCGACGAATTCGGGCTTGCCGCTGAACTTGGCTCGCAGGGCCGGCTGTTGGGTGGCGATGCCGACCGGGCAGGTGTCAAGGTGGCACACGCGCATCATGATGCAGCCCGAAACGATCAACGGAGCTGTGGCGAACCCGTACTCTTCGGCCCCCAACAGCGCACCGACGATGACGTCGCGACCCGTCTTGAGTTGTCCATCGACTTGCACGACGATGCGGTCGCGCAGCCCGTTGGCCAACAGGGTCTGTTGGGTCTCGGCCAAGCCGATCTCCCACGGGATGCCAGCATGCTTGAGCGAGGTGAGGGGGGCGGCGCCCGTGCCACCGTCGTGGCCCGAGATGAGGACCACATCGGAATGAGCCTTGGCCACCCCGGCCGCTACCGTGCCCACACCGACCTCGGCCACCAGCTTCACGTGGACGCGGGCGGCCGGGTTGGATGACTTGAGGTCGTGAATGAGTTGCGCGATGTCCTCAATGGAATAGATGTCGTGGTGCGGCGGCGGTGAGATGAGTTCCACGCCGGGCGTCGTGCCTCGGGTCTTGGCGATCCATGGGTGCACCTTCTTGCCGGCCAACTGGCCGCCCTCGCCGGGCTTGGCGCCCTGGGAGATCTTGATCTGCAGATCGTCGGCGTTGACCAGGTACTCACCGGTCACCCCGAAGCGGCCCGAAGCCACCTGCTTGATGGCACTGCGTCGCAGATCGCCGTTGGCGTCGGGCGTGTAGCGGTCGGCGTCTTCCCCACCCTCTCCGGTGTTGGAGCGGCCGCCGATGCGGTTCATGGCGATGGCCAGGTTCTCGTGGGCCTCGGCTGAAATGGATCCGTAGGACATGGCGCCGGTCGAGAAACGGGCGATGATGGCCGAGATCGGCTCCACCTCTTCAATGGGGATGGGTCCACCGGCATCGGGTCGCAGCCGGAGCAGCCCGCGCAAGGTGGCCAGCTTCTCGGCTTGGTCATCGACCAACGTTGTGTATTCCTTGAAGATCTTGTACTGCTTGGAGCGGGTGGCGTGTTGGAGCTTGAACACCGTCTTGGGGTTGAAGAGGTGATACTCGCCCTCACGCCGCCACTGGTACTCCCCGCCCACCTCGAGCTCCCGATGAGCCCGCTCGGTGGGGCGCTTCTCGTGCGCCATGCGGTGCCGGCTGGCCACTTCGGCCGCCAATACGGAGAGTCCGACGCCGCCGATGCGGCTGGCTGTGCCGGTGAAGTACTCGTCCACCAGCTCGCCGTCGAGGCCGATGGCCTCGAAGACCTGAGCTCCGGTGTACGAGGCCACGGTCGAGATGCCCATCTTCGACATCACCTTGAGGACGCCCTTGCAGGCGGCCTTCATGTAGTTGCGCCGGGCCTGACGGGGTGACACGCCTTCGAGAAGGCCTTCGGCGATCATGTCGTCAATGGTGTCCAGCGCCAGGTACGGGTTCACCGCGGCGGCGCCGTATCCGATGAGCAGGGCCATGTGGTGCACCTCGCGGGCGTCACCCGTCTCGACGACCAGGCCCACCTTGGTGCGGGTCTTTTCCCGTACCAGATGATGGTGTACCGCCGCGGTCAAGAACAGCGACGGGATGGGCGCCCACTCCTCGGTGGCGTTGCGGTCCGACAGCACGATGAGGTTGGCACCACCTGCGATAGCCTCGGAGACACGTCGGCGTACATCTTCGATGGCCCGGGCCAGCGCTTCGCCTCCGGCTTCGGTGGGCGCGCCGGCCGTGCCGGCCGCGCCGACTTCGAACAAGCCGTCAATGGCGAAGGCCTTGAAGCCGGGCGTTTCGCCGTTCTCGTTGACGTAGAGCAGCTTGGCCAGGTCGTCCCGGTCGACAACCGGCAGCGGCAACAGGATCTGCCGGCACGAGTCGGGGCCGGTCTCGAGCAGGTTGCCCTCGGGACCGACGGTGGCCGATAAGGACGTCACCAGTTCTTCGCGGATGGCGTCGAGGGGCGGGTTCGTCACCTGCGCGAAGAGCTGGGTGAAGTAGTCGTAGAGCAGGCGGGAGCGATCAGACAGGACGGCAATGGCCGCGTCGGAGCCCATGGAGCCCAGCGGCTCGCCCCCGGAGCGGGCCATGGGAGCCAGAATGACCCGCAGCTCCTCGTTGGTGTAGCCAAAAAGGCGCTGTTGGTTGACCACCCGGCCGTGTTGGGGCGTGAGCATGGTGCGGGCCGGTAGTTCATCCAGCCGGATCTGGTCAGCCGCCAACCATTCGTCGTAGGGATGCTCGGCGGCCAGTTCGGACTTGATTTCCTCGTCCTCGACCAGCCGGCCCTTGGCCGTGTCGACCAGGAACATGCGGCCGGGCTGCAGGCGACCCTTGCGGATGACGCGCTCGGGCGCGATGTCGAGCACGCCTACTTCGCTGGCCAACACCACCAACCCGTCGTCGGTCACCCAGTAACGGGCGGGGCGCAGGCCGTTGCGGTCGAGCACGGCCCCGACCAGCGTGCCGTCGGTGAAGCAGACGGCGGCCGGCCCGTCCCACGGCTCCATGAGCGAGGCGTGGTAGCGGTAGAAGGCGCGCCGGGCGTGGTCCATGGTCGTGTGGTTCTCCCAGGCCTCCGGGATCATCATCAAGACGGCGTGGGGCAGCGAGCGCCCCCCCAGGTGCAGGAGCTCTAATACCTCGTCGAAGCTGGCCGAGTCACTGGCTCCGGGGGTGCACACCGGATAGATCCGGTCCAGGGCGCCAGCGATGAGCGGGGTGGAGAGCAGTGCCTCGCGGGCCCGCATCCAGTTGCGGTTGCCGGCCAGGGTGTTGATTTCGCCGTTGTGGGCCATGTAACGGTAAGGGTGGGCCAGGGGCCAACTGGGGAAGGTGTTGGTCGAGAAGCGGGAATGCACCAGGGCCAGGCCGGACTCATACAGAGGGTCGCGTAGGTCCGGGAAGAACTGGCGCAGCTGCTCCGAGGTGAGCATGCCCTTGTAGACGATGGTGCGGGCCGACAGCGAGGGGAAATACAACCCGTCCACGGCGTGTTCGGCCCGCTTGCGCAGCACGAAGGCCTGGCGGTCCAGCGCCAGGGGGTCAGCGTCTCCCCCACCAGAACCCGCCACCGGCGCCACGAAGAGCTGCTCAATGATCGGCATGGCCCCCAGGGCGGTGTGACCCAGCCCGTCGGGCTCGATGGGCACGAGCCGCCAGCCGAGGACGGCCAGGCCCTCCTCGGCGGCCAGGGCAGCCACGGTGCTCTTGGCCTTCTTGGCCTCGTCGACACCGCCGGGCAGGAAGGCCAGCCCCACGGCATAGCCCCCCGCCTCGGGTAGCGAGAATCCGGCTGCCTCTGTCGCCCTTAGGAAGAAGCGGTGCGGGATCTGGGTCAGGATGCCGGCGCCATCGCCGGTCGACACCTCGGCTCCCGAAGCCCCTCGGTGAGCTAGGCGTTCCAGCACGGTGAGGCCCTTGTCCACGATGTCGTGGTCGGCGCGACCGTGTAGGTCGGCCACCATCCCGACACCACAGGCGTCGTGCTCGTATGCCGCGTCGTAAAGGCCGGTGGCCATCTTCGTCCTTCCGGAGTGAGGGAGAAATGAACGTCAACCGGGACGGCGCTGGCCCAGAAGTGGAAAGAACAGAATACACGACCACCCTCGTAGGCTGGGCACGATGCGGGCTCGGGTGCTGGTGGTCGGTGGCGGGGTCATCGGACTGTCTTCGGCCTGGGAATTGGCCCGAGCCGGGCACGCCGTGACCCTGGTGGCCCCCACCCCGGGACGTGACGGGGCGTCCTGGGTGGCGGCCGGCATGCTGGCACCGGTCACCGAGGCCCAGTTCGGAGAGGGCGCGCTCACAGAGCTCCTTCTCGAGGGGGCGGCCCGCTGGAAGGACTTCGCCACCCGCCTGGAGGAAGCCTCGGGCCGCGACGTCGGCTACGACGAATCCGGCACCCTCACGGTGGCGGCCAACGCCTCGGACCAGGCGGCCCTGCACGATCTGCTGGAGTACCAACTCTCCCTCGGCCTGACCGCCCACCGGCGATCCGCCTCAGCCTGCCGCAGCCTGGTGCCCGGTCTGTCTCCGGCCCTCCGGGCCGGGATCGAGGTCCCCGGGGACCACAGTGTGGACAATCGGGCTCTCTTGGCGGCCCTGGTGGTGGCTGCCCAAGGGGCAGGAGTCGACATAGTGACCGCCTCGGTAGTGGCAGTTGAACCTGGTCCCGAGGTGACCCTGGCCGATGGTGATCGCCTGAGCGCCGACGTCGTGGTGGTGGCAGCCGGGGTCGGGACCTGCCTCATCGAGGGGTTGGCCGGGGCCGGATTGCCCGAGATCCGGCCGGTCAAGGGCCATATCCTGCGCCTGGCCCCCCCACCCGGTGTCTCGCCCACCACGCTCGTGCCGCGCACGATCAGAGCCCTCGTTAGTGGACGATCGGTGTATCTGGTTCCCCGGCCCGACGGGACCGTGGTCATCGGAGCCACCGTCGAGGAACGTGGCTACGACCACACCGTGCAGGCCGGTGCGGTCTACCAACTCCTGGCCGATGCCCGCACCGTCCTCCCCGGCATCGACGAATACACCCTCTTGGAATCGGCCACCGGGCTGCGACCGGCCACCCGGTCCAATACGCCGTTCCTGGGTTGGACCGACCTCGAGGGTGTGGCGGTGGCTACCGGCCACTATCGCAACGGGATCCTCCTGGCGCCGTACACGGCCGAGACCATGGTGGCCTTGGTGGCGGCGCAGGCATGACAGAAGTCCTGGTCAGCGTCAACGGCGCCGACATGGTGCTGCCGGCCGGCAGCACCATCGCCGACGTGGTGGCCCGCCTGACCGACGGGGCCGAGCCCCGGGGCATTGCGGTCGCCGTGGCCCGTGAGGTGGTCCCCCGATCAGAGTGGTCCAGCACCCCGGCCCGATCGGGAGCGCCCATCGAAGTCGTGACGGCGGCCGCCGGTGGTTAGCATTCCGCCATGACTGATCTCCCTCGGGGCGGGAAAACCGCGTTCGTACTGGCTGGCGGAGGCACCAAAGGATCCTTTGAGGCGGGTGCCCTGCAATATGTGGTGGGCACGGAGGGGATCATTCCTGACATCGTGACGGCTACTTCTGCCGGGGCCATTGCGGCTGCCGTTCTGGCCCAGGCCCGGACGCTCTCCGAATTCAGCCAGCGGGTCCAGGAGATAGAGGACGACATCTTGGCTATGACGCGCACCGAATACGTCTTCGGCCAGGCCGACTGGCTGCGGGCGCTCAAGGGCACCTCTCTGGGCGATTCCATCCAGTTCGCCCTGACCGAGGGCACCCGGCCCGCCGTCGCCGGTGACCCCACCGTGGACGGCACCAGCGCGCCCACCGATCCTTCACCGCGGGCCCAGCAGAGGGCTGATCGCAAACTCAAGCGCAAAAAGCAACGCAAGGCTTTCCGGATGGTCGCCGGTGCCGCGCACCGCCTGCCCAAGGTCCGGCGCAAGCTGGGTACCAGCGGGACATCGGCCCTCAACCTGCAGCCGTTGGGTGACGCCCTGCGCCGCGGCGGTCCCAGTGGCATCCGACCCATCAACCCCGATCTGATCAGACGCCCCGGCCTGGAACTTCGCCTGGCCGTCACTGCCCTGCGGGCCGGCGTCCTGCGCTACATCACCGAAGACGGCACCATCGTGGAAGAGGACGCCCGCACTCCGGTGGCGGGATCGGGTTCCGGCCCCGTGGACTTTGTCGACGGCGTCCTCGCTTCGGCCAGCGTCCCCATGATCTTCCCGCCCCGCCCCCTGGCTGATGACGACTACGTCGACGGCGGTGTCATTCAGGTCATACCGGTGCGGGCGGCGGTCCAACTCGGAGCCACCCGTGTCGTGGCCGTGATGGCCATGCCGTTGGCGCTAGCCCGCGACGATCACGATTTCTCGGCCGGACACGCGGCCGATATCGGCATGCGAGCCATCGGCCTGATCGGCATCGCCGACCGCCAGCGCGAGAACCTGGCCATCACCCTCCCGGCTGGCACCACCCTGACCACCATTGATCCCGTGATCGACGTGGTGGGGCTCTTCGAGGTCGAGCCCGGACTCCTGCGCATCAACAAGGACTACGGCTGGCTCCGGGCTGCCGACGTGCTGGCCGAGGGCGACCCCACCATGGTGGCCGAAGTGGCCGCCGGCACCCATGACTTGGTGCAGGCCCGTCTGCGGGCCTGGCATCTGGAAGAGACCCTCTGGGGCAACGACCAGGTGACGGCACAGGGACAGGCGGGCGCACTGGCGCTCTTGCGCGAGATCAAAGAGCAGATCTACACGGTGGTCGATCAGCGTAAGCAGCTGGGCTTCCCGGTACCCGAAGGTTGTGAAGCCTGGTGGACCGAGTACGAAGTGCACGGTGGTCTGCGACCCGCCGACCTGCCCCCATGCCCAACACCGAAGGGCTAAATCCGATTTAGACGGTCGGATCCTGCGTCAGCCAGCCCCGTCGTTTGAAGAGCACGTACAACAAGTACACCGCCACGACTTCCCCACCTACGCCGATGACCCAGAAGGTCCACGTGGGCGTGATGAGGTGGTTCACCAAGTAGCTGAAGTTCTGGCCGAAGAATCCGGTCAGGAAGGTCAGCGGCAGGAAGATGGTGGCGATAACGGCCAGCTGCTTCATGACCACATTGAGTCGGTTCGATACCGTCGACAGGTGGGTGTCCATCACGCTGCTCAACAAATCCCGGTAGCTGTCCACCAGATCGGCCAGCCGGATGAGGTGGTCGTAGAGGTCACGGAAGTAGCGGCTGGCCTCGTCGGTCATGCCGGGCACCTCGCTCACCCCGGCATTAATGCTGGCCATCATGTCCCGTTGCGGCGCGATGACCTTGCGCATGTTCATCAGGCTGCGCTTCATGTCGAAGAGGAGGCCAAGCTGCGCTTCAGTCGGGGCCTTGAGGATGTCGTCCTCCAAGGCATCGATCCGATCGTCGAAGTCGTTGAGGACCGGGAAGAACCCGTTGACCAGCGTGTCCATGACCAGGTACACCACGACAATCTGCGGCGAGGAATTGTTGGACGCATGGTGGCGGCTCATGCGGTCGTGCACGCCCTGAATGGCCGGGCAGTCCCCCCGGTGCACTGTCACGATGAAGGTGTCCGTCCAGAAGCAGTGAACCTCGGCCTTTCCATCGTCCTTGGGATCGGCGCCCCGCGCCACCAGGTAGACGAATTTGTCGTAGTCGTCGAAGCGCGGCCGCTGGGCAAACTTCTCGGCCGCCGCCACCGCCAGCGGGTGGAAGGCGAAGTGCGTCCCCAGGAGTTCGGCCACCGTGCCGTCGGTCGTGGCATCATCGAGGTCCAGCCAGAAGAACTCCTTGCTGGCCAGCGCGGCCAGGACGTTCTCCATATCGGCGGCGACCGTCTCGCCTTGCTGCGTCAGCGTGCCCTGCATGGACCTAGTTTCTCCTTCCGCCCCGCTTCAGCGAGGGATGGGTGTTCTCAGCCTGGTGGTGGAGGCGCAGTCGATGGGCCACCCGTCGCCATGGTGCCTTCCATCCGGGCCAAACGGGCGTCAATGTCCCTGAGGCGGTCCCCCAGGTCCTCGTGGGCCGCCTGGAGCTGAGCCTTGTTGGCGTCGGTGTGTTCCTGCACAAAGAAGGACGCCACGGTGGCGGTCAACACTCCGATGAGACCGATTCCGACCATCATCAAAACGACGGCGACAATACGACCACCGCCACTGACAGGGAATCGGTCGCCGTACCCAACGGTGGTGACCGTGACAACGGCCCACCACAGGGCGTCGCCATAATTGTGGATGTTCGAACCGGCCGCGTGATTCTCGAAGAGCACCACCAGCCAGGCCCCCAGGAAGAGCAGTCCGACCGCCGCCAGCAGCACACGGAACAGGCTGCGGTGGCGCAGGATGGCAATGAACCGCTCCACACCCTCGGCCCACAACACGTCGACTCGTTCGACGCCGGGCAGCCGCCACACCTGGAAAAGGGGCACAATCACCATGGCCGGTTCGATCCGCCTGCCGGCGAAGTAGCTGCTGCGGTTGGGGGCCACGAGATAGCGCACCAGGCACTCGACCACCACCACCAACCAGATCGCGAAGAGGGTCGCCACCAATGCGTCGGGCGCCAATCCGTGCGCATTGGTCGTGAGGACGACAATGCCAACCACGGCCCAGGCGATGCCGACAAAGGCCATGGGGAAACGAAGCACGCGTTCGATGCGCTCCAACCGGTCACGACGAGGGTCAGCCGGACCTTGGCGGTCGGCGAGCTGCCCGGCGTGCCGTTCACGCTTCGCCAGCTCGCGCTCGAGGCGGCTGCGCTCCTGTTGCTCCAGACGATGGATGCGGGTCAGGGCGGCCGACTCTTGAGGTGCCTTCGGCGGTGCGGGGTCCACGACAGGAGGAAACTACCGCCTCCCTCCATCGAATTCGGGGACTATGGGGCGACGACGGGCACGGTGAGCACCTGGCTGGAGCTGCCCGTGGTGATGATCACGGGCGTGGGTAGATTGCCACCGCGGTAATTGATGTCCCCGCCGGCCACTTCGATCTCCAGCCGGTGGCCGACGCCAAACTGATGCACGATGGCCGGCAGGGTGATCGTCACCGGTTGGTTCACGTTCGGGATGCGGGCCGGAGCCACCAGCCCGTGAATCAGGGTGGCGGTGCCGTTGGGCGCCACGTCGTAGAGCTTGGCGAACACCGTCAACTGTCCGGCCGGACCAGAGAGTTGACTCACTGCGGCAGACGGCGCCTGTACCGTGATCGTAAGTCGAGGAGGACCAACCACTTCGAGAGGGGCCAACAACGGTGCACTCTCCCAAGTGGCCGCCGTCCCAGGCAGGTTGGTCTCGGGTAGCCCCGCCAGTGTCGGCACGGCGCCGCCGATCGCATCTGGTGGGGCCACACTGGTGGGCAGGCCGGCTCCGGGCGTGACAAGGGCCTGTGTGCTGTGCGTCACCTGGTCGGCTGCGGCCGCCAGTTGGCCGCCACCCGAGAGGTAGAAGCTCCGCTCGGTGCCCGTCGGAAAGGACGGAGCTGAAGCGTAGGCCGGTGAGGCATTCCCCTTGTAGGAGATCCAATCCCGAAAATAGGCGAAGCCCGGTCCGGTGGGTACCGACAATCCCTTCAGGTAGTGGTCGAACCACAGGACGATACGCAGGGTCTCGTACTGGGTCGTCGGGTCTGGATTGCCGAGGTCGATCTCGCCCGGTGCAGGCGTGGAATCGGAGTGACCCCACGATTGCCAGATCATGTCGACCGGCGTGCCCTGCGTCTGGAGCGCTTGATAGTTGGCGATGGCCTCGTTGAGGTTGAACAGGGTGTCGTTCTCCCCCTGGAGGAGCAAGGTCGGGATGTGCACGCTCGACGTGTAGGTGGTCACCGAGGCGTGCTCCAGATTGGCCACCATGGCGGGATAGGGGTAGCCAAGCGCGCCACCGAAAAGTAACGACGGACAGACCCAGGTGGCGAAGTTGGGACACCCGACCAGTCGGGCCGGATCCACCTTGGCCGAGGCCAGCCCATCGAGCACGCCGTCGGCACTGAAGAGGAGCGCCCACGAGCTCTTCACCACACCCGGCGTGTAGTCGGCTTCGGATGGGCTGGCACTGGCATCGTTGGGAGCCAGGGAATAGGCCAGGTTGTTCCAGGTGATGAAGGGCACGATGGTGTCGATGCGTGGATCGACGGAGGCAGCGGCAAACTGGATCTCTCCGCCGTAGGAGCCACCGATCATGCCGACCCGGGGATCGAACTGGTCCGCATGGCCCAGGTGGTCGACGGCGTCATGGATCACGTCGTTCAGACCGCCGATGGCGGTCTTGTGGGCGGCATCGGCAAAGGCAATGCCGTTCTCTCCGCCCAGGAAGCTGACCAGTTGGCTGGCCGCCTCGCCGTCATAGAGCGGATCATCCAGAGTGATCGGGCAGCCCGAATTGCCGAAGCCCAGGCCTGAGTAGGTCAACACCACGTAGCCCTCGGAGGCGAACTCCTTGGCCAGGCCGATCTGGTCGCTATAGGAGCCTCCAAAGCCGTTCGTGGTCAAGAGCGAGGGCACCCGATGGGCCGCGCTGGCTCCGGCGGGGGTGAAGACGTCGCCCAACACGTCACAGGTTTCGGTCTGTCCCGGTCCGATGTGGACGGCAAAGTGCAAGATCTGCGAGGTGGTTCCCACTGTCGGCGTCGCCGCACCGGCCGGACCAGAAAGAATCCCGTTTGAGCAGACCGCGGCCAGGGTCAGGAGGGCCAGGGCCAACGAACGCAGTTGCCGAGTCACCGCCGAAACCTATCGGCGAAACAGGCGTGCGACCATTGGTTACATCTGCGCGAGCATGCACGGATGGCATCCACCGAAGAAATCCTGGCCGCGCTCGATGCTCGGCTGCTGTCAGCCATCGGCGGCAACGCCACCCCGGAGGGCGTGGCCAAGTTGGCCGAAGCCCGGGCCTGGATCACCAACCCGGACCAGGCGCACGGCAGCACCCTCTCCACCTAACCCCGGGGCAAGGCAGGATGGGGAGCATGGAGGTCCTGCGTACCCCGAGGTCTCGCTTCGACGACCTGGCAGACTTCCCATTCGATCCGGCCTTCATCACCCTCCGGGACGAACTGCAGATGCATTACGTCGAGGCCGGGCCGGTCGACGGTGAACCCGTCGTTCTTTTGCACGGCCAACCGACCTGGTCCTATCTGTATCGACACGTCATGCCCGTCCTGGCCGAGCACGGTTTCCGTGCTTTGGCCCCGGACCTCATCGGATACGGGCAGTCGGACAAACCAGCGAGTCGAAGCGCCTACTCGGTGCGCAATCACATCGGCTGGTTGCACGAGTTCTTCGAACAGCTGGATCTCGAGGGAGTGACGATGGTCGTCCAGGATTGGGGTGGACCCGTCGGATTGGCCGTCCTCGCTCGCGATCCCGATCGAATGGCTCGGGTGGTGGCCACTAATACGGTGCTCCACACGGCTGACCGCTCGCTTGAAGGGGCCCTGACCTGGGCCTGCCATTCGGACTCAACCGGCCACGTCGTGGTCGAATCCGCCCTGCTGGACTACCAGCGGTTGACCCAGGAACTTCCCGAATTCCACCCCAGCCTCTTCGTGCAGGGCGCCACCGTGTCCGAGGTGGGCGACGAAGCGTTGGCGGCTTACGATGCCCCGTTCCCCGACGAGACCTACTGTGCCGGGCCCCGGCAGCTCCCGCTACTCATGGGCCTCTCCCCCGGCAGTTCCTGCGCCCGCCAGAACCAGAAGACGCTGGCCGCACTGGCAGGGTTCGACCGGCCATTTCTGACCGCCTTCTCGGACAGCGATCCGTCCACCGCCGGTTGGGAGCGTATCTTCCAGGAGCGGATCCCCGGCACGGCGGGGCAGGCGCATACGACCATCGCCGGGGCAGGTCACTTCGTCCAAGAAGATCAGGGGACAGAACTCGGTCGGATCGTCGTGCAGTTCGCCCGCGACAACCCGATTCCCTGAAGAGGGCTTTACCCAGCGGGCGCTGGATCTCCTGCCGCCGCCGGCGCAGCCGGCAGCGCTTCGGCGGCCGGTGGCGTGCCCGTCCCGATCTCCGCCTTCAATGCGGCCAGCTCTTGATCGACCGAGGCATCCTGTCCAACCTTGTCCAGCTCCTTCTGGATGTCGTCCCCCCCGCCACCCACGTCCTCGAGGACACCGGATTCGAGGAGTTCGTCGAGTGCTCCTGAGCGGGCTTGCATGGTGGCGATCTTGTCCTGCGCCCGCTGCAGCGCGGCTCCGGAATCATTGAACGACTTCGAGATGCCGGCCGTGCTCTCATCGACCGAGGTGATGGCCTTGGCCGCCGTGTACTGCGCCTTCAGGGTCTCCTTCTGAGTCCGGAAGTCGTTGACCCGCTTCTGCAACACCGACAGGGTCTTGGTGAGCTTGTCCTCTTCGTCAATCAATTGCAGGCGCTGAGGCTCCATCGAGTCGATCTGTTGCTGGGCTGCCGCCTTGCGGGATAGTGCCTCCTTGGCCAGATCCTCCCGACCCTGGCCCAGGGCGGCCTTGGCCTGATCCTGCAGGTGGTCGATCGTGTGCTGGAATTGCTGCTCCTGCAACTCGATGCTCTTGCGGGATCCGGCGATGTCAACCAGCGCCCGGCGGACCTGGGTGATCTGCTCGAGCATCTTCTGGTACGACAAGTCGAGCATCTCGTCCGGCTTCTCGGCCGCGTCAAGCGCCTTGTTGGCCTTGGCCTGCGCTATGTCGTGTGCACGCTGGAAGATGCCCATATGTCCCTCCTGAAGCTTGGCGAACTCCTGTCAGGTTAGAGCGCCCAACGCTTCAGTGGGACGACGACTCGCCCCGGCTGTCCTGGAGGAGATTTTCGATGATCGGGTGCTTGGCGGAGGTGTAGGCGGTGCGGTCTTGAGAGTACGCCTCGGCCAGATGGTGTTTCTCGCGCTGGTACTCGGCCCGCGCTTGAGGATCAGCCAGCAGCAGATCGTGAAAGCGGATGTAGTGATCCCACTCCGCGCTGGCATCCCGCACGACGTGGAGGTGGACCGTGCGAAACGGGCCGTGGCCGCGCACGAAGAGCAGGCCACCTTCCGAGCCCATGTCGCCTTCATAGGCATAGTCGCCCCCCTGAGACAGACGACCGACGATATTTTCGACCGTAGGGCCGACCACAACGGCAGCAACCAGATCCAGGATGGGCTTGGCGTCCAGATCAGGAACGGCGGTGCTGCCGATGTGCCGAATGTCGGCGCAAAAGGAGCCCAGAAGCCGGCGGGCATTGGCGCATTCGAGCTCGCCCAATTCGATCCACCGTGGATTGTGCGGGCGCAGGGCGACGACGGACTTGTCCAAGCCCAGGTCATCTCCCACCTTCGACACGCTATCCCCTCTCGGCGAAGGCAAAGCGTACCGAAGCGAAGCCCGGGTTGCCTGGAGTCTCCGGGCTTATCCCCGGGGTGAAATCACCAGCCTGTCGCCGCCACGATGGGAGCCACCAACGGCGTTCCGGCCAATGTGCCCAGGTCAGGGGCATCACCGAAGGGGAAGACGGTTCCGTTCGCCGCCATCACCCAGTACCCGCCGCCGTCGGACGTCGTCACGATGGCGTCGGCCGGATCGAAGCCTCCAGTGGCATTGGGTCGATCGCCGTGGTTGACGGCATCGCCGAAGGGGCTGACGATGCCGTTGGCTGAAAGCACCCAGTACCCCTTCCCATCGGCCGTCCGGGCCGCCGCAGTGATCGGCGAAGGCTCCTGACCCGTTGAGCCGTAGTTCGTGGCATCGCCGAAGGCATAGACCCGCCCGGTCGAGGTGTAGAGCCAGTACCCGTTACCCGTGGCGTCGGGGACAACCGAGACCGCAGAGCCGGCACAGCCTCCAATGCTCGGGCAGGACCCTTCGAATTTGGCATTGCCGAAGGCAAAGACCCCGCCGTCAGAGGCCACCATGAAGTACCCCGCGCCGTTGATTGTGGGGACCATGCCGACGATGGGAGCGTTGAGCTTCTTGCCGGGTCCGCTCGACCCGGCCGGAGCCAGCCCCAGCCCGGGGATGGATCCGTAATAGCCGGCATTGCCGTAGGTGAAGACGCCGCCGTCAGAGGCCACCAGCCAGTAGCCGGCATGTCCAGCCGTGGGCGTTATGCCCACCACCGGTCGTTGGAGGTGCAGCGTCCCGGCCGAGCCGAAGAAGCGCGCTCCCCCAAAAGTGAAGACCCCGCCGTCAGAACTGACCAGCCAGAAGCCGTGGGGGGAAGAGAGTTGCGCCGCACTTGGCTGCGCCGGGAGTGCCACGGCGGCGGTAGCCGGTGATCCGGAGTAGGTGAAGTCCGCCGCCTGCCGGCCGGCGCCCAAGGGGCCGGTAGCGCTCACCATCACCGTTCCCGAGCCGGGCGGAACCACGACCGTGGCCGACGAGTTTCCAGCCGCTACCACTTGGGCGGCCTTACCCCCGAAAGAAATGGTGGCCCGTTCGAGCCCCAATCCGGTCACCGTTACTTGCTGACCACTCGTACCCCCACCGACCCCGGTGATCTCCGGGCAGGACAAACCGGCGGCGATGGGTGAACCAAGTCCGGTGGCCAGGTCGTAGCCCGAACCCGCCGCCAGTGACCCGTGGTTGGATCCGGTGAGGTCATTGTTGCCGCTCGTGATGTCGTTGAAAGCAGTGCCGTAGGCACCTCGGCTGGCCAGGCTGTAGAGCTGACCGGCGAAGTTCCCGGTGAGAGTGGCGCAGCCGACGTTCTTGTCGGCCACCAACCCGGCGATCAGTGGAGCCACGAAGCTGGTGCCTTCGTCCTCGGTCCACCCGCCAAGGGCAAAGACCACCATGCCCACGCCGGCGTTGGCTGAGATATCTGGCACTTCACGGCACGAGACCCCGCACGGTTGGGCAGCCGACCAGTTGGCGGCGTTGGGCTGACCACCCGCCCGCCCTTCGTAGCGCGAGAGACCTCCACCACCCGCACCGGCATTTGGTGTGGCGCAGGCGGTCGACTCATTGGCCTGGCAATCGTTCCAGACCGTTTCGGTTCCGTTGCTGTTCCGAGTGGTGCCGCCCACCGCTGTCACATACGGGTCGGAGGCCGGGTAGTCCACCTCGGGCAGGACCGACCGGTTGTTCCCGTAGCAATCCTCCGCTCCGGTGTCCCCGGCTGCCGCGATGATGGACTGTCCCTGGGCAGCCGCTTGTTGGAACAAGGTGCTGAATGATGGGATATAGCCGTCTGCTTTGGCCATAGGCTCGCACTCACCCCAGCTGGTGCTGACCACCTTGGCGACGTCTGTCGACACGATGGTCTTCCAGATGTCGTAGGACGCGGCCGCCGACCCGTTCGGCCCTTCGTAGGAGATCACCGACGCTCCAGGAGCTTGCGACATCGCCTGCTCAATATCGAGGTCGGCTTCCCCGGTCCCAAGACCTCCGGTCGTGCCTCCGCCATCGACCCCAATGGTGGTGACGGGGTTGGTCAAACCAAAGCAGTGCGCATAGGTGGCGACATCGCTGGCGGAGTGAGCGGCCAGCTCGTAGATCCCGATCGTCTGGCCGCGACCGTTCTGGCCGTTGGCCAATAGCGATCCGATGCCGTAGGTACCGCCGACGGCTGGCAGCGTGTCGAAGCCGCGGGCAGCCAGCGCCTGCGCCGCCGAACATGCCGTCAAACCGTCAGCATTGGGTGGCAGGGCCCGGGGTGATTCGGTTGACGAAGGAGCTGTGGCGCTGCTCTCCTCGGGCAGAAATTGATCGAAGGAGTTCAGGCCCAGGACGGACACGATCTGTCCGCCAGCCAGGGTCGACGGAATCTGCGGGATCTGCTGTGCGACGTAGCCGATCTGACCTGATGGAGCCTTGAGGAGGTCCAATGTGACCCCCAGCGCCGAAGCCACAACGCTGGCCGGGGCCGAGACGTCGACATCGAAGCCGGAGAACGAGGTGGAAGTAAGGCCCTTGGCGTGCAACCAGGCCTGGACCAAGAATTGGTTCAGGGCGGATGGACCGAACTCCTGGTCGAACTGCCCCGGTTGCAGCCACTGCTGGTACTGCGGCGACCCGGGTGTGTACAGGTTCTGGAGCAAAGACTGGAGCCCGGATGGATCCGATGGGGCCAGGACCACACTGAAGTTGACGGGCTGACTCGGCGGTACCGAGCCGAGATCTATTGAACCGAGGGGCGCCGATCCGACGGAAAGTGCGGGCAGACGGATCAATTGTGGGGCCGCGCTCGCCGTGAGGGGCACGGCAACCGCCACACCGGCACCGATGAACGCCAACCCGGCAATGCAGCGCCAAAGCGCCCTGGATTTGCCGCCTCTGATCCGCTCCGCCTGCAAGGACCCCCCATTCGTGCTGCTGGAGAGCAAGCCCGACAGGGACTTAGCCGACGCTCTTCCCGTGGAGCGCCAACGCACAAGTCCCTAGGTCTTCCCGCCCCATTCGCCAATCGATCGATCTATCTGTGATACCAACGACCGTTGGGCTGGTTTATCACTCTAGAAATCAAAGTTTCAATTGCCGGGACCGGCCAAATTGTCCAATAGGGGTTGGAAGTATCCCAATCGGATGGCTCGAGCGGGGCGAGGGTGCTGACCCGAAACTGAGGCGTTGCGTTCTTATAATTGAAGCCGTGTCGGCCCTCCACGACAGCCGCTCGGCTCAACTCCCACGCGCCCTAAACGCCCCGAACTCGCCTCGGCTGGTCGTTCGGTCGAAGACTGCCCTGCGGCTCATCCTGGCCGTGGTGATGGGCTTTGCGGTGGGAGCAGTGACGGAGTGGTCGGTACCGCACCTTCCCTTCTCGCTCGAACCATTGGCCAATACCGCAGCGCCCTGGGTCCTCGTCGCCTGCGCCGTGGCTTTGACCGCTCGCCGATTCGGCGAGTCCCTCTTGCTGGCCGTCGTCACCCTCGTCGCTCTGGTCCTGGGCTTCTACGTGGCCGAGGCCTACCGCGGGTGGCCCGTATCCCGGCATCAAGTCGAGTTCTGGATCGCCGCCAGCGTGGCGGTCGGTCCACTCGTCGGCCTTGCCGCCTCTTGGCTTCGCAATGCCAAACGCACGACTGCAGCGCTCGGCGCCGGAGTGATTGGCGGCCTGCTCACCGGAGAAGCCGTCTATGGCCTCACCAAGTTGAAATTTTCGACCCCAACCCACTATTGGTACGTGCAGTTCGCTCTCGGCCTCGGGTTGGCGATGGGCTTGCCTCTGTGGCGTTCCCGGCGGCAGCTGCTGGGCGGCCTTCCAAGCCTCGCAGTGTCACTGGCCGCCTGCCTCACGATCGGCCTCGGCACCCTGGTCGTGTACCAGGTCCCCTGACATCTCAATGCCGAGTGGCTGAACACCACCGGCGAACCTCCGAAGACCGCCCGTGTTCTCATAAGAAACGGTCCACCCTTTGGGGTTAAGCACAATTCGTCGGGCTGCCGGGATTTGAACCCGGGACCTCTTGACCCCCAGTCAAGCGCGCTAACCAAGCTGCGCCACAGCCCGCTACTACCCATCTCTCGGCAGTCTTTCGGCCGCTGAGTTCCTGCATCCCGGAAGGATCCGGGCCTCGAAGTGTAGCCCGCTCCTTGTCCGACCATCTTCGTCGCTCCCTCCTCCCCCACCACGCGAAGAAGGGACCCCCGGAGGGGTCCCTTCTTCAACTCCTTGGTGGCTGGGATGGCCCAGCCAGGCTCCAACTAGGGGGCCGGGATGGCCGCCACAGCGGCGGCAATCGTGGCCGGCGTCAGCGAGAGCGGTCCACCG
>DATAUC010000028.1:0-8840 GCA_036268485.1 Acidimicrobiales bacterium
GTGCCGAGGTTGCCCTACCCGAGTTCGCTCCCGACGTCTGATGGCTAGCGGGCGACATCATGAGGCGAGCGGGTGCTCGGTCACCGTTCTTCGGTGTTCCCGGCGGGCGCGGCCTCCTGTCATTGAGAGCGGCCTCTTACCTCTGCAAACCGACTGTGATCGCCAGTGACACCGGACTGTGATCGCCAGAGACACGGGACGAGCTCATACCCCGTCCCGAGGGTTCAACCGATCCGGTGCCCGAGCGGGCAAAGATGCTGGTCGGACAGGAGATCTATATCAGCGGCGCTCCCTGCCCCATGTGCATGAGCGCCATCTACTGGGCTCGCATCGACACGGTGTACCTCGCCAAGGATCTGGGGGCCACGAGCAAGATCGGAGCGCATCGGGTGGGGCCGGGCGGGAAGCACCGGGGTGGGGGAGTTCGGTCGTCGGGGTGCCGGCACCGGGTCATGTGAAGAGCTGAACACGGCTGGTACCGTGCCCGAGTGCGGCTGAACAAGGTCTGCAACATCGAGGATTGGGACATCCCCACTCGAACGGCGACGATGCGCCGTGTCCTTCCCGGATTCGCCGCTGCCCATCCTCAGTACCCGGCGGCGATGGAGCACCGGAAGCACTGGGAGTTCGCCCAGCTCCTGGACGGGCTGGTTCATCTGGGGGCGTTGCCGGCCGAGGGGATGGTCCTGGCCGTGGCCGCCGGGCAGGAGGCGGTTCTCTTCGAGCTCACCAACCTGGTCCGCTGGGTCTTCGCCACCGACATCTACGGCACCGGTAACTTTGCCGAAAAGGAGGCCGATGCCGCCATCTTGTTGGACCCGGACGCGGTGGCGCCGTTCCCGTACAATCGTCGTCACCTGGTGGTCCAGTACATGGATGCGCTCGACCTGCGCTACGAGGACCAGACTTTCGATGCCGTCTACAGCCTCAGCTCGATCGAGCACTTCGGTGGCATCGACGGGGTACGCCGAGCACTGAGCGAGCAGCGCCGGGTGGTCAGAATCGGCGGGATCGTCGCCCTGACCACCGAGGTCGTGATCAACGGTGCCGAGCCGCTGGAAGAAGGCCACCTGCTGCTCAGCTCGCCCGAACAATTGGTGGGCGTCTGCGAGAGCATCCCCGGGCTGGCCCTGGTCGAGCCCATTGACTTCTCGGTGAGCTCGCGCACGCGGTCGACCGTGCTCTCCCTCAGCGACGCCGTGGCTAACAGCTACAACCAGGAACCGGACTATCCGCACATCATCCTTGAGCACCAGGGTCGGCTCTTCACCTCGGTCAGCGTCTTTCTCCGTCGGATCGACTGAACGCTCCGAACCACCGACGGTGCCTTCCATCCCACGCACAGGTGGGGGAGTGACACTGAGGGAGAGCCGAGATGCACTCTGGGAGGGACTCGGAAAATCAATTCACGAGCAATCCGGTATTTCCTATTGACTTGATCGGGAATTACCTTTATCGTCACCTTCTGTTCTTCACGAGAAGAGAGGTAGCAATGACGGCAACCACAGTGACGACCGACCTCGATGTACGACCCGTGGCGGGGCACATCGGGGCCGAGATCTACGGAGTCGATCTGGCCTCCGAGCTCGATGACTCGGTCATCGCCGGCATCCGAGAGGCACTGCTGTCCTGGAAGGTGGTGTTCTTCCGGGGCCAGTCGATCGGTCATGCCGAGCAGGTGGCGTTCGGACGCCGCTTCGGCAAGTTGACGCCGGCCCACCCGTTCGAGGACGATCCTCCCGCCGGGTACCCCGAGATCTTCCCCATCGACAGCCGGCGATACGAAGCCAAGTTCGGAACCAAGAAGGCCACCTACGACAATGGATGGCACACCGACGTCACTGCGCTGGTGAACCCTCCGGCTGCATCGATCCTTCGAGCTGAGATCGTGCCTCCCTTCGGCGGAGACACAGCGTGGACGAACCTGGTGGAGGCCTACGAAGGACTCCCGGCACCCCTTCGCTCCCTGGCTGACCAGCTGCAGGCCAAACACAGCTTCGGTCAACTCCGTCACTACGGCAAGGCGGGTGGCAGCTATGCCCAGAAGATCGAGGCAAATCCGCTGGTAGCCATTCATCCGTTGGTTCGGGTCCACCCGGAAACGGGTGAGCGAGCGTTGTACGTGAGCCCCAGCTTCACCGGGCACGACAGCGAGATCATCGGATTCTCCAAGCGCCACAGTCAGGGCATCCTCGACCTGTTCTACGAGCAGATCGCCCGCCCCCAATACACGGTGAGGTTCCGCTGGCAGCCAGGAGACGTTGCCTTCTGGGACAACCGCTCCACTGCTCATCTTGGCCCGGGCGATCTGGACCATCTCGACTTCGACCGGGTGCTTTATCGGGTCACGCTCGAAGGCGACGTCCCCGTGGGGCCGAACGGTGACTCATCAGAGCTGATCGAAGGACAACCGTTCCTGGGGAACTGAGTCCGGGGGTTGGCCGAGAGGCATCCCACCATGCCATCCGGACCAGACATGGGATCAGCCGGTAGCACTCCGCCGTGGGTGCCGGGGCTCACCCACTATCGGTATCTCCAATACCGCACCTAAGACACGGCAGTACGGCATCTCAGCCACGGCAGTACGGCACCTAAGTCACGGCAATGGACTGCCGACAAGGTCATTCAGTTCCCTCATGCTGGTCGCGCACCAAGCAGCAGCTGCAGCGGCGAGTGCGACACAGCCAAATGAAACCCTTCCTAACAGCCAAACAGGTCCCTTTCTAGGAGTTCACGAAAGCAATGTCATTCTCCACGTTCCGCACTGCTCGCCCGATGTGGTCGGGCGCTGCAACCCTCCTCGCCGCTGCACTCGTGCTCGTATCGGCGACCGGGGTGACGAACGCCGACGCATCGACTTCGACTGCGGCCTCGGCAAACACCACGTCGAAGATTCCGGCCGGGACTGTCGTCAACTTTGGGGATCAGCAACAGGATCTGGAGACCCTGCTCGATTCATCGGGTGCCCTCAAGGGGGCCCCGTACAAGGTGAACTTTGTGGAGTTCAACAGCGGTCCACTGGTTGATGCTGGCTTTGCCGCCCACAGCATCGATATGGGGATGATGGGAGACCTGCCGGCGTCGTTGGCGGCGCAGTCCAAGCTTCCGGTAAAGGCCGTGGCCGTCTATCTTCCCGTCGGCGCTTCTGAGTACCTCTTGGCCAAGCCGGGCATCACCAAGATCTCCCAACTCAAGGGAAAGCCGGTGGCGTACACCACGGGAACGGCAGAGCAAGCTTTTGCCCTGCGGGCCCTGGCCTCTGCCGGCCTCACTCAAAAGGATGTCACCCAGGTCAACGTCAGTCTCCTCCAGCTCGGTACCGTGCTCGAGTCGGGTGCCGCTGACGCATCAGTGGTAAGCGTCGAGCAGAAGGTGGACTACCAACTGACCAATCCTGGTGCCAAGGTCCTGGCCACCGTGGACTCGGTCAAGCCCCCGAGCTACGGCTACGTCCTGGCTTCCACGGCCGCCCTTGGCAATCCGGCCAAACAAGCGGCTATCAGCGATCTCACCGGCCGCTTGGTCAAGGCGGCCAACTGGGAAAA
Organism: Acidimicrobiales bacterium; assembly: GCA_036268485.1. Taxonomy (GTDB): domain Bacteria; phylum Actinomycetota; class Acidimicrobiia; order Acidimicrobiales; family RAAP-2; genus Bog-473. Next base: position 3,546 of record DATAUC010000028.1, read on the forward strand.
GACCCACCGGAGTCAGTTCATCACCGACTACTACGTCAACGTCGAACATCAGACCCCGGCGGCGGCGAAACAGATCCTGGCCGCGGGGGGCATCTCCGACTACGTCCCCATCACCCCCGCGGTGCAGTCAGCTCTCCAATCCGTCGTCAAGCTGATGGCCTCCGCCGGGGCCATCCCGTCTACCTACAGCGTCGCCTCTCTGTTCGACCAAGCCGTGTCCGCCCGTTACAACACCGTCCTCAAGGAGGTTCCTACCAATGACTGACACTCGTCAATCGCCTGCCATGACCCCGCATCCGCACCCACACTCCGGGGTGCAGGTCAATCCCCTCGCCGGTCGAATCGGAGCCGAGATCGCCGGGGTGGACATATCCCAACCACTGGACCCAGAGACCATCGCCGTGATCCAGGGTGCCCTCAACACCTGGAAGGTGGTGTTCTTCCGGAACCAGGAGCTCGAGCATTCCTCACAGATCGCCTTCGGCCGCCAGTTCGGCGATCTGACCTACGCCCATCCCCATGACGACACCCCGCCCGAGAACTACCCGGAGATCTACACGGTGGACCCGCGACGCTTCGAGCAGCGCTTCGGGCTGCGAAAGAACGACCAAGAGGCAATTCGCAAGTACTCCTACACCAGTGGCTGGCATACCGACGTGACTCCAGCACACAACCCGCCGGCCGGATCCATCCTCCGAGCCGACGTGGTACCCAGTTATGGCGGGGACACCACCTTCACCAACCTGGTCGCCGCCTACGAGGGCCTGTCCGAACCCGTCCGTGCCTTTGTCGACACCCTGTGGGCCGAGCATCGTTACGGAGCCAACTGGTCCGGTCAACGTCTGCCCCGCTCCGGCTATGGCGACCGCTTCGAGCAGAACTCGTTGGTCACGAACCACCCGGTTGTTCGGGTGCATCCGATCACCGGGGAGCGTGCCCTGTTCGTCAATCCGAACTTCGTCGATCACGTCCTCGATGTCTCGCCGGTGGACAGCCGCTGGATTCTCGAACACCTCTTTGCCGAGCTGACCCGTCCCGAGTACACGGTGCGATTCCACTGGGAGCCAGGCAGCGTGGCGTTCTGGGACAATCGGGCTACCGCACACCTCGGTCCACAGGATCTCGGCCATCTCGACGTCGAACGGGTGCTCCACCGCGTCACCCTGATCGGAGAGGTGCCGGTGGGCCCGGACGGTCGCGAATCACAACTGGTCGAGGGCGTCCCGTTCGTATCCACACCGGTCTTCGCAGGTTCGACGAGCTGAGGTCCCATGGCCACCACGGAGTTGTTGCAACCGCAGCGGGACACGAGTGCTCCCCGTGATGACTCTCGAGTCGTTACCCTCACTCGACCCGCCCCGTACCGGAAACGGCGGGGAGTCCTTCATGTTCCCAGACCCGTCCGACGGGCGATCGGGCCGCTGGTCGCACTCGGCTTGTGGCAGTTGGTCTGTTCGTTGGGCGTGTTCACCAGCACCGAAGTCGCGTCGCCCGTCGCCGTCTTCAATGCCGGACGGCAGCTGTGGGCTAGCGGAGCGCTGCAGTCCAACCTGGAGATCTCGTTGCAACGGGTGGCCGAGGGCTTGATCATCGGGGTCGGGGCGGGCGTGTTCTTGGCCGTGGTCTGCGGTCTGTTCCGGGTGCTCGAGGATCTGTTGGACCCGGTCGTCCAGACGGCCAGGGCCGTGCCTGTGGTCGGGTTGCTCCCGCTCTTCATCATCTGGTTCGGGGTCGGAGAGCTACCCAAGGTAATCCTGATCGCAGTGGGGACCACGTTCCCGATCTATATCAATACCTACGCGGCCATACGCGGTGTCGACGTGAAGTTGGTCGAAGCGGGCCAGTCGTTCGGGCTCACCGGCTGGGGTCTGGTCCGGCGGGTGATCCTGCCGGGGACTCTTCCCGGATTTCTCGTCGGGCTCCGCTTCGCGCTCATCGGCAGTTGGCTGTTGGTCATTTTCGCCGAGGAGATCAATGCCCAGAGTGGTTTGGGCTATCTGCTCACCCAGGCTCAGACCACCGATCGTTCCGACATCATGTTCCTGGTCCTGGCCATCTACGCCATCTTGGGGCTGATCACCGATGCGTTGGTCCGCCTGCTCGAGCGGCGCTTGTTGTCCTGGCGCCGAGGCTTTTCCGGAGGATGACCATGGCCCTGGCAACCACTGACACACCCACCCGATCGACCAAGGGCATGGCCGTCCTGGCCGACGGCGTGAGCCGGAGCTTCGACGGCCGGGACGTGCTCTCGGGCTTGGATCTCTCCATTGCCTCCGATGAGTTCGTTGCCCTTCTGGGTCGGAGTGGAACAGGCAAGAGCACGTTGTTACGCATTCTCGACGGTCTCGACCCCGACTACGAAGGCGACGTATTGGTGCCTGAGCGACGGGCCGTCGTCTTCCAGGAAGCGAGGCTGATCCCATGGCAGCGGGTCCTGGCCAACGTCGTGCTGGGGTTGAACGCCGACTCCGGAGGCCGAGGAGGGATCCGGCAGCCGGGCCTCAGGCAGCCGGGCCTCAGGCAGCGGGGCCTCAGGCAGCGGGGCCTCGACGCGCTGAGCGAAGTCGGCCTGGCCGACCATGCCGATGGGTGGCCGCTCACCCTGTCCGGCGGAGAAGCACAACGGGTGGCTTTGGCCCGGGCGCTGGTGCGCGAACCGCAGCTCATGTTGTTGGACGAGCCGTTCGGGGCTCTGGATGCCCTGACCCGGATCCGCATGCACGTTCTGCTTCAGGACCTCTGCATCCGCCATCGACCGGCGGTGCTGCTGGTGACCCACGACGTCGACGAGGCCATTCTTCTGGCCGACCGGGTTGTCGTCCTGGTTGACGGGGCGATCACCCTGGACGCTCGGGTCGAGCTCGATCGTCCTCGGGATCGGGGCGACGTCGGCTTTGTCACCATGCGCAACCGCTTGCTGGGCGAGCTGGGCGTGGAAGAGCCAGGCCATACAGCGACACCAGACCCGGAAGGACAGCGGATCGTTTCCCCGGACCAGCACTAATCCCAACCCAAACCGCACCCCAAGCAAATACCTGAACGAACTGAGCCAGGGGCCGGGCCGGACCGGACCGGGACGAACCGTGCCCCCTAGGAAGTGAGCCGGACCAGAGGAACCAAGCCGGGCCAGGAACCGATCCAGAAAACCTGTCGAAAGACCAAAGAAAAGGACATGTGTCATGACTGCCACGACCACAACCGCGACCACAACCGCGACCACAACCGCGACCGCCACCGATCTCACCTTCCGGAAGATCTCAGCCACCATCGGGGCTCAGGTCTCCGGTATCGACCTCGCCGGTGAGCTCAATGCCACGGCCATCGCCCAACTGAGGTCGGCGCTCGATGAGCACAAGGCGCTGGTGTTCGACGACGTCCACCTGGATGATGCCGGGCAGCAGCGCTTCGCCAATGCGTTCGGACCATTGACCGGCGCCCATCCGACGGTTCCTTCCATCGAGGGGGCGCCGAACGTGCTCCCGGTCGACAGCGAACGCGGGCGGGCCAATCACTGGCACACCGATGTGACCTTCGTGGTCAACCCGCCCCAGCTGAGTACCTTGCGGAGCATTGTCATCCCGCCCTACGGGGGCGAGACCCAGATTGCCAATACCGGTGCGGCCTACCGGGCCCTGCCCGAGTTCTTGCGCAAGTTTGCCGACAGCCTGTGGGCGGTGCACACCAATGCCTACGACTACGCCGTTCCAGCTGAAGAGCTGGATGACGACGAACAGCGGCGCCGGGCTGTGTTCACGTCGACCGAGTTCGAATCGGCCCACCCCGTCGTGCGCGTCCATCCGCTCACGGGCGAGCGAAGCCTTTTCATCGGGGGATTTGCTCGACGCATCCTGGGTCTCTCCGGCGATGAGTCCCGGGACATCCTGCGCATTCTGCAGAATTACGTGACCCGTCCGGAGCACGTCTTGCGGTGGTCCTGGTCGCCCAACCAACTGGTGTTGTTCGACAACCGGATCACGCAGCACTACGCCATCGACAACTACGACGATCAGCCCCGCCGGTTGCATCGGGTGACCGTGGCCGGAGACGTCCCTACCGGCGTCGACGGCGGACGCAGCTATTCGATCCGGGGGGATGCGTCGGGATATACGCCGGTCCTCGAGCTGTCGGCAGCAGCATGACAGGGGGTGACCAGACCACGCTGCATTTGAATGCGTTCTTGATGAGCACCGGCCACCACGAGGCGTCGTGGCGGCTGCCCGAGAGCGACCCGTTGGCCTCCACTGAGGTCGAGCACTTCAAGAACCTGGCTCGCATCGCTGAACGGGGTACGTTCGACTCGCTGTTCCTGGCCGACAGCCCGGCGCTGTTCAACGATGTGGGTCGTCGCCCATCGGGGGTGATCGAGCCATTGACCCTGCTCACCGCGCTGGCCGGGGTCACCGAACACATCGGGCTGATCGCCACCGCTTCGACGTCCTACAACGCCCCGTACGATTTGGCCCGACGATTCTCGGCCCTGGACCAGGTGAGTGGGGGCCGCGCCGGCTGGAACGTGGTCACGACGGCCACCCTCGACGCGGCACGCAACTTCGGCCTTGACGATCTGCCGGCTCACCGCGAGCGCTACGAGCGAGCGGCGGAGTTCATCGATGTGACGCTCAAGCTGTGGGACAGCTGGGAGGACGACGTCGTCATCGCCGACAAGGAATCGGGCGTGTGGGGCGACAAGGACAAGATCCATCCGGCCGAACATCGCGGCCGGCACTTCTCGGTGCAGGGGGCCCTGAACGCACCGCGCTCGCCCCAGGCCTATCCACTGTTGGTGCAAGCCGGCTCCTCGGAGGATGGCAGGGGATTGGCGGCCCGGTACGCCGAAGCCGTGTTCACCGCTCAGCAAACCTTGGCTGAAGCCCAGCAGTTCTATGCCGACCTCAAAGGGCGCACCCGACGATTGGGCCGGGATCCCGACACCATCAAGATCCTGCCGGGCATCGTGCCGGTCATCGGTAGTACCGAAGCGGAAGCTCAGGAGAAAGAAGCGGCGCTCGAGGAGCTGATCGTCCACGAATACGCCCAGCAACAGCTGGCCAAGACGCTTCGAGTGCCCGTCGATCAGCTCGACCTGGACAGCCAGCTGCCTCACGACCTGCCACCCGAGGACGAGATCGAAGGGGCAAAGAGCCGGTACACGTTGATCGTCGATCTAGCTCATCGGGAGAAGCTGACGGTACGGCAGTTGATCGCCCGCCTGGGTGGCGGCCGGGGCCATCGAACCTTTACCGGTACGCCCGAGCAGGTGGCGAACGCCATCGTGGATTGGTTCGCCTACAGCGC
>DATAUC010000029.1:0-76486 GCA_036268485.1 Acidimicrobiales bacterium
CGCCCTCGACCGGGTGTAGGCAGTTCAGCGCCTTGGCCAGTATCCGAGCTGAGGAGGTCTTTCCGGTCCCTCGGGGCCCGCTGAACAGGTACGCGTGCAACACCCGGTCGTCCCGTACCGCACTTTGGAGGGCCCTCACCACGTGGTCCTGGCCTCGAAGCTCCGAAAAACGCCCTGGTCGAAAGCGACGATAGAGGGAGACGAACGGGGCATCGGCCATGTCGACCGAGCCTAATAGTCCGCTCTGACAGCCGGGCCTGCCCTCGGCGCGGTGGCCAGGTTGGCTACGGCACACGGCCATAACCCGCTGAGAGCTGCTGTCTTCCGACCCTGACTCGATTCACGAGCGGCCGTTGCGCAGGACCCGGCCACCGCGCCCAGGAAAGGGGCGGCGCAATCACCCAGGCTAGCTCCTCGGGGCACCTCGGAGCCTCGGCTAGCCTTACCGGGCTGCAATCCCTGGAGGCGTGCGAGAGCGGCCGAATCGGCACGATTGGAAATCGTGTGTTGTGAAAGCAACCGTGGGTTCAAATCCCACCGCCTCCGCCACATGGATCCCGCTGGGCTGACCGATGACGCCGCCATGGCCCTGGCCCTGGCCGAGGCCAGCGCCGCGCTCGAGCACGGCGACGTGCCCGTCGGTGCGGTCACCCTGATCGACGGTGTGGTCGTGGCCTCCCGCCACAATGAGCGGGAGCGCCTGGGAGATCCCACGGCCCACGCCGAGATCCTCGCCCTGCGGGACACCGCCGCCATCGTCGGCCACTGGCGCCTGTCCGACGTCACCCTGGTCGTGACCCTCGAGCCCTGCCCGATGTGCGCCGGGGCTCTGGTGGCTTCTCGCCTCCACCGCGTGGTGTTCGGTGCCTCCGATCCCCGGGCCGGCGCCTGCGGGACCCTCTACAACCTGTGTTGCGATCCTCGCCTGAACCATGAGGTTTCGGTCACGGCCGGGGTGCGGGCAGATGCCTGCGGTACCCTCCTGACCTCGTTCTTCGCGTCAAAACGGGCTCGCTGAGGCCGACCGGCTTCCTCGCGGCGGAGGGCTCCCTGGTAGCCTGACCGACGGAGCGGTGTCCGAGAGGCCGAAGGTGCAACACTCGAAATGTTGTGTGGTGCAAGCCACCGTGGGTTCAAATCCCACCCGCTCCGCTCCACTGGGTCACCGGGACCCAACGCACCGTTTGAAATAGATTTTGCGGTAGAGCAGGCGCTCTGCCGGTTGTACCTGGTCGTCCCCACGACCGGAAAGGAGTCACCATGGCACGCGCACGCTCGACGTTTGGCAAGCTGCAGCGCGACCAGGCCAAGAAGGATCGGGCCCGTTCGAAGATGGATGACCGGCAGTCTCGTCGCGAGGACAAGCTGGCCGAAGATGGCGAAGAGACCTCGCCCGGCGAAGTGGTTGACCAGACCCTCCTGCTGGAGCAGTTCGCCGCCCTCCACGAGGATCTGGCCGACGGCCGTATCTCCCTCGATGATTTCGAGATCCGCCAGGAAGAGTTGCGCGCCAAAATGGTGGTCGACTGACTGAAGGGCCTCGGCCTTACTCGGCCGTCTGGCGGCCATCGAGCCAGCGGCGGAAGCCGGCCGCGTTGGAGTGCACGCCGTTCATGATGTCGAGCTTCTCCTTGTGGGCGGCATCGATCTCGCCCATCAGCGGGTCGAAGCGGGCCGACAGGGCGTCGGCAATATCCCGACCATCCCGGTAGGCGGCCTCGGCCGTCTCGGCCCACAGGGTCAACGTCTCGTTGGCCTCGGCCAGCAGCGCGTCGGGGTCATCCAGGAGCCCGTAATGGGCCAACGCGATGCCGGTGGGTCGCCGCGCCGCGAACTTGCCCAGCGACGTGATGGCCTGATCCAGGTCGAAGTCGGGCGGTGGGGTGGACGGCCGCAGCACGCCCCCATCGGGCAGCTTCACGCCCACGGCGTCGCCGGCGAAGAGCACCCCGCTGAGTGAGTCGTGGAATCCGATGTGGTGCTTGGCGTGCCCCGGCGAGTCGACGGCCGCCAGGACGCGGTCGGGACCGACCACGATCTCCTCGCCGTCGGCCAGCACGTGCAAGCGTTCCGCCGGCGTCGGATCGAGCCGGCCGTAGAGCGAGTCGAGCAGTGGCCCGTAGACCCGTGAGGCCGAGTCGATGAGGCGGGTGGGGTCGGCCAGATGGCGCGCCCCCTTCTCATGCACGTAGACGGTGGCGTTGGGAAACGCCTGCGCCACATTGCCCACCCCTCCGGCGTGATCGAGGTGGATGTGGGTGACGGCCACACCTGCCAATTCGGGCGGCCCGACGCCGAGCTTGTCGAGGGCGGCCAGCAAAATGGGCACCGACGACTGGCTTCCGGTCTCGACGAGTACCGGAGCTGACCCCTCAATCAGATAGCCCGCCGTGACGCGCTCCCAACCGCCCAGCAACGTATCGATCTCGAGCACGCCCGGGGCGATTCGACGCGGCGTCGGGACGACGATCGCTTCGTCATGGCTGTGCCGCGTCCCATCGCCGTGGGAATGCGGGTGGGGATGCGAGCCGCTCACGCCGGGTTGACCACGACAACGACCTTGACGTCGTCCGGGTCGCGTTGCAGGGCGTCCTGCCACTTCTCGAGCGGCACCTGGCGGTTGACCAGACGACTGAGCCAGGCCCGGTCCGCCTTGGCCAGGGCGGCCGCGGCCGCTTCGTAGTGACGCCGGTTGGCGTTGACCGAACCCACCACGGCCACGTTGTCGAGCACCATGCTGCGGTTGAGCGCGCCCTCGTCGATCTCGATGGTGTGGCCACCCGAGGAGACGCCGGTCAGGCAGACCACGCCACCCGGGCCGACGTGCGACATGGCATCGAAGACCAGGCTGGCCACACCGGTGCACTCGATGACGACATCGGGATTGGAGCAGGCCTCCGCCAACGGGCCGGAGTGATAGGTAGCGCCAAGATCGCGCACCAGGTCAGGCTTGACCCCCGTGGCCATCTGGTCGATGACATGGACATCGAGGCCGCGCTGGACGCCCAGCAGAGCGGCCAACAACCCGATCGGTCCGGCGCCGGTCACCACCACCGTCTTGGGATCCCAATGGGCCCGGCTGCCCACCCGCTCGACCTCTTCCCAGGCCTTGGCCACCACGCTGGTCGGCTCGAGCAGCACACCCAGCAGACCGAGTGCGCTGTCCACCTTGACCACGAAGTCAGGGGTGATGCGGTAGCGCTCCGACAGGTAGCCGTCGTGCTCCTTTATGCCGCGTTCGGTGTACAGCCCGTTGCGGCAGAAGTCCCACTCCAGAACGGCGCAGTTGGCGCAGGGCACCGGGTCGGGTCGGCGCACAATGCCCACCACGAGATCACCTTTGGCCACCGGTGCGCCGGCCGGCGCGTCGAGCACGCGGCCCAGCGACTCGTGGCCCAGCACCAGGCGCTGGCGCCCCGGGGGCGCCCACCCGTAGGCGCCGGACAGGATCTCAATATCGGTGCCGCAGATGCCGACGGCCAGTGTTTCGACCAGTACCGGCCCGTCGCTTTCCGGTGGTTCGTCGACCTCGGACAGCTCGGCCGAACCGGCCTGCAACGGAATAACGGTGAGTGCCTTCATGGGTGGACCCTCCTATTGGTGCAACGAATCAGCGACCCGACGTCCGGGCCCGCCGGGTGCCGCCCGGCCGTTTGCGCCTCTTGCGCGTCGAAAGCGTGGGCAGCATGGAGATGGTGTGCTCAACGACATGGCGCTTGGGGGCCTCTTTACCCGTCGCTTCGTCCACCGCCGCGATGGCCAGCGCGTCGCGCCCGGACAGACGGCAGGCCGAGTTGACCAGCGAAACGTGGGAGAAGGCCTGGGGGAAGTTGCCCACCAGCCGCTTGTCGACGGCGTCATACTCCTCGGACAGCAAGCCCAGGTCGTTGCGCAGGTCGAGCAGTTGCTCGAAGAGCTTGGCCGCATCCTCCTTGCGCCCGATCATGTGCAGGCAGTCGACCAGCCAGAAGGAGCAGGCCAGGAAGGCGCCCTCCCGTCCGATCAATCCGTCGACGGTCCCGTCGTCAGCCGTGCGGTAGCGCAGGACGAACCCGTCCTCCATCAGGCCCGCCTGCACCGCTTCCACCGTGCTGATGACCCGCGTATCGGTTGGGGGCAAGAAGCCGACCAGGGGGATCATGAGCACGCTGGCATCCAACTCGTCGGAGCCGTAGTACTGGGTGAAGGCGCCGATCTCCTCGTTGTACCCCTTCTGGCACACCTCGGTGAAGATCTCGTGGCGGAGTTGGCGCCATTCGTCCAGCGGTCCTTCGAGTTCCGTCCACTCCTCCAAGGTCTTGACGGCCCGGTCGACGGCCACCCAGGCCATGACCTTGGAGTGGGTGAAGTGCCGGCGCGGCCCGCGCACTTCCCAGATCCCGTCATCGGGTTCCAGCCATCCCTTCTTCACGAACTCAACCAGTTGTGTCTGCAGGCTCCAGGCCGCCCGGCTCTGCACGCCCTCGGCATGGGCCGAGGCGTAGAGCGCCGACATCACCTCGCCGTAGACGTCGAGCTGGAACTGTCCCGAGGCGGCATTCCCGATGCGCACGGGCGCCGACCCCTCGTAGCCGGGAAGCCACGACGCTTCCCATTCCTCCAGCCGGCGCTCGCCGGCGGGTCCGTACATGATCTGCAGGGCTGTTACATCACCGGCCACGGCGCGCAGCAGCCAGTCGCGCCAGGCCATGGCTTCGTCGTGGTAGCCACCCCGCATGAGCGACTCCAGGGTCAAGGTGGCGTCACGCAACCAGCAGTAGCGGTAGTCCCAGTTGCGGCTGCCACCGACGGCTTCGGGCAACGAGGTGGTGACAGCGGCCATGATGCCGCCCGTCGGCTCGTAAATCAGCGCCTTGAGGGTGATGAGGGATCGGATGACGGCCTCGGGCCAGTCGCCGTCATAGGTGGACTGGGCCACCCACTCCTTCCAGTAGGCGTCGGTCAGGCAGATGGCGTAGAACGCGTCAATGGGCGCTGGCGGCTCCTCGTGGGAGGGATACCAGATGAGGGTGAAGGGAAACTGCTGTCCCGCGCTCACGCTGAAGTCGCCCGTCGTGTGCAGGTCGTGACCGACCAGATCAACCCGGTGGAACAGGGCCACCGCATCGGGCCCGGCCGTCATGCGTATCAACCCCTCGGTTGAGGTGGCCCAGGGAACCACCTGGCCGTAGTCGAAGCGCACGGTCAGGTCCATGTGCATATCGACCGTGCCTGAGACACCCTCCACCAGACGGATGACATGGGGGTGGGTATCGCGCACGGGCATGCAGTCGATGATGCGCACCACGCCGGTGGCCGTCTCGAACTCGGTCTCGAGCACCAGCGAGTTCTCGCGGTAGGAGCGGCGGGTTGACACGATGGCATCGGCGCCCCCGGTCGGCGACAGCTGCCAGAACCCGTGCGAATCGTCGCCCATGAGGCGGGAAAAACAGGACGGGGAGTCGAAGTGCGGAAGGCACAGCCAGTCGATGGACCCGTCGGCACCGACAATGGCAGCCGTATGCAGGTCGCCGATTACCGCATAGTCCTCTATCCGCAGCGTCATGGGGTCATTCTGCCCCCAGAATCACCTCAGCCGGAGGCGCACCGTCCGGTGCTCACCGGTTGGTCACGCGCTTCGGCCATCTGCACGCGGGCTAGGACGCCGGGCGAGGTCAGGGCGTAGCCCACGTTGTCGTAGACCGTGGAGCGCGAGAACACAATGCCGATGACCTCCCCGCCGGCGATGACCACCGGTCCTCCCGAATTGCCGGGCTCGACGTGCGCGTCCAGCGCGTAGACGCCCCGGGTCACCGACTGCTCGTTGTAGATGTCCTTACCGAGAGCGGTCACCTCAGCCGTCACCCCGGCCGAGGTGATGATCTGCGGTCCGTCTTCGGGGTACCCGAGGATGGCGGCCTGGGTCCCGCGGGCCACCACGTCAGGGTCGATGTGCAGCGTGGGCCCCAGGGGCGCGTTGGTACGCAGGATGGCCAGATCGAACTGGGGATCGAAGAGGACGGCGTTGGCCCGGTAAGCCGTCCCGCCCACATAGACCTGGGGGGCGGACTCGCCGGCCACCACGTGGGCGTTGGTGGCCACCAGCCCGGGCCCGACCACGAAGCCCGATCCCTCCTGGTCGTTACCGCACGCTTCGCCCAGCACCTTGACCACCGAGAAGACGGCCGGATCAGCCAGGGCCTTGGTGGCGGCACTGGTCGGCACCGACACGCTGCCGGTGGAGGGCGGGGTCAGCGTGGAGAACACCTGCGGGAAGCCTTGATTGTTCAAGAAGTTCTGGAAGTCATTGAAGACCGACGGCACCTGGGGCAGCACCCGGTCCACCGAATGCAGGATGTCGGAGCGGGCCACGGCAGAACTGAGCCAGGTGTAGCGGCTGTTGGGCGACGAGATGACGCCGGCCACCAACCACGAGGAGAGCAGGACGGCCACCACGGCCACCATGACGCCCAGCGCGGAGTCGATGTGTCCTAAGTGGTGCCGTCGCAGCGTGACGTTGCTGTAGGTCCCGGCCACCCGGCCCAGGAATCCGAACCCGCTGGCCGTGATGAGGACCACCGCCACCGTGACCACGCCACGCACGGTGTTGTCGTGGAAGAAGGAGAGGGCCGGCACCCAGGCCAACGTGCCCAGCAACATGCCCAACCAGAAGCCCCCGAAGGTCAGGAGCTGGACCAGGGCACCGAGACGAAGACCATGGACCGCGGCGATAAGCATCACCCCGATCAGCACGAAATCGACCCAGTCCACGACAGGGAGGGTAGCGAAGAGTGCACCTGAGTTCCGACTACCCGCCGGTAGTGTGCTCCCGCGGTGCCCCTCCACCTCCCCAGCCATCGTGCCGCCGCCCGACAGCGACCGGGGCGCCGTGTCGGGCTGGCTCTGATCGGGCTCGGCCTGCTGGCCGCGGCGTGTCACGGCAGTGGGAGCGCCAGCCCGGGCCACATAGCCGCCGCCCCCGATGTCCTGGGTCAACCCCGTGGAGCGGTCACCGTGCAAGGGGCGCCGGCGCCGGCTGGCACGGGATCACTGACCGACGTCTCCTGTGCCGACGCTCGGCACTGCTGGGCCGTGGGCGTGGCCGATCCCGATGTCACCAGCAACGCCATCGTCATTGTGGCCACCACCGACGGCGGTGCCACCTGGAAGAACCAGCCCCTGACCTCTGCCGCCACGCCGGCCCTCACCGGCGTGTCGTGCCCCACCGTCAGCGACTGCATGGCCGTCGGCTCCACCGCCCAGGGCCTCGGAGCCGGCGTGGTGTTGACCACCCATAACGGCGGTGCCTCCTGGTCCACCCTGACCCCCCCGGCCGGGGCCTTCCAGATGATCGCCGTCCAGTGCACCAGCGCCGCCGATTGCCGGGCCATCGTCAATGACGGCACCTTCACCTGGTCGGCGCTCACCACCACCTTCGGCCGCACGTGGCAGCGCCAAGGCAACCTGCCGACCGGCCTCGAAGGCATCGACAGCCTCGACTGCACCGGCACCACCTGCCTGGTGGTCGGCTACTCGCCCACCACCGCCGGCCACGGGCAGGGCTCCATCGCCATCAGCACCGACGGGGCGGCCACCTGGGCGGCGGCTGATGTACCGACCGGCATGGGCGTCCTGCACTGGGCCACCTGCCCGACGCCGGCGCATTGCCTGGCTGTGGGGACGACATCGAGCACGGTCAGTGACGTGATCCCGGCCCAGGGCCAGGTGCTGGCCAGCCTCGATGCCGGTCACACCTGGGCCGTCGCGCCGACCTCGTCACCGATCCAGAACATCTACGGCATCGTCTGCCCGACCACCACCACCTGCGCCATGGTGGGCACCAAGTGGGTGGGCACTCCGGTCATCGGTTCGGGTGCCGTGGCCCAGAGCATCGACGGCGGGGTGCACTTTGTGGCGGCCAAGGCGGCCTACATCCCGCTCAGCCTGACGGCGTTGGCCTGCCCCGCCTCGACCAGTTGCATCGCCGTGGGGGGCGACACGGTGGCCCGCATCACCCTGCCGGCGCCCAAGGTGACCGTTGCACCCGAGAGGCACCGCCGGGCGCCGATCCGCTAACCCCAGCGGAGCTAACTCAGCCCCGCATGGCCGCCAAAAGTAGGCCTGGAATCTTCGATGCCGAAGGGTCGCCTTCGAAAGCCACGAAGCGCTTCATCACGTCGAAGGACCCCGAGGCGGTGGCGAACCACGGTGGCTTGGGCCGGGAGCGGAACGGTCCCCGCACCACCGACTTCTGGGGCCGGTCGAACATGGCGGCGTTGCCCACCACGCCCGAGCCCGACTGAATGTCGGTGCGGGGATGACCGGGATAGGCGCCCCAGGTGGTGGTGCCAATGGCGAAGGCCAGGGCGTGCCACACGTTGACGCCGATTGAGCCGTAGCGCAGGTCGGCCACGGCCCGCTCCACGGCGTCGGCCACGGCGGCGTCGCGCAACGTCGCCGGGCTCACCAGCAGGGTGGCCGAGAGGGTGCCCCACACCACGTCGTTGCAGAATGCGGTGGCGGCGTCGACAAAGGCGGCGGCCGACGGTGCCGTCAGGGCCGTCTCAGCCATCTGGCCGCAGAACGACTCGACGTTGAACACGATGTCGCCGGTGGCCCCCGCAGGCACGTCGCGGATGAAGGTCCAGGGCAGCGCGTCGGCCGGGCCGCTGCCGTAGCGCTCGGCCTCGGGGTGGGCCTCCACGAAGGCGGCGCAGCGGTCGGCCGCTCCCGGGTAGTAGGCACGCCTCGTGGTCAGCTGGGCCAGCACCTGGGTCAGGGCTCCCAGGAAGGCATCGCGCTGGGGCCAGTCGGCGTGGGTGACGATGACCCGGGCGGCCAGGCAGTTGAAGCCGGCGTTGTTCACCAACATCGTGGCCACGTGTTCTGCTTGATACAGCAGCTCGGCCGTCGACCACTTGCCCGGGACGATGATCACCGGTGACACGTTGCCCAACTCCGCCGTCACCGGCTTGTCCAGCGCCGGCTCGTCCGCCGCCTTGCGCCGGGCCCCCTCTTCGCCGGTGCCGAAGACGACGGCGTCGTAGGTCTTGTCCGACCCGGTGATGTGCACCTCGTCAATGAGGGGATGGGCGGTCAGGTATTGGCCGACAGCCGCCCCGCCGTCCACAATGCGCAGCACGCCCTCGCGGATGAGGGCACCCATGGCCCGGCTCCAGTGCGGCACCAGGTAGTCGTTGACCGGATTGGCCTTCATGACCACGACCTTGCCCTCGACGAAGAGCTTGGAGAGGACGTCGCGCGGCCCCAGCGACGCCACGTTGCCGGCGGCCAGAACGAGCGACGTGCCGGCATGCCCGCCCGGGTCGGCGTAGGCGGCGGCCTGACCGGGCATCAAGTCGGCTTCACGTACGCCGGGCTGCATCCACACTTCGGCCGTCGTCTGGGGGAAGACCACACGATCAAACGCTGTCTCGGGGAAGACCCGCACCCGCAGGCGACCGTCGGCCGCCTCCCGCACCGGGCCGGCGAACGTGGGCTTGCCCGAGCGGGCGATCTGTCGCACCGAGTCACGGAACAACCGCGTCATGCGCACCAGCGTGCCCACACCGGCGAAGAGCTCCTCGCCCGCTTCGGCCGACCCGGGGGTCAGACCCTTGGCCGAGCAGGCGGCGGCCAGCCAGTCGTTCTGGGCGGCCAACGTGTCCCGCAACACCTCATCCAACAGGTCGGCCCGCGCCGCGGCAGGGGTGGCGGCCCAGGTAGTGGCGTTGGCTGCCACCTCACGCACGGCCGCGTCGAGGGCGGCGTCGTCCATGTCAGACGCCACACCCGACGACGGGCTGGGAGCATCGCTGGTGGGGGCAACCGCCCCCCGGCTGGTCACTGTCACTGGTGTCCTCCTTGTCCCGGCCGCCTCAGGCGAGGCGGGGCAGTACGTCCTCGCTGATGAGTCGGATGTGGTCGAGATCGTTGAGGTCGAGCACCTGCAGGTAGACCCTCTCGGCGCCGATGGCGGCGAACTCCTTCAATCGGGCCACCACCTCGTCGGGCGTTCCGGCGGCACCGTTCTGGCGCAGCTCGTCCGGCTGGCGGCCGATGGCCGCGGCCCGACGCTCCACCTCTGCTTCATCCTTGCCGCAACACACCACCTGGGCGGCCGACAGTGTCAGTGTCTTGGGGTCGCGGCCCCGGGCCTTGCAAGCCGCCCGCACCCGGCCGAACTGGGCCTCGGTGTCGGCCAGCGAGGAGAAGGGCAGGTTGAATTCGTCGGCGTAGGTGGCAGCCAGACGGGGCGTGCGGCTGGGCCCGCCTCCCCCCACGATGATCGGCGGACGGGGCTGCTGCACCGGCTTGGGCAGCGCCGGGCTGTCGGTCACCTGGTAGTGGGTGCCGGCAAAGGAGAACGTCTCGCCGGCCGGCGTGTCCCACAGCCCGGTGATGATGGCGAACTGTTCTTCCAGGCGCTCGAAGCGTTCACCCAGAGGCGGGAACGGGATGCCGTAGGCCGTGTGCTCCCCGTCATACCAACCGGCGCCCAGTCCGAGCTCGATACGGCCCCCGCTCATGGCGTCCACCTGCGCCACGGTGATGGCCAGGATCCCGGGCCACCGGAAAGTGCCGGAGGTGACGAGGGTGCCCAGGCGGATCCGGCTGGTTTCCCGGGCCAGGGCACCCAGGGTGACCCAGGCGTCGGTGGGTCCGGGCAGACCGTCGCCGCCCATGGTCAGGTAATGGTCGGAACGGAAGAAGGCATCGAAGCCGCCCGCTTCGGCCGCCTGGGCCGCCTCCAGCAACTGCTGGTAGGTGGCGCCCTGCTGGGGCTCGACGAAGATGCGCAGTTTCACGTCGCCACGCTAACCGGAGGTCGCCCAAAAGGCGCCGAACCACACCGCCGGCGCCAGACCCGCGGCGCTGGTGCGCCAGACCCGACGGCAGCGCTGCGCCGTGGCGGCGGCTTGGGCCACACTGGCGCCATGGAACTTGGCGTTGTCTTCCCCCAGATCGAGATGAAGGGCGACCGCGGTGCCGTCCGGGCCTATGGGCAGGCCGCCTCCGACCTGGGTTTCACCCACCTGGCGGCGTACGACCACGTCCTGGGGGCCGACACCGCGGTGCACGGTGACCTGGGTGGCCCCTATGACATTGACGATCCCTTCCACGAGCCGCTGACCATGTTCGCCTACCTGGCCGGCTTCACGGACCTGGCCTTCGCCACCTCCATCCTGATCGGCCCACAACGCCAGACCGCCCTGCTGGCCAAGCAGGCGGCCGAGCTCGACTTCCTGACCGGCGGCAAGTTCCGGCTCGGCCTGGGCATCGGCTGGAACAAGGTGGAGTACCAAGCGCTGGGCTACTCCTTCGCCGATCGGGGCGCCTTCTTGGAGGAGCAGGTCACCGTGCTGCGCCAACTCTGGACGCAGAAGAGCGTGACGTTCGAAGGGCGCTTCCATCACATCGAGGCTGCGGGCCTGGCCCCGCACCCGGTCCAACAGCCCATCCCCATCTGGATCGGCGCCTTCGCCCCGGCCGCCCTGCGCCGGGTCGGCCGGCTGGCCGACGGCTGGTTCCCCATGGTCAAGCCGGGCGCCGCCTTCGACGACGCCTGGGCCCACATCGCCGAGGGTGCCCAGGAAACAGGGCGTGACCTCTCGGCCCTGCGGTTCGAAGGCCGGGTGGATTACGGCGACGGCGACCTCGACCGCATGGCCGGCCACGCCGCGCGCTGGCGCGACGCCGGGGCCAGCCATCTCTCCCTCAACACCATGTATTCGGACCTGGACGGGGTCGACGCCCACATTGCGGCGTTGGCCGCGGCCAAGCCGGCGCTCGGGTAAGCGGCGGCCGCCGCCCTCGGCTGCACCGTTCTCGCTGCACCGTTCTCACAGTTCTCACAGAAAGCGTTCACCTGTCACTAAGGCCACTGAGGGACCATGGCGGCTCATGGCCTTCAATCCCCTCAGGGCCACGGCTGCGCCTGTCCCGGCGCCCGTGGTCGATCCACCGGGGGGCTACCTCAATTCGCTGAACCTCTTCCGGGTGGTGGCCTGCGCCGCCGTGGTCGGCCAACACGCCTTCCTGTGGATCGGCGCCTCGGGCATCGCGGCCTCGGCCTTCGTCACCCTGCTGCACTTCAGCCGGACGGCCTTCTTCTTCGTGTCCGGCCTGGTCCTCTGTTACACCGAGCTACGCCGGCCTCTGAGCCCGGGCCGGTTCTGGCAACGCCGCTACACCCAGATGGGCGTGCCCTATGTGGCTTGGACACTTATCTACCTCGTCTTCACGCTGCTGACCGTGGGGGGTTCGTGGCATCACACCTACCCCCTCTTCCGGCACTCCTTCACGCACGGCTACTACCAGCTCTACGCCCTCATCGTCCTCTTCCAGGCCTACCTGCTCTTCCCGCCGCTGCTCTGGCTGCTGCGCCGCAGCCGCCGCCATCTGCTGATTGGCGCGGTGAGCGTGGTGTTCGCCCTCTTCATCAACTCCGCACTGCACTTCACCCATTCCATGGGCTTCATCAGTGACTTCACCAACTGGCTGGGCACGCAGTGGCCGTGGTCGCGCAACCTGCTGGCCTATCAAGAGTTCTTCGTGCTCGGGGCGCTGGCTGCCTTCCATCTCCGTGAGGTGCATGCGTTCGTATCGAGGTGGCACCGGCAGGTGATGGCGTTCACCGGCGCGGTAGCGGCGGGCATGCTGGCCTGGTACCTGGTCTCGGTCTGGAACGGCACCACGACCGGCGCCGCCTCGGACATCTACCAACCGTTGGCCGTGGTCTGGTGCCTCGTGGCCATCGCCGGCCTGTACTGCTGGAGCTGGGCCTGGGAGGCCCGCCACCCCACCCCGGAGTCGGCCGGCAAGCGACGAGGTCTCACCTCGGTGGCCCACCTGGCCGAGCTGACGGCCGGCATCTACTTCTGCCACGTGCTCTTCATCAACCGCATCCGCCTCGTTCTGGAGAACACCGGTCTGCGCACCCACCTGCCCTTCGCCGCCACGGTGGGACTCCTCTTCGTGCTGACCCTGGCCGTCTCGGCCGCCTTCATCACGCTCGTCCTGCGCTCGCCCCTGCGCTGGGTGGTCGGCGGCCCCGTGCGGGCCGAGCAACGAGCCCGCTGGATGGCCCGGGCCGACCAGGTGGCCGCAACGGACGAGCCGGTGCTGGCGAAAGGCGCACGCGCCCCGACCCTGTGACAGCGCCGGTCCAGGGTTTGACAGGATGTCGGGGTGACTGAGATCCCCACCGGCTATCCCGGCGCCCCACCGGGGTGGTACCCCGATCCGGCCGGTGGCCCTGGTCAACGCTGGTGGGACGGCTACGCCTGGACCGACACCGTGGTTCTGCCCGAACCTCCGCCGCCGCCGAATCTGCCGCCGCCTCCGCCGAGCCATCTGGCGCCGCCGCCGAACCTGCCGCCTCCCCCTCCCGCGGCCGTCGCCCACCCGGGCTGGACCGCCGTACCGCCCCGGCCCCATCCGAACGCGGCCAGTCCGTCCCTGGTCGAGGGGCTGGTCCGCCACGAGCTCCTGATGACCCGGTTCGCCCGCCGGGCGGCCGCCATGCCGGCCATCTACTTCATCGTGAGCTTGATCTTCCAGCAGGTCGATGCCAGCCAACTACGCACGTACGGGCATCAGTTCCACCTCATTTACGAGGCGGCCCAGAACAACCAGCCCACACCGACGTTCTCCAACACACCCGCCCTCAACCCGGTCACGCCGCTGCTCGGGCTGCTCACCCTGGCCGCCATCATCGTGGCCTGCATCTGGCAATTCCGGGCCGCCTCGGCCGCGCGGGCCCTGGGCCGCCCGGCCACCCATTCACCCGGCTGGGGCGTGGGCAGCTGGTTCGTCCCCATTGTCAACCTGTTCATGCCCTACCAGGCCGTGCGCGACTGCCTGGCCCCTGACGACCCGCAACGCAGCCTGGTGCTGCAGTGGTGGTTGATCTTTCTCGGCACCTGGATCCTGGGCGTCACGGCCGGCATCGCCGCCCTCTTCTCCCAGGGAGTCGGCCTGGCCTTCTCTTTCCCCGCCGCCCTGCTGGCCGTCGTGCTCTTCGCGTTGGGTCCCCGGGTGGTATCGGTCATCTCGGCGTCCCACCAACAGGCGGCGACCCCATAGAGTCTGCAGAAGTGACCGCAGCGTCGTCATGACTGCAACAGAAATCGAAGCAAGAGAAAGAGGAGTGCTCGTGAGCGCAGGACCTGAATGGGGACCATTGGCCCGCTTGGCCGGAGTGTGGGAAGGCGACCAGGGAGAGGACGTGGCCTACTCCAACGAGAAGGGCACCATCGGCCTCACCCCCTACCGCGAGCACATTGATTTCAAGCCCTTCGGGCCGGTGGAGAACGGGATCCAGACGCTCTACGGCCTCGACTACCGCATGGCGGCCTGGCGTGGCACCGAGGAGAACCCCTTCCACACCGAGGTGGGCTACTGGTTGTGGGATGCCACCGACCAGCAGGTCATGCGCACGTTCCTCATCCCCCGGGGCTCGGCCCTCATCGCCGGCGGCCAGGTGGCCCCCGACGCCACGTCGTACACCCTGGTCTCCGACATCGGCTCGGAGACCTACGGCATCCTCTCGAACAACTTCCTGGCCGCCCAGGCCCGGACGGTGCACTACGAGGTGGCCATCGACGTCAGCACCGAGGGCGTGTTCAGCTACGAGGAGATCTCCCTCATTGAGCACGGCAAGCTCAGCGAGCACCTCAGCCACACGGACCGCAACACGCTGCGCAAGATCGCCGACGCCTAGGAGGACGCATTAGGGTCGTGCCCGGTCTGTAGGGAGGTACGACATGTTCGAGTGGTCCGAAGAGCAGCAGGCGATCCGCGATGCGGTGCGCAGTTTCGTCGAAGCCGAAGTCAAGCCGTTGGTGGACGACCTCGAGCACGGCGACACGCCGCCCTACGAGGTGATCCGCAAGCTCTACCGCACCTTCGGCATGGACGTCATGGCCCGCGAGGGCTTCAAGCGGCAGCTCGAGCGCAAAGTCAACGGGACCCCCCCTTCGGAGCGCTCAGAGGGCGGCGGCAACGCCGCCATGATGCTCATCCCGATCATTGAGCTCTGCCACTACTGCCCCGGCATCGTCACCGCCCTGGGCGTCAGCACCGGGCTGGCCGCCGGCACCATCATGAAGAGCGGCACCCCGGCCCAGATGGAGCGCTGGGGACTCGACCTGTTGACCTTGGACAAGGTGGGGGCCTGGGCCATCACCGAGCCCGGCTCGGGGTCCGACGCCCTGGGCGGCATGCGGTCGACGGCCAAGCGCGATGGCGACGAGTACATCCTCAACGGCAACAAGACGTTCATCACCAACGGCCCCTACGCCGACACCATCGTCTTCTACGCCAAGTTGGACGACGGCAGCGACACGCCGATGCGCCAGCGCCAGGTGCTCACCTTCATTCTCGACACGGGCACGACCGGCCTCGAGCAGTCCAAGCCCTTCCGCAAGATGGGCCTGCACTCCTCGCCCACCGGCGAGCTCTTCCTGAGCGATGTGCGGGTGGGCAAGGACCACCTGCTGGGTGAGACCGAAGGGGTGCCCGGTGGCAGCGAGGGACGCGAGAGCGCCAAGGGGAACTTCGTGACCGAGCGGGCCGGCGTGGCCGCCATGTCACTGGGCCTGATTGAGGAATGCATCAAGCTGTCGGTCCAGTACGCCAAGGACCGCCTGCTCTGGGAACGCCCCATCTCCGAATACCAGCTGATCCAGCTCAAGCTGGCCCGCATGGAAGTGGCCCGTCTCAACGTGGAGAACCTGGTCTTCCGCCACATTGAGATGTCGTCCGCCGGCAAGACCCTGACCCTGGCCGAGGCCTCGGCCATGAAGCTCTACTCGGCCCAGGCCGCCTCCGAAGTGGCCATGGAGGCCGTCCAGCTCTTCGGTGGCAACGGTTACATGGCGGAGTTCCGGGTCGAACAACTGGCCCGCGACGCCAAGGTGTTCCAGATTTACGCCGGGACCGACGAGATCCAGGTCACCCACATCGCCCGCGACCTGCTCAGCCGGTAAGCGGCACCCACCCCGTTGACTGAGCCACTGGGCTGGGAGGCCATCGACGCCGTCTTCGACGACATGGTCGACCTGCGCCGGGCCGTGCACCGCCAGCCCGAGCTGGCCTTTGCCGAACACGCCACCACGGCGCTCATCCGAGACCGCATGGCCGACCTGCACATTACCGAAGCGGTCCGGGTGGGCGAGACCGGCGGCATCTTCGCCTTCGACGGCGGCCGGCCGGGTCGCACCGTGGTCATGCGGGCCGACATCGACGGGCTCCCGGTCCACGAGAACGAGACCAACCCGTTCCACTCCGAGGTCGAGGGCACCATGCACGCCTGCGGGCACGACGTGCATACGGCCGCGCTGCTCGGCGTGGCCACGGCGCTCAGCGCCCGGCGCGATGCGTTACCCGGCCGCTACGTCTTCGTGTTCCAACCCGGCGAGGAAGCGCTGAGCGGGGCCAAGTCGATGATCAAGGGCGGCGCGCTCGACGCCATGATCGGCGCCCGCCTGGTCGGTTTCCACGTGGCCTCGGTCCTTCCGGTCGGGCTCGTTGGCCTACGAGGCGGCGTGGCCATGTCCGAGGCCCACTCATTGCGCTTTTCGGTGGCCGGCCCCGGCGGGCACGGGGCCATCCCGAACGCCAAGGGCGACGTCATTAAGGCCACGGCGGATCTGGTGTCCCGCTTGGGCACCGTGGTTGACGGGCTGCACTACGAGGGGGCCGACTGCATCTGCAGCGCCGGCACCCTCTCGGCCGGCACGGCGGTCAACGTCGTGCCCACCGCAGCCACGGTGACCGGCACGCTGCGCACCTTCACCGACCTTCAGCGCGAGGAGGCCTTCGGGCGCCTGCGCGAGCTGTGCGCCACCATCGGCGACCTGCACGGCGTCACCGTCGACCTCACCGTGCCCGAACAGACTCCGGCCGTGGTCAACGACGGGGCGGTCACCGACCTGGTCGAAGCGGAGGCGCAGGCCGCTTTCGGGACCAAGGCCGTCTTCCGCATGCCACCCACCTCTCCCAGCGACGATGTGAGCGAGTTCCTCAACAATCTCCCGGGTTGCTACTTCTTTGTGGGCGGGGCCCGGGCCGACGGGACGAGCGGTATGCACCACAGCCCGACCTTTGCCGTCGAGGACGAATCACTGCGGATCGGGGCCACGCTTGTCCTGCGCAGTGCCATTGCGTTGGCCGCCCCGTGACCGTTCAGACCACAATGGCGCCATGAGCGCACAGGATCTGTTCTCCATCGCCGGCAAGACCGCACTGGTCACCGGCGGCACCCGCGGTATCGGCAAGATGATCGCCGAGGGCTTCGTCGAGGCGGGGGCCACCGTCTACATCTCCTCCCGCAAGGCCGAGGTGGTGGCTGACGTGGCCGCCGAACTGTCCGAGAAGGGCACCTGTATCGGGATTCCGGCCGACCTTTCCACCGAGGCCGAATGCCGGCGCCTGGCCGAGGAGCTGACCTCCCGGACCGATCGGCTGGACATCCTGGTCAACAATGCCGGCGCCACCTGGGGCACGCCCCTGGCCGACTTTGACGAGGCCGCCTTCGAGCGGGTGCTGGCCCTCAACGTCAAGGGCGTCTTCCACCTGACCAAGTTCCTGGTCCCGCTCCTCAAAGCGACCGGCACCGTGGACGAGCCGGCCCGGGTCATCAACATCGGCTCCATTGACGGCATCGGCGTGCCGGCCCTCGAGACGTATTCGTACTCGGCCAGCAAGGCCGCCGTGCACCAGCTGACCCGGCACCTGGCCAAGCGCCTGGCTCCGGAGATCACGGTCAACGCCATCGCCCCCGGGCCGTTCGAGTCCAAAATGATGGCGGCCACGCTCGAAGCCTTCGGCGAGCAGATCGCCTCCAGCGCGCCGTTGCGGCGGATCGGGCGTCCCGACGACATGGCGGGGGCCGCCATCTTCCTGTCGTCGCGAGCCGGGGCCTACCTGACCGGCACGATCATTCCGGTGGACGGGGGAATCGCCACCACCCGCTGAGCCGTACATCTTCACACCAACATCAACCCAGGGGGTTCTGCTGTGCTGTTGATCCATGAGGTGCACAAGGTGGCCGGCCGCCAGGAAGAAGCCTTCGATGCGGCCTATCGGGACGAGCTGCTGCCGACGCTGGGGCAGGGCGACGACGCCCGGTTGTTGTGGTACCTGCGCCTAGCCCACGGCAGCGGGGCGGCCTACACCGTGGTCACCATCACCGGCTGCCAGGACGCCACGGCGTGGTCGAACCTGGCGGACCGCCTCCGGGACGGCGACCTGGCCGAATGGTCGGCCCGGGTCGACGGGATGCGCCATGACCACACGGCCAAGATCGTGACCCCGGTGTCGTGGTCACCGCGTCAGGCCATCGACTTCGCCACGGTTCCGGGAAAGGCCGAAGAACACGAGCCGACACTCTTCATGGAAGACACGGCGTGGCCCTTCGCCGGCGGCTTGTCGGCCTATCTGCAAAAGGCGGGCACCCTGTACGACCGAACGCTGGTCGAAGCCAAGGGGACCGCGGCCAACATCATTGAGCTCGAGGCGGCCTACCAGCCGGTGTTCGGCACCCACAAGACCACCGAAGTCATCCTGTGGCAACGGGTGGTCAACCACAAGGCGCTGCTCTGGCTGTTGGCCAAGGATGTCCCGCCCGAATACACCGCCCCCGGCACCTGGATGCACGATGCCCTCGAAGTGCGGGACCAGTGGGAGAGCCGCATCCTGCGCAGCGCCAGCTGGTCGCCGCTCTACTAATTCCTAGGGGGCTAGCGGATCGGAGCCAGGTCGTGCGGTCCCTGCGGCGGGTAGCCTCCGGCGTCGCGGATGGCCTGGCCCCAGGGTCGCAAGAGGTTGACGAGCTCGTCGAAGTCGCCGGCCAGGGTATGCACGATCACCGCGCACTGGTGGTCGGTCGCCACCTCGACCGACTCGCGCAGGGCCCGCCCGGCCGACGTCATGGCGTCATCGTCAATGAGGCCGCGGCTGCGCAGCCGGTCGGCGGCGTCGTCCAGCTGCTGGTTGGACCAGGCTCGGGTGCGCACGTAGCTGCGCATGGGCAGGCCCCAGTAGAGCTCGGACAGCAGACCGATCTCGGTGGCATCGAGGCCGGCCGAGGTCCAGGCGGCCGTGTGGGCGTCACCGCGGTATTCGCGCAGCAGGTCGGCCAGACGCCACATGTCCCCCACCGGTGTCCCCGGGAGCCCGAGGCTGAGCAGGCCGGCGTAGAGGGGACGGCCCTCGGGCCGCAACGGCTCAATGGCCCGGGTCAACAGCTCGGTGGCCCGGCCCAACCCGGCGGGCTCCTCACCGAGGATGCGCACCAGCTGGGCCGTGGCCCCGTCGGTGCGGGCCTGGCAGATGGTGACGGCATCGGTCCGGGTCCAGCCGAAACTCACCGAAGGGATGACCGCCTCGGGGTTGAAGACGGCGAAGGCGGCAGCCACCAGTTCGCCCGGCACCTGGCCCATGACCGAGCCGCGGCTGGTGAAGTAGGCCGGACCGTCGGGCAGCGCGACGCCGGTGGGCAGAGCCCCCGGACTGGGTGAGAAGCCGAGCTTCTCGTAGTTCTGGTGACACTCGGCCGAGAAGTAGACCTGGCCCGCCACCGGTTCGAGGGCCATGGCCAGTCGACGGGTGGCCGGACCCACCGTGGTGTGTTCACTCATCGCGTCACCCTAGACAGCGGGGCCAACCCGGTGTCGAGTGACCGCGGCTCAGGTGGCCGCCGTGAAGACCATGGGGAAGTGCTCGATGGAGCGGATCGACGGCGTGTAGACCAACGTGTGGCCGTCCACCACCGAATACTCGGGAATGCGCTTGTGCCACTCCCGCAACGCCACCCGCAGCTCCAATCGGGCCAGGTGCGAACCCAGGCAGCGGTGGATGCCGCCGCCGAAGGCGATGTGGCGGTTGACGTCGCGGTCGAAACGCACCACGTCGGCGTCGGGGAATTCAGCCTCGTCCGTGTTGGCCGAGCCCAACATGATCATGACCATGTCGCCCGCCTTAATGGGGCAGCCACCCAACTCGGTGTCCACCTTGGAGTTGCGGGCCACGCCCATGACCGGCGTCTCCCAACGCAGCAGTTCCTCAATGGCGGAGGGGATCAGGGTGGGGTCGTCCACCAATTGCTGGCGGTGATCCGGATTCTGGGCCAGGAAACTGAACATGCAGTCCAGGGTGGCCGAGACCGTATCGAGGCCGGCAATCAGAAAGAGGAAACAGATATCGAGGATGTCCTCCCGGGTCAGCTTGTTGCCTTCCACCTCGGCACTGAGGAAGTGCGAGAGCAGATCGTCTTTCGGATCCTTCTGGCGCTCGTCCAGGATTTTCTCGAAGTAGTCGTAGACCGAATCGGCGATCTTCTGCTGGTAGTCCCGCATCGTCTTGCTGCCGTAGGGGGCGCCGGTGACATGGTCAGGCCGGATAATGCCGTCCTTCATGGTCAGGAACGTCTCCACCTCGTCGAGCGGCAAGCCCAGCATGGTCAGGAAGACCTGGGAGGGAAACGGGACGGAGAACTCCTTGGAGAAGTCGACCTCGCCCCGCTCGATAAAGCGGTCGATGAGGTCGTTGACCAACGCCGCCACCTCCTCTTCCATCAGCGCCATCTTCCGGGGGGCGAAGATCGGATCGAGCAGCTTGCGGTACTTCTTCTGGTCGGGCGGATCGATCTGCAGGGGAATCATGGGCCGCTTGTTCCTCAAGTCGACCGCATCCATGGCCGACGAGAAGATCTCCGGGTGCCGGAGTGCCTCGTCAATGGCGGCCTTCCCGCTCAACAGGACCCCCACCCCTTCGATGGCCATGACCGGAACCTCGCGCATGGCCTTGAAGACCGGCTGCGGGTTGGCCGCCATCTCCGGATCCATGCCGCTCATGGGGTTGCCCCCCTCGGTCTCCTCAGACTCCTCGATTGTCGTGTCCATGTGTCCCCTCCCTAAATATCGACCGGGTCCTCCGGCCTGATGCAGTTGTCCGACGTTGTTATGAAAGCGACCCGCTACGACTTCGCCAGCAGGAGAATGCCGTTGATGGACTGGACCAGGGTCCGGTCGTCGGGTTCGGGAATGATGAAACTCGAGGTAAAGAGGCGCACCACGACGTCGACCAGCTGGTCGCGAGTGACATGGCCCAGCACCACGGCCGGCACGGTGTCGAAGGCATCGCCCAGTTGCTCCAAAAGGGCCGCGTGCAGCTTGGGCAGATGCATGAGGAGATAGCCCAGAACGAACTCAGGTTCGGAAGCGAAGAGGGCGCGCGCCGGGTGGGTGCGGATGTAGTCGAAGGCATAGGCCACCAGTGCCTCAATGCGCTCCACCGGTTCGGTGGCCGAGGCCAGGGCCAGCGTCAATCCATTGGTGAAGCGTTGCTCGTCGTGGACCGCCATGGCCGCCAGGAGGTGATCCTTGCTGGGGAAATAGCGGTACAAGGTGCCACGCGACACACCGGCGGCCTCGCTGACCTCCTGCATGCCCAGGCGTCGCACGCCGCGACGGGCCAGCAGGCGCAAGGTGGCGTTGAGGATGCGGTCCTCGGTAGAGCCGGCGACGAAATCACGAGCACCGTCGTCTCCGAACGCATCGGGGAGTTGCAGTGCTACCGTCACGGCGGACAGATTAGACATAAACCGTTCTGTTTGTCTCATCGGGAGGGGCCGGGATGACGCGCAACTGGCGTGTGGTGCAGTGGACAACCGGCATCGTCGGGAGCTCTGCCCTGCGGGCCATCGTCGAGCATCCCTATCTGGAGTTGGTGGGCTGCTTCGCCCACAGCCCAGACAAGGTGGGGCAGGACGCCGGCTCACTCTGCGGCATCGGGCCGATCGGGATCACCACTACCGGTGACCTGGCTGAAGTGATCGCGCTGGCCCCCGACTGTGTCGTCTACATGCCGCAATGGCCCGACATCGCCGAGATGGTGGCGCTGCTCGAGGCCGGCATCAATGTGCTCACCAGCGCACGCCTGCTCAATGGGCGCCACTACCCGAATGGAGCGGGAGAGCGGCTGACCGGGGCGGCGGAGACCGGGAAGGCCACACTGTTCGGCAGCGGTTGCAATCCCATGTTCGTGCCCACGGTCGCCCTGTCCGCCACCGCCATGTGCCGCCGGGTCGACGAACTGACCATCACCGAGTCCATGGATTGCGGGCTCTACGCCTCAGCCGAGAACTGGTCGGCCTACGGCTTCGGCACCGGACCTGAGCCGGGCCGACTGCGAGACGAGCTGTGGCGGCTCGAACCGGACTACATCGAAGCTCTTGAGCTCATGGCCCACGGGCTCGGCGTCAACCCCGATGACTACACACTCGACGTCGACTGCGCCGTGGCCAACGAGGATCGGGATCTGGGATTCATGAAGATCCCCCAAGGCACCGTGGCCGCGCTCGATGCCCGCTGGTCCGCCCACTGCTCCGGGCAGCCCGTCGTCACCATGCGGACCACGTGGAAGCTCGGGTCGTATCTCGGATACACCGAATCCCCGAACTGGCCCCTGCTCTACGGCTACCTGGTCGAAGTGCGGGGCGAGCCCAACCTACGGATGAAGCTCAATTTCACCTTCGATGACCTGCGCCACATCGACATCGGGGTCACCACGGCCATGCCCATCGTCAACGCCATTGCCACCGTCTGCGCCGCGCCAGCTGGCGTGCTCAGCCCGCTCGATCTTCCACTCATCACCGGTCGCCACCACCAGGGGACGACCGCGCTCCCCTGAATCAGGCAGTAACGGCGAACGACGGCGAGGTGCCGGTGAACGGACGGACCGTGCCGGCCTGGTCGGCCGCATCGCCGAAGTACGCGATGCGGTAGCGCCCCGGGGCGGTGGTGGCCGGGACATCCCAGGTCACCGTTACCTCCGAGCGACCCTTACCAAGGTCATGCCAGTGGAACCGGGTGGCCCAGTCGCCGTCATCCTGCACCGGCTCCCAGTCGTCGTCCACCTCGCGCTGCACGGCGAGGTAGGTGCCACCGCGGTGCAGGTCGTTGTTGGGATGCGCACCCACGAACACCACCGAGACGCGCTGGCCGGCGGCATAGGTGGGCCGGGGCTCAACCACCACATCGCCGAACTTGGCGCCCGTCGCCACCGCGTCGGGCTTGGTCGAGGGTCGCTTCTTCTTATGGCGAGCCGACAGATCAGCCGTGGGCGTCTGGTCGCCGGGCACTGAGCCGCTGACCAGTGCTGTGGCCAACTCGGCCACTATCTGTTGCAGCGCCGGCAGCTCCCAACGCCCGAACAAGGTGCTGGCCCCCTCGTACTGCTGTTCGTCGTACTCCTCGGGCGTCGTCACGTAGTGGATGTAGCCGTTGGAGTAGCCGGCCACCAGTACATCGCGTAGCTCGGCCGCGACAATGGCCGCCACCGTTCGCCGCAAGCGCAGGCCGGCCGTGATGGTGACCTCGCCCGGAATGCCGATGAGATAGAGCGGCCCGAGGCGCAGGAGTTGGATGGGCGCGCGCTGGGCCACCACCGGCAACCTCTTGTTGATCGGGCCGCCGGGCAGCAGGATGCCTTTGGGAGCTTGCGAGTCCTTTAGCTTGGCCGAGAGACGGTAGGCGATCTGGGTGGTGGGCCAGTCGGCCCAGGCGTTTCCGCCCTCACGGAAGCCCGGAAAGGCAGGACCGTCGGCCCAGGCGCCGGCGAAAGCGGAGGTGCCTCCGGCGGGGCCGCTGGTGTGATGGGTGCGGCCATCGCCGGTGAACTCGGGGCGGACTTCGACGTTGGCCATGTCGACGTAGGTGACCACCGACGCCAACGGTCCGGTGACGGGTACTCCTGACACGTCGACCAGGGCGGCGGCGGCCTCATATTGGCGGTGCCCGATGATGCGGGCGTTCTCGAACTCGTCCTCGGTGGGACCGCTCCCGGGGTGCAGGTTGAGGTTGGGTGACATGTCGCCGGCGTTGGTCTGAGCGAAAGCGCCGATGAAGGCAGGGTTCGAGGCGGGATCGGTGAGGTAGTCGACCCCCTTGACCTCGCGCTCCCAGAAGTAGCCGGCGTAGCCCTTGTTGTCTGAGCTGATCAGATGGTTCTCGTTGGTCATGGACGTGTTGTGGGTGGCGAACCAATTGATGGCACCCACCGTCTCCCCGTCGCGCTCGATGCGCAGCAACGTGGTCTGCGGGTCGTTGGCGTCGGGGAAGAAGGCCCGATCCGCCTCGGGGTTGCGGTCGAACGACACCCGGGAGCGGTTGACGCTGGCGTTGTGCAACTCACCGTGGGCCAGGACCAGCAGGGAGGGGGACAGGTCGGCGTGGGCCCGATCCACCGCTTCGACGATGCCGTCGACCAGCGCACCGAACGTCTTAGGCCGGAAACCCTTGGTGTTCGAGTTGTACAAGAGGTGATGCGAGTAGCCACCCGGGGCGCAGTGCGTGTGGGTGGCCGTGATCATGGTATTGGTCACCGTGTAGAGATCGCCGTAGGCCGCACCGAGCCGACGCAGCACCGCCTGGTGCACGCTGTCGAACATCAATGGGAGATCGTTGACGACGATGAGGACGCGCGGCCCCTCCTTGCCCTCGGCAAAGACAAACGCCCGCGTCCGCTGCCGGGTATGGATGCCTTCGGTCTGCTGATCGGCCTTGCCGTAGCCGAGCATGCCGCATTCAGCGGCCTCGCCCGTGATGTCCGATAGGCCGCGGCCAACGAGGATGGGTGCGTCGTTCACGGCTTGACACCGTAGGCCACACGGCACCTGGGCTCTCATGGTGGACACCTTGGTAGCGTGCCGCTGTGCGTATCGTCTCTCTCCTGCCTTCGGCCACCGAGATCCTTTTCGCCGTGGGTGCCGGCGAGGACGTGGTGGGCGTGACCTTCGAATGCGACTTCCCGCTCGAGGCCCGAACCCGCCGGATCGTCTCCAACACCACGCTGGACGAGGGACTCACGCCGGCGGAAATCGATACCCAGGTGAAGGCACGCCTGGCAGCCGGGGAGGACCTCTATACGCTGGACGAGGGGGCGCTGCGCGACCTCGATCCCGACCTGGTGGTGACGCAAGACCTCTGCGCCGTCTGTGCCGTGGACATCGCCGAAGTGGACGAGGCTTTGGCCCATCTGGGCTGTCGAGCCGAAGTGGTCACCTTGGACCCCATGACCCTCGACGAAGTCCTCGACTCGATCGACACAGTCGGCCGGGCCACCGGTACGGCGGAGCGGGCCGTCGAACTCGTCCAATCCCTCCGGCAGCGACTTGATCGGGTGGCCGACCTCACCTCGGGGCTCCCCCGCCCCCGGATGGCGGTCCTGGAATGGACGGATCCGCCCTTCTCCTCGGGCCACTGGGTGCCGGATCTGGTGGAGGCCGCCGGGGCCACCTCGGTGCTCGGCGTCAGCGGAGAACGTTCCAAGCAGATCCCCTGGTCGACACTGCACGACAGCACGCCAGAACTTATTGTCGTCGCTCCCTGCGGCTTCCGGCTGGACGGGGCCCAGATCTGGCCGAACAACTCGTCGGTTCCGACGTCCTACCCTCCGGCGTTCCGGTGTGGGCCGTGGATGCCGATGCCGCCTTTGTGCGCCCCGGCCCACGCGTTGTCGAGGGGGTGGAGACGCTGGCCAGCATCGCCCACCCGACCGCGGTCGACGCCCCGACCGGCATGTCGGTCCGGGTGCGCTGACCGATCTCTCTATTCACGCGCCGTACACACTCTGCGGCGTACCATCTGCAATACAGGTTCCCACTTGTGCGAGCGGAAGGTAGGTCCCATGGCCCTCGACCAATCAGCTTCGACAGATGAGGCGGACCGGCAGAAGCTGCATGAAATGGGCTATGCGCAGGAACTGCACCGGGGCATGGGCGGATTCTCCAACTTCGCGGTGTCCTTCACCATCATCTCGATCCTCTCGGGCTGCCTGACGCTGTACGGCTTCGGCATGGGCGCCGGAGGTCCCGTGTCCTTCTCGATTGGGTGGCCGGTAGTCGGGGCTTGCTGGTCATATTGGTGGGCCTCTCGATGGCCGAAGTGTGCTCCAGCTTCCCGACGGCGGGTGGTCTCTACTACTGGGCGGCCAAGCTGGCCCCGCAATCGAATCGCAATCCGGCCTCGTGGAGCTGGTTCACCGGTTGGTTCAACTTGCTGGGTCAGGTAGCGGTGACGGCCGGCATCGACTTCGGTGCCGCCTCCTTTGCCATGGCCTTCTTGAACCTCACCACGGGCCTCGGCGTCACCCATGCCCGCGTGGTCATCGCCTTCGGCATCATTCTGGCTCTCCACGGCGTCCTCAACACCTTCGGTGTGAAGGTGGTGGCCTTCCTTTCCGACGTCAGCGTGTGGTGGCACATCATCGGAGTGCTCATCATCGTGGGCGCCCTCATCATCGTGCCCAACCACCACCAGTCGGTGTCGTACGTTTTCACGCACTTCGTCAACAACACCGGATTCGGCTGGGCCGGATCGGGCATCTACGTCTTCTTCCTCGGACTCCTGGTGGCCCAGTACACCTTCACGGGGTATGACGCCTCAGCCCATATGACCGAGGAAACGAGAAATCCGCAGATCGCCGGACCACGGGGCATCGTGATGTCGATTGTGGTCTCGCTGGTCGCCGGCTGGATCCTGCTGCTCGGCGTGACCTTCGCCATTCAGAACTACACCGGTGAGCTGACGTCGGCCACAGGCGTCCCGCCGGCCCAGATCTTCATTGACGCCGTGGGACGGGTCGGAGGTGAGTTGCTCCTCCTCATCGTCGTCATAGCGCAACTCTTCTGCGGCATGGCCTCGGTGACGGCCAACAGCCGGATGATTTACGCCTTCTCGCGTGACGGCGCCGTCCCCGGCTCGAAGCACTGGCACAAGATCAACAAGCGCACTGGCACCCCGACCAACTCCATCTGGTTCGCCGCCGTCTTCGCATTCGTGCTGGGCATCCCGTATCTGTGGAGTGCAGTGGCCTACAACGCCATCGTCTCCATCGCCGTGATCGGCCTCTACATCGCCTACATCATCCCGATCTATCTGCGCCTGAAGGCCAAGGACAACTTCGAAGCAGGTCCGTGGAACCTGGGGCGCAAGACCTACCTCATCGGTTGGGTGGCCACCATCTGGGTCATCTTGATCTGCATCCTCTTCATGCTTCCCACCTTCTCGCCCATCACGTTGGACACCTTCAACTACACGCCAATCGCCGTGGTCGCCGTCGTGTTGTTCGCCGGCGGCTACTGGGTGTTCTCGGCCAAGAACTGGTTCACCGGCCCCAAGGTGCAGGGATCCCCGGAGGAACTGGCCCTGATTGAGCAGGATCTCGAGCGGG
This sequence comes from Acidimicrobiales bacterium, assembly GCA_036268485.1. GTDB lineage: Bacteria > Actinomycetota > Acidimicrobiia > Acidimicrobiales > RAAP-2 > Bog-473. Next base: position 27,220 of record DATAUC010000029.1, read on the forward strand.
TATAGACGGGGCAATCCACCCTGGAGGTATGGCGACTGTCTGGGGTACGAGGGGTTCCCACCATGGACGACAGCACACCACGGACGTCATGGCGCAAGCGGTACCGCGTCATACCGCGGACGCAACACCGCTCAACCGGGAGCCGTTGGCTCTACCGGGTTGACCACTACAGCTCTTTGCCCATGGTGGCTCTCTCGATTGGCATGCTCCTTGTCGCGGCCGTGATTCTCGGGATCTTCCTGGGCTTCCCCAGTGCCTGGATCGTGGCCTTCGAAGCAAGTACCTCCAGCGTGACATTGGCCATGGTCTTCGTCATTCAACACACCCAGACGCGCGAGCAGGCCGCCACCCAACGCAAGTTGGATGAGCTCCTGCGAGCCATGCCGGGGGCTAAGACCGACTTGATGATGCTCGAAGAGGCCTCGGAGGAAACCATGCGAGAAGTGGAAGAGGGGCAGCGCCACCTGACGCGGCAGCACTCGCACCGCTGACCCACCGAGTAGGTTTTGCACCGAAGTCGGCGGACTTCGCTACCACGAAGGCGGACCAGATGACGGTAGGCAGAGTTTCGGTGGGGTTCGCCATCGCGACCTTCATGATCGCGTCGCTTGTCACCACCTCAACGGCCTCGGGATCCATCGTGAAGACCTCCACCCAAGGCGCCTTGAACAACCCGGCTCTAAAGAAGTCCTTTGTTCTGACCCCCACAGGTTTCGGAAATATTGCCGACTTCACCACGACTACCGTCGCTGCCGTGAGCAAGTACCTGGGGCACCCGACGCTGCGGACCACGGCGAACTGTGCTGCCGATGGATTCGGAAACGTGCCCATCGTGGAATGGGGCGACTTTGCCTTGGCGGGAACGGACCACAACTACCTGGGGTACTTCTACACACCATTAGGGATAGAACCGCTCTCCAAATTCCAAAAGCGAGTGCAGACCGGATCGATTCGCCCCCATCTCACCACCGTCAACGGTGTGACACTCGGCACCAGTGTGGCCAAGCTCAAGCGGGACCCGTCTTTCACCAACTTTGATCCCGCCGGTCTCGGATCCTTGTACGAAGGGAACTTCGCTCTCGCTACGTCTGCATCGAATCCGGTGCCCTCGGCGATTTCCATAATCACGACTTCGGGTGCGCCGAATGGACAGATTGTTGCGATCTTCGTGGTGGATGCCGATGGGCCGCCATTTTGTCCTTTGAACAAATAGGAACCGTTCTTTGAGGCACCTCCCTGCTTGAGGGAAGATCAAGCCCAGTGCTCGACCACGACCTCGGGCATGGGAAAGTCGGTCACGTTGGCTGTCGCAAGGGACGCCCCAATGCCACTGGCTGCGGCAGCGATCAAACAGTCCGCCTGGTGAAGGGTCACCCCACGTTCCGCAAACTCGCGACGCCAGCTCCCAGCTCTGATGCCTTCGGGCAAGCCGAGGGGTGCAAGCCGTAGCGCACTAAACAGTCGTCGTACCGCTGGTTCTTCCAACGGACGCAACCCGCGCCAGATTTCCTCCACGGAAATGGTGCAGACCCATGGTTCGATTCCTGTCCGTCGCAATTGGGCGATTTTCGCAGCGGCGGGTTTGCCGCGAAGCGCATCGATGAGGACTGTTGAATCAAGAACGAGTCGGGACATGTCACCCAGCTCGCCGCTGGTCGCCATGACGTTGGGCGCGGACCCATGCTGCAGGGTCTGCGTCCCAGTCGTGCGTGGTGTCGGCTAGGGCTCCCAACGACGCTTCAATGTCGTCCCAGCGCCGTTCATCATCGATGCCGCGCTTGATGAGTTCTGAGATGAATGCGCTTCGTCGTCGCGGGCCAACTCGTCGGTCCAACTCAGCGACTAGCTCATCATCCAAAACAATGTGCATACGCATGTGCCAAGTTTAGCCCACAGCGAAACCGCGTCACACCCTTTCGGTACGTTCCTGGGATGACAACGAGCGACACATTGACTGCGTACGGCGAGCACGTCAGCGACCTGCTACCAGGGCTGATGGTCATAAAGGACTCCATGACGGTCGACGACACCGGGATGTGCCGCAGCTCATTCACTCTCGAACCGAAGCACGGGATACCCCTACAAAGGGCGCTCATGCGCGTAGAAGCTGACCTACCGCGCGAGGACGCCGATTTGGTCGATGTTCACAACTACCGCATCCGAACGGAAGGTCAGCGGAAGGCCGATGCCCTGATCCGGCTAATCCAGTCGATCAGCGCGCCAGCTCCACACTGAGCGCGCACGGAGGTGTGTCAGTTCAGGACATAGCGGACACCTGTCGCGAGACATCATGGACACCTCTAGGAGGGTGGCCCGACGGAGATGGCGGCATATCTTTTGACGGCGTTACTGGTGGAGGGTCAATCAGTCCGAGCGGAGGCTGACCGGACGAGAGCCCTTCCCCGCAGTTCCTCGATCACACGGCGGCATCGGTGGAAGCCAGACGTCCGCCGATCCGTTGCGCGCTCAACTCATCGGAGCCGAGATACGACTGGATCACCTTGGGATGGGAGAGAACGTCAACCGGGGTACCGCGGCAAATGATCTCTCCCTGTTCGAGCGCGACAAGTTCGTCGCAGAGAAGTGAGAGCAACGCCATGTCGTGCTCAATGATGAGGATGGCGCATCCGGTGTGCTGTTGAATTTTTTTCAACAAGGGCCCCAGCGCCTCGGTTTCCTTTTGGGCCACACCAGCGGACGGCTCGTCCAGCAAGATGACCGCCGGATCCATAGCCACGACGCACGCCAATTCGACAATGCGACGGGTGCCGGTCGACAGGTCAGCAATCGGCGTCGTGGCATAACCAGCCAAGCCGAGCAGCTCAATGAGTTCAGCGCACCGCTCTCGGGCCGATCGCTCAGACTCAGCTGACGGCGGGGCCTTGAGCGCCGCCGCAAACCAGTCGTGTGAGGGCAGGTGCCGGTCCAATGCCGCCACAATGGTCTCGGTGACGGTCAGAGAGGGAAACAGGCGAGCCTCTTGGAAAGAGCGACCGAGTCCCGCCAAGGCGCGGTGATGGGGAGCAACGTTGGTCACATCAATTCCACCGAGCTGCACGGTGCCCTGGCTCGGTGCAACGAAGCCCGAGATCACGTCGAACAAGGTGGTCTTTCCCGCGCCGTTGTGCCCGATCAATCCAACGATCTGGCCCGGCTCCACCGTGAGATCAATACTGCTCAGTGCGGCAATTCCGCCATAGTTCTTGCTGATGCCCTGGCATACCAGATCGGTGTACTGGCGACGACTCGAGCTGGAGCTGCCGTCGGCCCCCTCGGCGTCGCGCGGAGCGGGCGTTGACCCAATGAATACGGATCGCAAGAGGTCGGGGCGATTGGCGAGTTCCGCTGTCGCCCCCTCGAATCGCACCGCTCCCTTTTCCAGAAAGACGGCGCGCTGAGCCAGTCGGAGAGCGACGTCGAGCGACTGTTCGACGATGACAATGGTCGTCCCGGCCTGATGATATTCCTGGACCTTTTCGCACAGCTGGCTGACGACACTTGGCGCCAAACCGAGCGAAAGCTCGTCGATGAGGAGAAGCTTCGGTTTGACCGCCAACGCCATGGCCAGAGAGAGTTGTTGCTGTTCCCCACCCGAAAGGTTGCCGGCCTGCTGCTGGGATCGGATCCGCAAGGCGGGGAACATGTCTGACATCTCTTCGAAGGCCTGCGCGGCGGCGGCCCTGTCCTGGCGAATCTGCCAACATCCAAGACGGAGGTTCTCGGCCACTGTGAGCGATGGGAAAACACCCCGACCGCCGGGCATCATGGCCACACCGCAACGGGCAATCGCGTCGGTCTGCATGCCCTGGAGCGACATGCCCTTGAAGGTGATGTGCCCACCCGAGGCGAGCAAGCCCGAGACGGCCTTGAAAACGGTCGACTTTCCAGCACCATTGGTGCCAACCAGCGCCACTATTTCGTTTTCGCCGATGTGGAGGTCCACCCCGAACAGCACCTGAAGCGGTCCGTACGAGGCGGTGAGGTCACGACACGAGAGCACGAGGTTCGACGAAGTGGTGAGACTCGGTGGGGTCGAAAGGGTCAAAGAAGGCAGTGCTTCAGAACCGGCGGCGGCTCCAACGACCAGTTCGACCCCTCTACGGGAGGCCAATGCGCTAACCAGACGGTCACGCAGCGATTCGATGGCTTGACCAAGTCCACCCGGGAAGACGAGGAGGACCCCGAGGAGAAGGGCACCGGTCCCCAATGATGTGAACGACGTCCCTTGGGTGGTGAAACGCCCAATAATGAAGATGAGGAATTCGGTGACCGCCACCCCGCTCAGCGAGCCGTAAATGGACCCGAGTCCACCGACCACCGCCATGGAGAAGAGCGTGACGCTGTCCTGGGTGGGGAAGCTTGAGGCACCAACTCCTTCTTGCAGGACGGCCCATAGACCTCCGGCCACCCCGGCGATGAGGCCAGCGACCACCATTCCCCCCACGCGGGTCCGCACGGTGGCGATGGCCAGGGCGGCCGAGGCTCGGGGATTGTCGCGGCTGGCCTGAAGGATTCGGCCGGGTCGTGAACCCTTGAGCGCCCGGACAATAAGGATCGTCACTGCCAGCATGCCGATACAGACGTAGTACATGGCCCGCTCAGATCCGAGGGGAAAGCGTTTCCAAAGGTCTGGCCGAAGGATCGAGACCGGAATCAAGCTTGGGTAGTTGGACGGGTTCAGAAAGTATTGGTCCATCGCCGCCGCAAAGGCCAACGTGGTCACGGCCAGAAAGATCGGTCGGACTCGCAGGGCCGGCAATCCAATGAGCGCCGACGCGGCGGCAGCCGCGAGTGCGCCAACGGCGAGCGCGAGAAAAATGTCCAGATTCGCTTTCACCAGCAAGTCACCCGTGACGACGGCGCCCACACCGACGATCGCCATTTGCCCCAGACTGATCGTCCCCGACCACCCAGAGAGCACCACCAAGGACAGCACGGCCATGCCCAACACGACGTAGCCCGCCACGGTGTGAATATCCGACGGAGCGGCCAGGAGGGGGAAGAGCACGGCAGCCGCAACCAGGAGCGCGAGCACCGCTGCTCTCCCCACTCGCACCTCGGGAAGACGGGACACCGATGGCGGAAGCGGTCGACTATTCGTTGACAGCGACCAGGACGTCTCGTCGGCATCGCCCCTGGTGGTGGGCCACCGTCGGACTAAGAGAGCAAGCAGCACGACCACCAGCAAGGCGACGGTGGTTAGTGCCTCCTTGTGCACGTTGTAGGACACGACCGCGTCAAATATGCCCAGTCCCACGCCCCCAATGAACGCGGTCGGCAGATCATGCATCTTGGCGATGACCGCCGCAGCCAATGCGGGCATGAAGACGCCGCCCACCGAAACGAACGGGTCAGTCGGAAGGCCGTTGGTCGGGCCGTTGAGAATCATGACCGCGGCCGCCAGGACACCGACCAGAATCCACACCAGTCGCGACAGGCGGTGGATGGGAATGCCCAGAAGTTGAGCCCGTTCGGGGTTGTCCGCCATTGACCGAACCGCCGTCCCGGAATCGGTGCGGAGCAGGAACCACGACAGCGCTCCGACAGCGAGCGGCGCCAAGGCCAGGGCCACCAGGTCGTTGGCCGTAAACACGGTTCGACCGATGGTGAAGTTGGTCGTCGACAATCCGGTAGAGAATGGAGTAACCAGAGGGTTGGCGTGAGACCAGAATGCGATGCCGAATTGCAATCCAACCAATATTTGCAGCAACCCGATCGTCGCCACAGTGACCACCAACCGTGCCGCGTTGGCGAACCGTCGCATCACCACGTGGACGCCGCCACCGATAAGTGCCCCGCCGACCAAGGCGATCAAGACGCACACGGCCCATGGAAGATGTGCGTGCTGGTAGGTCACCACGCCGAGTTCGGCGGCAGTCGAACCCATGGCACCGTACGCGAAATTGATCATCCGGGTCGATCGATAGGTCAACACCAACCCGACGGCCAGCAAGCCGGCACTGGCCCCAAAGAAGGCCCCTTGCGTCACAATCCCCGAAGGCCATGACTGAGGGAACACTTTGCTCAACGTCCACAGGGCGGCGCCTCCCGCAACCAGCAGCGCCCATTGCCGGTAGCGCGCCGCGGTCGCTCTCACGATCATGGGCTGGTTGACTTGAAAATGGGTGGGCTCCCCGCGGGGAAGTCACCGATGGGGTACCGGGCATTGTTGCTCTGATAGGCGCCCATCGCACCATTGAAGACCGATGTTGCCGTCGGGTCCCACCACACGATGCGAGCGTCTTGAGGGGCGGTGTACGTCCCGGCGGGAAAGGCCCAGGCACCGTCGGCTCCGGCGCCGTCGCTCTTATAGGCCCGGAGTCCCTCCCCGAACGTCTGCGGTGTCAGATCCGGTCCCGCCATCTCAATGGCGATGGCCACCAGTTCCAATTGGTCGTAAACCATGTCGACGCTTGACTCGGCCGGGGTGGTGCTGGGACTTTCGGATTCGTAGGCGGCATAGCCGGCCGACGCCCGAGCGGACTCGGTAGAACCGGCGGTGGAAGGACCGAACGCGTGGCTCCATTCGGATTGGTTGTACAACTGGCCGGCCCAGTCGGTGTCGCTAAAGACGGACCCGCTCTGGACCCATTCGGGCGTCCAATTGTCCTCGTTGGCGTAGTTGGTCATGAAAAAAGTAGTGATGGGATCGGCGATGTCCACCACGGTGGTGATCCCCTCGGACGCAAATGCGCTCGTGATCGTCTGGGCCGACTGCTGCAGGGTGCTGATATCAACCGGATAGCTGCGGGCGTCAGTGACCGGCATGCCGGCCGCGGCTAGCTGCTGTACTGCGGCGGTACCACAGCTGGCGGCCGAATCGCCGTAAATCAGGCCAACCTTGCGAGGCTGACCCTTCAAATTGCCCCCGGCGTACACCGCCGGCAGACCCTTGAGGTATTTGAGGACGAAGTCGACGTCCATGGCCTCGACCTTGTTGCAATCGGGCCAGAAGCCCCAGGCATACGGCGCGTTCTGGGCGAAGAACGATTGGGGTGGATAGGTCGGATTGGTGGCGATCACCTTCTGATTCACCAGCGCCTGGGCGAAGGTCGGTGCCTCGATGCTGACGTCGGCGAATGCGCCGAGCTGTTGCGCTTCATCGATGGCGTCGGCGGTGGCGTTCGCCTGCCCTCCACCGAGGATCTCGGTCGCCGGGCTCCCCTGGCCCTGATACACCTTTATGACCAATTTGCGGCCGTAGAACTGGAAGTGTTGGTTGAAGAATTGGGCCAGGACTTGGTAGGTGCGCACCACGTCGGCGGGTGACGCCGCACCTTGGACTTCCTGGCCGGTCAGTCCCCCTACCACCGAGGCGATGTCCATGATGGCCGTCTCTCGCAGGGCCAACGTGACCGTGGTTGCCGTCACGCCCAGTGCCGTGGCGCCTCCGTTGTTTCCACCAGACCAGCTTTCGCAGGGGGGCGCGTACACATCGCCGGGAATCTGGAGGCCCGAGCAGGCAACGGCATGCGCGGATGCCGGAGATGACCCGGCCGCCGAGGTCGCTGTTTGGCCCGAGCTATTGCCGGCCGGAGCACTCGAACCTCCCGTGGGAACCGTCGTCGCCCCCGTCGAGCCCTGTGGCCCGGGGTCTCCCGACGGAGTCGTGTTTTGATTCGTCGCCCCCACTAGGCGCTGTGGTGCGACCGTGGGTGCAACCAGTGCCATCACAAAGAAGGCCGCCACGACGCAGATGACCGGTCCGTACCCTCGAAGCAGTCGACCCCTTGCTCCCGGCAGTTGTCTCGGATTCTTCTGACCCCTCATGCCATTGATTCCTCTCCGACTCGACGGCGAGTGCGGCGCCGCAAGAACACCTCATCGGCAGCCAGCACTGCGATGACTCCGACTCCGGTCAGTGCAGCACCCAGTGGTGCTCGCCCCACCCAACACATCGGTCGGTCGGCCGGACTGGTTGATTCGCACTTTGTCACCACCGCGCCGGCGGATCGTGTCGCCGGGGCACTGAGAGCAGGCTTCCCGGGTGCCGTCGTGGTCGGCAGAGTGGGAGCGCCCACCACTCCGGTGGATGCCGGCGGGAACGCCGGAACCAGTGATTGCGGCAACCCGCTGCTCGGAGCGCCGAAGCTCACGGGAGCGTAGTAGGTGTCATCGAGAGTGGTCGAGACACCTCCGACTTCGAAGTCGATCTCGCCTGAGCCACCGAGGGCCTGTCCGAATATGCCTATGACCAGCGGGGCGGCCGCTCCCAAGAAGTTCACGTACAAGTTGAGTTCACCCGTGTCTTTGAGGAGCCCATTCAGCTCGTTACAGGACACCGGATCGAAGAGTGTTCCGGTCACACTCTTCTGCAGTTGGTTGAACGTGGCATTTCCCAAGAGTTTGGCGATCACCGGACCCCAGAGGTCCTTGTTTCCTCCGACGGCAACGGTCAATGGAGAGAGTGCTTCACCGTTCGTGGTCGACGACTGCGCAGGAAGTCGAAGGGTGACGCCCAGTGGGGCAAGAAGTCCGTTCGCGGTGGCGATGGCCCGGGGTATGTCCGATGAGGAGGGCACCGGAATAGTCAACGCACCAACCGTGATGCTGCCCAATGAGAACGACGCCGACGACGTTCGGTGATCTGACTGGTTGTCCGGCCCGGTGGCTGATTGCTGCAGCTGCCACTGCATGCCTCGCAACTGGACGAGGCCGTTGAGGAGCGAAACGCTGGAAATATCAGATGTGGCGGTGGCAATGCGGCTCATCGAGGTTGTGTCAGCGTCGATCTTGGCCTCAGACTTGGCCCCACTGACCTGGACCACTCCCGGTAGGGCCAAGCCAGAAAGGGAGTCCTGCCCAACGGCATGCGAGCCGGGCGTGGCTTGCACTAATCGGGAACCATCGAGCCCATTGGCGGTGGCGTCGCTCGCTGAAGCGGGGGCAGTGTTCCCATTTGCGCCGGTATTGACATCAAGCGGTGTCGGGAGCGGAAGGTTCGGGGGCGGTTGCGAGCAAATCTGCAGCGACCCGAGCAGGGAACTGAGAGGAATATTGACGTTGGAAGAAGCGGCATTGGCCTCCGCATCCTGATAACTCGCGGTGGTCTGACCGGCAAAGACATTGATATTGGCGCCGCTGTCCTCAATGTCCATGTCAAGGCTCTGCGCTTGCGCATTCCCTTCCCCGTAGGTGAAGGTCGAGGCGGCGACGGCTCGAGCGTTCGTACCGTTCAGATTGACTGAAATGACACCGAGACCAGCGAGTGAACCAGCCAGCACAATGGTGACCCGCCGACGAACGCGGTGCTGGACTTTCTCTCGCCTCCACCGCACCAGCAGCCCCCGGCTGGCTCCTTCGATCGCCCCCACGTCGATGGCCTATCGATCCTTGCGGTGCCCGCTCATGTCGTGAGAACCGCACACGCGCCAACACCGGGTGCGCCGTAGACCTGGGTGAATCCAACTCTGGGGGAATTGGGCACCTGACGCTCGCCCGCTTGGCCGCGGAGTTGCAGCGTGATCTCATAGAACTGCCGCATCCCCGAAGCCCCAATTGGTTCCCCGTTGGCGATGAGGCCTCCATCGGTGTTGATGGGCAGCCGCCCACTAATTTCCGTCTCACCGGCACGCACCATGTCTTCTTGCTCTCCATCGGCACACAACCCGGTTTCGGCCATATGCATCAACTCAGCCCCGGCTTCGCTGTCCTGAAGCTGGGCCACGTCGACGTCGCCCGGACTGACACCGGCGCTCTCAAAGGCCGCCGCCGCCGCATCGACCACCGGGCTGGGGGTCCGGTTGACCGACAAAGACGGGCTGTACACCTCGAAGGTGCCATAGCGACGAGTGCGGAGACAGGCCGAACGGACGAACACCGGGCGATCGGTAAATCGTCGGGCCATGTCGGAGCGACAGAGCACAACAGCGGCCGCACCTTCATCGGGTGAGCAGAACATGTACTGCGTCAGGGGCTCATTGACCATCGGCGAGGCGAGAATCTCTTCTTCGCTGAACGGGTTGCGGCGCCACGCGTTCGGATTCATCGCTCCATTGCGGAAATTCTTGGCGGCCACCTTGGCCAGTATCTCGCTGGTAATGCCGAAGTCGTGCATGTAGCGCTGAAGCTTCATGGCGAAGAACTGCGTCGTCACCATGAAGCCCTGTTCGCCAAACCACGGGTCGATCCCGGCCATGCCAGCACCGGCGGCAAAATGTCCCCGCGGATGCTTGTCGAACCCAACGGCGAGGCTGATATCACACGCCCCTGATTCGATGGCATTCGCCGCCAAGGCAACGGCACTGCCGGCCGTGGCGCACCCATTGGCCACATTCACAAACGGAACTCCAGTGAGCCCAAGGCTATTCACCAGCGTGTCGGCCATAGGGGCGTTGTCGTGGTCGGGGAGGATGGGCGCCAAGCTGCCACCAAAAGCGAATTGGATGTCGCTCCACTGCACGCCGGCGTCGCTCAGGGCTCGCCGAGTGGCCAGCGCACCCATCTCGCTCGCAGTGACTCCGGGGTGCCGACCAAATGGATGCATGCCAATTCCGACAATCGCTACTTCCAAGGTCCTCCGATCAGTTGGTTGCCGCAAAGGCAAAAGTGACGACTTCTTCCCCCGCGTCGTTCTCGTAGAGCGGCACGATGGCCAACTCCACCCTCATACCGATGTGAATGTCATGTCGATCAACCAGCAAACGTGACTCGACCCGTACCTCATCGTCGAGTTCGACGTACCCGAGAACGAATGGTTCGAAATCAGCGTCGGTGCCTTCGCCCCGATAGGGGAGCTTGGGCCGGAAGTCCTGCGTGGTCCATGTCCACACCGTCCCGATCCGGGAGAGGGATCGGGGTTCCATCCCGGCCTGGCCACATTGTGGGCACCCCGGACTGGTGGGAAAGGTCACGGTGCCGCATGCCGTGCATCTCCCGCCGAGCAGGCACGGGTCATCCGCCGGCCAGGTAAAGAGGCCACGCGCAATCGGCACCTGTACCGTCGTGATCATTGACCCTCGGCGGTGAATGACGAGAGAAGCTCGGCAAAAATAGGGGCGGCTTGGGTGGCGTCGACGTACTCATCAACCTGGGAGATGAGATTGTCGGTGACTTTCGCAACCAGGCAGGTATGCACGGCGAAGTCAGCTCCGCTGTTGGTCGAACCGGTGACATTCATCTGGAGGACGAATCCCTCGCTGGTTGCCGTGCAACGGACATCCTCGAATACATACCGCGCGATCACTTTTGCTTCGAGGCGGGTGATCTCGACGATGTCTGCCGTAGTCGAGACATGCTGTCGGACATTGTTCCAAAATCGACCGTCAGGGTGGTACAGAGGAATGAGTTGATCGGCATCTCGCGCCTCCGCCGCCTGAGCGAATCGATGTGCCAACTCTTCGTAGGCCGTTGCTTGAGCGTCGGACATTGGCCCTCCCCTTCGTTCTCGTAAACAATGGATTACCTATTGGTCCATGTCAAGCGACCTTGGCCCGCTTGACTGTAGACAATGTACGTGAACCTCCGGTAACATTCTCAGGTATTGGGACTCTTGGCAAGGGAACGACCGAAGGAGCGATGCATGACAACAACGGAAGATCACACGTTCGCACAAGCCTCGAGCGGGACGCAGGGACGCCAGCGAGTTCGCCAGCTGATTAAAGAGGCTGGCCTGGAGCTCCAGGTGGCTGAACTCGAACTCAACGGGTACTGCGTTGTCCCCGATGCCGCTCCCATGGAGCTCTTCGATCGCATCCGCGAGGCCATAGTCCGCATCACCCAGGACACCTTTGATCGAGGTGTCACGCCGTTCGATTTCGGTCCCAATACGTCGATGATGTACCGACTCTTGGCCCAGGACGATGCCTTCGTTGAAGCCGTGCTTTCCCCCAAGCTCATAGCAATGATGACCTACCTCTTGGGCGAAGGCTATGTCCTGAGTGTGGCCAGCGGGAGCACGTTGTCCGAAGGCTCGATGCCCGGACCCATTCACTCGGACAACCAGTTCTTCCCTGAACCATTTCCCCCGCAGTACCAAGTGGCAACCGCGATCTGGTGCTGCGACGAATTTGACGGGGAACATGGTTCCACCCACGTGGTGCCCGGATCCCACCGTCGATTCCGACACCCGAAGTCCGGGGAGGGACTTGATGAAGCGGTGCCGGTCGTTGCCCCCAAGGGTTCGATCGTCATTTGGGCCGGACATACCTGGCACTGCAGCGGGGGCCGCACCGCGACGGGAAGCCGGGTGGCGCTGCACACCGCATTCACCCGCCCCCATCTCCAGGTGTTCGAAGCCTACGAGCCCGAGGTCGTGGAGCGATTGGTCGCCCGGGACAACAGACTGACTCGTCTCGTTGCGGCCGATCTTCCTTACAACCACACCGGGGACTCCCCCGACATAATGAAGATTTTGGCGATCGCCGCCACGACACAAGCCCAGGCCTGACGGGAACTTCCCCGGATGAAGATCGACGAGCAGCTCAGGCTCGTCGCGTCAAACCTCGACCGCCTGATGCAGGGGTGCGACCCGGCTCACGATGATCCGGCCGCGCTCTGGGGTGCCCAATTCGATCTCGGTCTCGCCTGGGTGAACTTCCCTCACGGGAGTGGTGGACTTGAAGTAGACCCCCAATATCAGCGGCTCGTTGATGAGGCCTTGGGGGAACGGGGATTCCCCTCCAATTTGTACCGGAACCTCATGGGCGTCGGCATGGCTGCACCGACCATCATCGAGTTCGGAACCACTGATCACCTCGAACTGCTCCGTCCGGCTTTCACCTGCGATGACATCTGGTGCCAACTCTTCAGCGAGCCCAGCGCCGGGTCAGATTTGGCCGGGCTCTCGACTCGTGCCCTCCGCGATGGGGACGAATGGGTCGTCAATGGACAGAAGGTCTGGACGACGTTGGCGCACATCGCCCGGTGGGGACTGCTTCTGGCTCGGACGGATACCGAGGTTCCCAAGCACCAAGGACTCACGTTCTTCATTGTCGACATGCAGGCTCCGGGGGTCGAGGTCCGACCGTTGCGCCAACTGACCGGTGACGCCGAGTACAACGAGGTGTTCTTCACCGATGTGCGGATCGCCGACAGCGAACGTCTCGGTCCTGTGGGCGAAGGCTGGCGGGTCGCCCTGACGACATTGGCCAACGAACGCGTGACGATCGGCGGGACAAGTCGGAGGCCACGTGGCATGGGGCCGATAGGCCGGGCCGTAGACCTCTGGCACGCTCGCTCCACGTCCATACCAGGAGCTCGAGACCTGTTGGCGCGCTATTGGATTGAGGCGGAAGTACTTCGTCTTACGGCTATCCGGGCCGAGGAGGCCCGAGAACGCGGTACTCCGGGGGTTGAAGGATCGATCCTCAAATTGGCTACGGGACTCACTGAACAGCGCATTTACGATTTCTGTCTCACCCTTCTGGGCGCAGACGGGATGCTGATTTCCAACTACGACTTGGTACAGCCGACCAGCGTGTCCCCCAGTCTTTCTGACCCTGAGGCTGACCTGGTCAAGGCCTTCCTCACGATCCAATGTGCCACCATCGGCGGAGGCACGACGGCAATCATGCGCAGCTTGATCGGCGAGCGGGTGCTGGGTCTGCCCGGGGACATTCGAGTCGACCGGACCTTGCCCTGGTCCCAAATTCCACGCTGATGGCCCAGTAGTGGGTCCGAAAAGATCGGCAACGTACCTCGGAGGATTCGTACTAACGACCGTTAACCTCGACTACAATTGCCTGAGAATCAGGACATCCCAAATGGTCGGGTCGTCCGGTTGACTGTCGTTCACCTGGGTGTGCACATCAGGGTGGGGCGAACTCCGACCTCTCCACGAGAGAGAGAACTGTGGCCGGTACCGCTACCCAAACGAACGAGGAACTCGCCTCCTCCGAACCCGTGAAACGGCGTCCATCGATTCGCCGCGACCAACTGCTTGCGGTGGCAGCCACCCTTTTCCACGAACGGGGATATCACCTCACCGGCATGGATGACATCGGCAAGGCGGCCGGCATGACCGGACCCGGCGTCTATCGACACTTTCGGAGCAAGGAAGAGATCCTTGAAACTCTTACCACCGAATACGGAACGCCCATCCTGGCCCGGGCAACAGAGATCGCCCAAGCAACCGACGATCCCCAGACAGCGATTGTCGAGCTGGCCCGCCACTACGTCTCAACCATTCTCACCCACCCAGCCATTACGTCCGTCGCTATGTATGAAGGTCGAATGCTGCGACCCGAGACCAGGGCAACCATTATTCGAACGGAGAGACTGTACGTAGAGGAGTGGGTGCACGTTCTGAGCCGTTTGCGCCCCGATCTTTCGGATGGTCGCGCTCGAGTGATGGTGCACGGGGTGCTCAGCCTGGGATTGTCAGTCTGCCGCTACAACAGCGGGCTGGCCAACGACGTCGTTGAGCCACTGCTGGCCAACATGATCGTGCTGGCCCTGCAGGCTGATTGACGGTTCCTCCGCTAACGGCCCTTGAAATTTGGGTCCCGCTTCTCCAAGAACGCTGCTATTCCCTCTAGAGCATCTCCAGTGCGGGCGGATGCAGCCAGGGCGAGCGACTCCAGCTCCATCTGAGACTCCAGTGTCTCGTCAAGACTTTGGCGCAGGAGCCGCCGGGTATTCCCCAGTGCGATGGTGGGTCCCTCCGCCAGCGTCTTCGCCACCAACGCGGCCCGTTCATTGAGTTCCGCCTCGGGGACGACCTCGGTAATCAGTCCCATGCTCATGGCCTCTGCGGCCCCAAGCACCCGATTGGTCAGCATCAATTCGAGCGCTCGTCGGAGTCCGACAATTCTCGGCAGAAGCCATGTGGCCGATCCATCTGGCGACAAACCGACCTGCTTGTACGCCATCACAAATCGTGTCGACTCTGCGGCAATGACGATGTCGGCGCTGCAGGCCAACCCAACTCCAGCTCCAGCGGCACTTCCCTGCACAGCGGCGACCACGGGAACGGCCAAGCGTGACATACGTGAAAGGGCTGCGTGAAGGTACGTGGTGACTTCCAACAGGTGGCGATCGAGTGGTCCGTCGTGGGCCCGGAAGCTCTTGAGGTCGCCGCCGCCGCAGAAAACCCGGCCTTCCCCAGTGAGAAGAACGGCCCGAATGTCCTGGTTGCCGGCCACCTCAAGGGAGGCTTCCATTAACTCCCGGGCCAACGTGAGATCAATGGTGTTCGCTGCCTCGGGGCGATTAAGGGTCACCCGGGCGACTCCTTCGGCCACATCCACGATCACGCTTGAGGGTCTCACTATGGGCCCCTCCGGTGAACGACGGTTCCAGGTCCGATCCGGTGCTCAAGCACGTTCCGATGCTATCAGTGGCATGAGGGAGGCGAACCTGGTTAACTTGCGCTAACAATCCATGGTCGCAAAGGAGCCGGGCATGTCGATTTACAGCATCGCTGAGGTAATTCGGATCCACGGAGCGAAACGCGCCAGCCAGCCGGCGATCATCCACCGCGGGAAAACCATCACCTTTGGTGAGTTCGAAGAGCGATCGAATCGTGTGGCCAATGGACTGCGGGCCGAAGGCATCGTCGCCCAGGACCGGGTTGCGTTTCTGGACAAGAACACGCCCGAGTATTTCGACGTGGTGTTCGGCGCATCCAAACTCAATGCCGTAAGCGTGGCGGTCAATTGGCGGCTCTCGGGGGGTGAGGCGGCCTATGTGGTGAACGACTCCCAAGCCCGAGTCTTTGTCGTTGGGCAGGACATGGTGCCGTTGTTGGAACAAATGGAGAGTGAGCTGCACCAGTCCATAAAGATTCTGGTGGTCGGCGGGCATCCTCGACACGAAGCCTTTGAAGCGTGGTGCGCCCGACACGACGCGATCGATCCAGAAATCGTGTCTGAGCCCGGCGACGTGGCTTTCCAGTTTTACAGCTCGGGCACCACGGGCCTCCCCAAGGGTGTGATGCTCACCAACGATAATTGTTTTTCCTTCCTCGAAACCACGTACGAGATTCTCGGATTCACAGAACATTCCGTCAGCCTGGTCTGCATGCCCATCTTTCATGTGGCCGGGGGATTTTGGGCCCTGCTCAGCTTGTACTTTGGCCTTCCAGCTGTCTTGCAACACGAAGTTGTTCCGGCCGAGACCATCGAACTCATTGCGCGCCACGGAGTGACCCATGCCGTGTTCGCTCCGGCCGTCATGCAGTTCATGCTCGCTCTTCCCGAATCCCAGACGGCTGACTTCTCAAGCCTCGAGTGCATCTGTTACGGCGCCTCACCGATATCGGAGGATGTCCTGCGCAATTCGATTCGCACGTTCGGATGCCGCTTCCTTCAGGCGTACGGTCTGACCGAAACAGCTGGCGGCATTGTGGTCCTGGGAGACGAGGATCATGACCCCGACGGGCCCAACTCCCACCGTTTGCGCGCCGCGGGCAAGCCCACACCAGGCACTGAGATGCGGCTGGTCGACAGCGAGACCCTGCGTGATGTCCCGGTGGGCGAGGTCGGTGAGGTCCTCATCCGGAGCCGCCAGAACATGAAGGGATACTGGAACCGCCCAGACGACACGGCAAAAACACGGTTGCCCGATGGATGGCTCCGCACCGGAGATGCGGCCTATGTCGACGAGGATGGCTACCTGTACATCCACGATCGTGTGAACGACATGATCGTGTCGGGCGGAGAGAACATCTATCCGGCCGAAGTCGAGAACTGCCTCATGTCCCATCCGGCGGTGGCCGACGTGGCCGTCATCGGCGTTCCTGACGATCGATGGGGTGAGACACCCAAAGCGATGATTGTTCGAGCCGAGGGCAGCACCGAAGACGAGGCCGAAATGCTGGCCTTTGCCCGGGAACATCTGGCTCACTACAAGTGCCCTACTTCGGTTGAGTGGGTGCCGGCACTCCCCAGGAATCCAAGCGGGAAAATTCTGAAATCCGAACTACGGGCGCCCTACTGGAAGAGCAAGGGTCGAATGGTCAACTGATCCGGGGTCACGCACCAATCCCGCTAAGTACGACTCCATCCGTCCACACGACAAGCCAATGACTGGATTTCGAAATGAATGACTCGGAACTGCGGTTCGACGGCCAGGTGGCCGTGGTCACTGGTGGTGGTCAGGGACTCGGCCGGGAACACGCCTTCTTGTTGGCCGAACGGGGGGCCCACCTCGTTGTCAACGATGTCGGGTCAGATCCCCACGGCGGTGGCCAGTCAGAGGATCCGGCGCGCCGGGTGGTTGAAGAGATTCTGGCCAAGGGAGGCGACGCCGTGGCTGACTTCCACAGTGTCGCCACGGCTGAAGGTGGACACGCCATTATCGATACAGCCATGAAAGCCCACGGCCGCATTGACATTTTGGTCCACAACGCAGGCATCACCGACGTGAGCGGTATTGCCGATCTGTCGCCCGATCGCCTCGATGCCACCCTCGATGTCCATCTCCGTGGTGCATTTTTCGTGATCACTCCGGCCTGGAAATACATGCGCGCCGCAGGGTATGGACGAATCGTGAACGTCATCTCCAATGCCGGCCTCTTCGGTCTCCCCGGTGCGCCGGCCTACTCGGCCGCCAAGGGAGGATTGGTGGCCCTCACGCTGTCTTTGGCCGGTGAAGGAGCACCACACGGCATTCAGGTCAACGCCGTGGCACCGGCGGCGATCACTCGACTCACCGCGGGCCTCGATGCGGGACCTCTCACCGAATGGTGGGAGAGGTGGTTTCACCCAGGACGGGTCTCACCCGTCGTCGCCTGGCTGGCCCACCCTGACTGTCCCACCACCGGTGAGATCTATTCCGCCGGCGGTGGGCGTGTGGCCCGGGTCTTCACGGCTGAGGTACCCGGCTACTGGAGTGACCATCTTTCGCCCGAAGACGTTCGCGATCACCTGGCCGACATTCGGGCTCAAGACGGCTATTCCATGCCCGGGAGTTCGGCTGAAGAGATGGCTCTGTACCGAAAGATGATCCCAGAAGGAGGAATGCGATGAAGGTTGGCATGTGTTCGGTGTTTCACAATCCCCATGACACTCACTCTGACGCCGACGTGTATGAGGACAACATTCGGTTGGCCGTTCAGGCTGAACCCCTGGGTTTTGACTCGCTCTGGACCGTCGAGCACCACTTCACGGACTATTGCCTGTCGCCCAACCCGTTCGAGTTCTTGAGTTTCATGGCCGGGAAGACCGAACACATCCAACTCGGCACAATGGTGGTGGTGGTCCCGTGGTGGCACGACCCCATTCGAATTGCCGAACAGGTGTCGGCCCTCGACCACCTCTCACGTGGTCGCTTTATTTTCGGCCTCGGACGCGGCGCTGCTCGAAAAGAATTCGAGGCATTCGGTGTCCCCATGGATGAGTCCCGGACGCGATTCAACGAAGCCTCAGCCATGGTCATCGAAGGACTGGAAAGTGGCTTCTGCGAGTACGACGGAGAGATCATCAAGCAGCCCCGAGCTGAAATCCGCCCTAAGCCAGCCGGTTCGTTCGTCGGGCGTCGGTTTGGCGCAGCCGTCTCACCGGAGTCGTGCCATATAACGGCCAACCTCGGACTGGGCATGTTGATCATTCCGCAGAAGCCGATGGATCTCATTCTGGCGGATGTGAAAACGCACACGGATGCTTACCGCTCCCGTTGGAACGAAGACCCGCCGCCGCCCATCGTCTCACTCTGCGTTTATTGCGACGAAGACGAGGCCAAAGTGGCCGAGTTCAAGAACACATGGGTCCGCCAACAGGCGGAGAACGTCGTACGCCACTACGAACTCGGCGGAGCCCACTTCGCCACCACCAAGGGGTACGAGTCCTATGCCGCCGAGAGCGACGCCGTAGCCCGCCAAATGGTGGACCTGCAGATTGATCTCCAGGTCTGCGGCACGCCCGAGCAATGCGTTGAACATATATTGCGCCTTGGCCGTGACATTGGCACGGACAACTTTGTCGGTGTTTTTCATTTTGCGGGGATGCCGGTCGATGTCTCCGAGCGGAGCATCCAACTCTTTGCCCGAGAAGTCCTGCCGGAGCTCCAGAAGGCCACCTAAGCCAACCATCGTGGCTCATCCAATCCGATTCGAGCGCGATGTTGAAATGAAGACACGCGATGGCGTCGTCCTACGTGCTGACATCATCCGCCCGGAAACGTCTGAACCGGTACCGGCCATCGTGTCGCGTACTCCTTACGACAAGGGCATCCGCCTAGGCTCCTTCGCCCACCTAAATGCACTTGATGCAGCCAAAGCCGGATTCGCCGTCGTCTACCAGGACATCCGAGGCCGCTTCGCGTCCGAGGGCGAATGGTCGCTGATGGGTTGGGACTCGGTCGAACAGGACGACGGCTTCGACTGCATTGAGTGGGTGGCCAGCCAGGATTGGTGCAACGGGCGAGTCGGCATGATCGGTGGCTCCTACGAGGCTCTCAATGCGATGGCCGCGGCCGTTGCGCAGCCGCCAAGCCTCCGAGCCATCGCTCCGGCTTTGGTCGGAAGCACAGATGCGCGCATCACGACCCGCATGCTCGAAGGGGTGATCTTGAGTTGGAGCGCCTTGGTGGCCGTCGACGTCTTGCAGAAACGAGCGGCGGAAGGACACGTCGATCCGGGCGACATGAGGAAAGCCATGTCGGCGCTCGTCGATCCGGCGTCGGTGGCCAGCACGTTGCCGCTGGGGGACCTCGCTCCCCTCACTATCCCCGGAATGCCGACCTACCGGGAGCTCACCGAACGCATCATCAACGCAGGTGGTGCCTTGACCGATGCTTTCCATCGGATTGAGGTTCCAGCCCTCCTTACCACCGGCTGGTGGGACCAGGCCGGTGGATCTCACTTCTTTCGGAAGCTCCGCTCCAACGGAGGGACCGCGGGGGCCCGCGAAGACACACGGATGATCGTTGGACCGTGGAGCCACACCCAACACGACGTCCATCTGGGTGACCTGGGCTTCGGCCAGCTGGCATCCCTGCTGGGCGGCGGCGTCGGGGCGGCTCACTTGGCCTTTTTCTCACATCACCTGCGAGACGACACTCCGTTCGAGCCGGACGTCCGTTACTTCCTAACTGGTGTCAATGCGTGGCGTCACGCGTCAGACTGGCCGCCTCCAGAGAGCGGTGAGCATCGCATCTTCCTTTACGCGGTCCAAGGTGCTAATTCCGTTTCAGGCGATGGTGCCCTGATGCACGCGGCGCCGACGGCGGAGGACGCAGTCGATGAATTCGACTATGACCCCAATGTCCCAGTTCCTTCAGTTGGATTTCGGGCGCTGAACCTGGGCGGGCCAACGGTACCTGGACCATTTGATCAGTCGCGGGTCGAAGGGCGCGATGACGTCTTGGTCTACAGCTCCCCTCTCCTGGAGAGTACCGTCGTAGTCGTTGGTGATCCTCACGTCCAACTCTTCGTGTCCACCAGTGCCCCTGATACTGATTTCATCGTCAAGCTGTGCGACGTGAGCCCGGATGGAACATCCCGCAACATCGCCGACGGCATGGTGCAACTCAGTTGGCAGAGAGAACCGCCTTCCGATGGAACTAATCCCGCAAAAGAAGTCACGTCACTCAAAATCGACCTCGGGATGGTCGGACATGCATTCGCAGTGGGTCATCGCATCCGATTGCAGATCGCTTCAAGTGCGTTCCCACACTTCAACCGCAACCTAAATACCGGAATGCCAGCTGATGCGGAGACTGACGGGGTCATCGCTCACCAGACAGTGCACCGCTCTCGCCACTTTGCTTCACATGTGGTGCTGCCGGTAGGTGGCACCGGGTGATCCGGGTGTGCAGCAACTGAACGGTGGGACAAGGCCAAAAAGCGCGCTCGGAGGGATTCGAACCCCCAACCTTCTGATCCGTAGTCAGATGCTCTAGTCCGTTGAGCTACGAGCGCTAGGTGACTTGCCAGTGTAACTGACAAAATCGGATCCGCCGAAAGACCACTTCGCCCGGTCAGACTTCAATCGGCAGGTTGGCGTAGCCCCGGACTGTGCTGGTGTGCAATGGCGTGGCCTTCGACAGATCCACTGTCCAAACCGGGAACCGACGCAACGTCTCCTCAATGGCGATCCGACCTTCAAGTCGGGCCAGAGCGGCACCGAGACAGAAATGGACTCCGTAGCCGAACGAGAGGTGATGATCCATCACCCGGCGGATGTCAAACTGGTCGGCGTTCGGGAAGCTGCGCTCGTCCCGCCCGGCTGATCCGTCAATAAGGAGCAACTTGGAATTGGCCGGGATGACCTGACCCTGGAATTCCGTCTCGGCCGTCGTCCAGCGGCCCTGCACGGGGGACGGGGACTCGTAGCGCAGGAGCTCTTCGACGGCATTGGGAATGAGGCTGGCGTCGGCCGCCAGTTCGGCGCGCTGATCGGGATGATCAGCCAGCACTACGCCGGCCCACCCAATGAGTCGAGCCACCGTTTCGGTGCCGGCCATCACGATGAGGAGCGAGAACATGACCACTTCGTCCAGGGTCAGCCGACGCACCTCGCCGTCCTCATCGACGATTTCGCCCTGCAGCAAGTCGGTGAACATGTCGTCGCGGGGCTGGCGCATCCGGGCCTCGAGCTGCGCGATGGTGTATTCGTGCAGGTTGGCCATGGCCTGAGCGGAGTGGTCGTTGATCATGCCGGTCACCGGATCGAGATGGAATGTGCTGTCGATCTCGTGTCGCACGTAGTCGCGATCTTCCTGGGGGACCCCCAGCAGAGCAGCGATGACATAGGCCGGGACCCGTGCTCCGAAGTCCTGCACGTAATCGAACGTGGAATGGCCAACCTGGGTATCGAGCAACGATGCGCACAACGAGCGGACGTCATCTTCGAGGACAGCCATCCGCCGTGGGGTGAAGGCCTTTGAGACCAGGCGGCGCAGCCGGGTGTGATCCGGTGGATCGAGGAAGATCATCAACCCACCGCTGAGCACTTCGGGGGACATCATTTCCAACACAGTGCCGTGGGCCGAGCTGAACGTATGCGGGTCCCGGTGGGCGCCGTCCACATCGCTGAACCGGCTCAGTGCATAGAAGTCGAGCTGTTCGTTGTAATAGAGGGGTGCCTCGTCACGGAGGCGCTTCCAGATGGTGTGGGGGTCGTCCTTGTACTGCTCGTCCAGAGGATCCCAGGCCAAAGGCGCGTCGGTCGCCGTGACAGCCCTCATTGCTCAGACTCCAATGTGGGGGCCGTCCCACAGCTTTATGCCACCCAGAATGCCCGCCGTGTTGTCGACCACGGTGGTTCGCTCCAGTACATCGCCCAGCTCATCGCGGTCGACGGCCCGGGCGTTGCCGCCGCCGATGTAGAGATGATCGAAGAAGAACAGGGCGTCAAGACAAGCCACCGCTTCGCGCACCCGCTTGTTCCAGTGCTTGTCACCCTCGTTCTTGCGGGCGAGTTCACCCAGCGCCTCGTTGTACGTCTCTTCCTTGTGAAACGGATGGTGGGCCAGCTCCATGTGCGGGAGAAGTTGGCCGTCCATGAAGAGGGCCGTGCCGAACCCGGTACCCAAGGTGATGACGAGTTCCAGCCCCTTACCCTCTACGACGGCGGCGCCCTGGACATCGGCATCGTTGGCCACCTTGGTCGGCTTGCCCAAGGATGCTGTCAGTGCTGTCGCCAGGTCGAAGTCGGACCACGCTTTGAACAGTGCGGGATCGACCGCCGTGCCCGGACCCTTCTTGAGTACGAAATGCGGAGCACTCAGCACATGCCCGCTGCGCACCATGCCCGGGAAGCCACAGGAGACCCGATCTGCCTCAGGCAAGGGCTTGACCAATTTCGTGAGCGCCGCGACCAAGCCGTTGTCACCATCGGGCGGCATGGGATAGCTGGTGGCGATCTTGACCCGATCGGCCACCATGGTGCCATCCTTGGAAAGCACCGACGCTTTGAGTCCGGTTCCACCGACATCAATGGCCAGCGTGAAGGGATGTTCGGGGGCTGAGCTTTTCGAGTCCGTATCCACTGTCCGCACTGTACCCATGGCGCTCTCCAGCCGTACGGGCGCCTCAGTGCAGCAGATCGCCCAGGGCATCGCCCAGATAGCCGCGGATCTCGTCGTTGGACAGATCGTTGAAGGCGTCGCCGGACATGAAGAGTCCGGCCACGATGGCCCCGAAGGCCGCCGCCATGCGGACGCGATCCCGCACCGGGATGCGAGGATCGGCCAGGATGCGTTGGAATTGGGCCTGAAAGTCTTCATGTTCGGCTTCGTGCGCTTCTTGGTGCAACTTCTCGAAAGCGGCCTGATTCCTCTCGTGCAAGAGAAAGATCTTGCGTTGCGCCAACATCTGATCGACCAACTGGCCCAGGAGATCGCCCCATGCCGGAAGGGTGACGACTTCAGTCTGGAAGTGCTGGAGGGCATCACGACCAAACTCGTGAATGCGCATGTGCAGCGCCATCAAGATGTCGTCCTTGGAGGCGAAGTGGTAGTAGAGCGCCGCCTTGGTGAAGCCCAGCTGCTCGGCGATCTCGCGCAATGAGGTCTTGTCGAACCCCTTCTCTATAAAGAGGTCAAGAGCCACATTGAGGATCCGCTCCCTGGTGCTCAAGGTCTCTGGGGGCGGCTCGGTAACCACGGCGTCCTGCGTCACATCTTCAATACTACTTGACGGCAGGTAAGTTGGCCCCTTACCATGCGGTTAGTACGAAACTACTAGCCGACAGGTAAGGACGCCATGGCACCGGACAACATGATTGAGGCCTCCGGGCTGACAAAGCGCTACGGCGACACCCAGGCCCTGGCCGGCGTCGACTTCGTCGTGCCGGCCGGGACCATCCTGGGTGTGCTCGGACCGAACGGAGCCGGCAAGACCACCGCGGTGCGCATCCTCACCACGCTGGCCAGCCCGGACTCGGGCCGGGGCACCGTGGCCGGCTTCGACGTGGTCACCCAGGCGGCCGATGTCCGCCGGTGCATGGGCGTGGCCGCCCAGGACGCCACACTTGACGGGGCGCTCACCGGACGGCAGAACCTGGTCCTCATCGGAGAGCTGAGCCGGATGGGACGATCGGCGGCCAAGAAGCGGGCCGATGACCTCCTCGAGCGTTTCAACCTGACCGATGCCGCCGACCGGATCATGAAGGGCTACTCGGGCGGCATGCGGCGGCGGTTGGATCTGGCCGCCAGCACCATGACGCGACCCTCGGTGCTCTTCCTCGACGAACCGACCACCGGGCTGGACCCCGTCAGCCGCCAGCGGATGTGGGAGGTCATCCGGGAACTGGTCAGCGACGGGGTCACCTTGTTGTTGACCACCCAGTACCTGGACGAAGCCGACACGCTGGCCGACAACATCGTGGTCATCGACCACGGTCGGGTCATCGCCGAAGGGACGCCGCGCCAGTTGAAGGAAGCCAGCAAGAGCGCCCGCTTGGAGGTCACGCTGTCATTTCCGGCCGATGGAGCTGTGGCTGCGTTGCAGCCGCTGGTGGCCGGGCGGGTCCTGGTCAGCGCCGACGGGCAACACCTGAGCGCAGCCATTGACAGCGGTTCGGGCCTGGCCACTGCGGTGGTGCGGGCGCTGGACGCCGCCGGCATCGTGGTCGACAACATTGAGATCCGGCAGCCCTCGCTCGACGATGTCTTCTTCTCGCTCACCGGCAACGCTCCCGACGACGCCGACGACGAGCGCCCCCTCACGGTCGATGACCTTCCCAACGAGCTCGAAGGAGTCTCCGCATGACCACGCTCTCCTTGCCTTCCTTGGCTCCGATCCGGCCCTCCGTGCTCGAGCGGATCAGCGGGCCCGTACGCGATGTGTGGTCGCTGACCCGCCGCAACCTGGTGCACGTCCGCCGCGAGCCCATGCAGCTCTCGGACGTGACCATCCAGCCGGTCCTCTTCACGTTGCTGTTCATTTACGTCTTCGGCTCGGGCATCCCGATTGTCGGCGGCTACAAGAACTTCGCCCTGGCTGGTCTGCTGACGCTGAACCTGACCACGTCCACCATGGGGACCGCTGTCGGGCTCAGTACCGACCTCCATGAGGGAGTGATCGACCGGTTCAGAACGTTGCCCATGTGGCGGGCCGCCATATTGGTCGGTCGCTCCATCTCTGACGTGTTGTCGGCCGCGGTCTGCGTCACCATCGTGGCGCTGACCGGCCTGGCTATTGGATGGCGGCCGGACGCCAGCATCCCCTCGGTGATCGGTGGCTTCGGCCTGGCCCTCCTCTTCAGCTACTGCCTCTCGTGGGCCTCGGCCTGCGTGGGACTGACCAGCAAGGGTCCGGAGTCGGCCCAGTCGTTTGGATTCCTTGTCCTCTTTCCGATGGCATTCATCTCCAACTCACTGGTGCCCACACAGGGCATGCCAGGCTGGCTGCAGGCCATCGCCGACTGGAACCCCGTCAGCGCGGTAACGGCGGGGGCTCGTCACATGTTCGGCAACCCCAATCCGTCAGCGACGGTGCACGCCTGGCCCATGCAGCACCCGGTGGAGGCGTCCCTGTTGTGGTCATTGGTGTTCCTGGTCGTCTTCGCTCCGTTGGCCTCCTATCTGTTCCGGCGGGCCACCAGCGAATAGAGCGATGCCGACAGCGCGTTGGTAACGTGCCGAGCCGTGAGCGACCAACCATGGATGCAAGACGCCTGTTCCCTTGTCGACGCCTACCGGGCCGGCACCATCTCCCCCACCGAGGCGCTCGATGCGTCGCTGAACGCCATCGCTGGCTCGACACTGAACGCCGTCTGCTTCATTGACGAGGAGCAGGCGCGGGCCAGCGCGGCCAGCGCTGACGTCTCCCTTCCCTTCGGTGGTGTGCCCATCGGTGTGAAGGAGCTGGACCCGGTCAAGGGTTGGCCCCAGACCGAGGCCTCGCTCGTCCTAAAAGACGAGATTTCCGACTACGACGCCACCATGACGGCCCGCATCCGTCAGGCCGGCGCCGTCCTGGTCGGTCAGACCACGGCCAGCGAGTTCGGTGGCATCAACTGCACCTACACCAGGCTGCACGGCGCCACCTCGAATCCCTACGACCAGGCGCGCACGCCCGGCGGCTCGTCCGGCGGGTCGGCCGCCGCGGTATCCGGCGGCCTGCTGCCCATCTGTACCGGCGGCGACGGCGGCGGTTCCATCCGCATTCCAGCCGGTTTCACCGGTCTTTTCGGGCTGAAGGCCACCTTCGGACGCATCCCGAAGGGACCGCATACCGAGATCGAACCACTGACCGCGGTGGTGGGCTGCCTGGCCCGCTCAGTGCGCGACGCCGCCCGCTGGTTCGATGTCTGCAACGGGGCCAGCGAGTACGACCCCTTCAGCCTCCCTCGCGTCGAAGGGTGGGAGGCCGGCCTGGGTTCTCTCGATCTGAAGGGCAAGCGGGTCACCGTGTCAATCGACCTGGGTGCGGCCGTCGTCGCCGCGGCCGTGCGGGAGAAGGTGGAGGCCGCAGCGGCCGCGCTCATCGCCGATGCCGGGTTGGTCCAGGTTGATGTCCCGATCAGCTTCCCCCGCGGCGGACTCGAATGGGCGTTGGCCGGCACGGCCAGCCTGCTGGTCGGACTGGGCGATCTCTACCCGGACTGCGCCAGCGAACTGACACCCGAGATCATGCTGGCCGCCAACATCGCCACCAATCACTACGACCTGGAGACGGCCAAGAAAATAGAGGCCTTCCGCCGCCAGATCATCGTGGCCAACGCCAAGGTCTTCGACGAGGTCGACTTCATCATCTGCGCCACCAATCCCGACGTGGCGTTTCCGGCCAAGGGGCCGATGCCCACCACCATCGACGGCATCGACCTGGTCAGCGAGTACGGCTTCGAAGCAGCGGTCGGGAACAACGGCGCGCTGACCATCCCCTCGAACACGACCGGCAACCCGGCCGTGGCCATTCCGGCCGGTTTGGTGGACGGGCAGCCGGTCAGCATGCAGATCATCGGGCGCCACCACGCCGAGCCCCTCCTGTTGGAGTTGGCCCGGGTGGTGGAACGCGAGCGCCCCTGGCCGCTGGTGGCGCCGGGCTCCCCGATCTGATCCGTGGCGACCGGCCGCCGGCTCAGGCCCGCCGCAGCCGGTGCACCGTGAAGGGTGCGAAGACGACCACGATGCCCAGCGACCACAGCAGCGCGGGCCACAGGGTGTTGCCCAGGGTCTGATGCAGAAGCTGCTGTGCCTGGTGACCACCGGTGAGCAGGCGCACCGTGTTGGACATGTAGGTGAGCGGCTGATGATTGGCGAAGGCCTGCATCCATCCCGGCATGGTCGACACCGGCACGTAGGCACTCGAGACAAAGGTCAGAGGGAAGACCAGGAACGAGATGCCCTGTGCCGCCTGCGGGCTGCCGGCCGCCAGGCCCAACGCGATGAAGAGCCAGCAGAACACGAACCCGAAGAGCGCGCACAGACCGAAGGCCTCGGCCGCATGCACGGCCCCGTCGTGGACACGGAAACCGATGAGGACGCCGATCACCGTGGTGACAGTCAGACCCCAGACCACCGAGGCGGTGTCAGCCGCCACGCGTCCGGTCACGATCGACAGCAGGCGAATCGGCAATGAACGCAGACGGTCGAACAGTCCGCCCTGCAGATCATCGGCGATGCCGGTGGCGGCTCCCATGCCGGAGAAGAGCACGCCGGTGACCACGAACCCGGGCACCAGGAAATCCACGTAGGACAGGGAGCCGGTATGGCTGACGGCACCACCGAAGACGTAGCGGAAGATCAGCAGGAACAACGTGCCCTGCGCCGTGCCGGCGATGATCAGCTGGGGTGAACGCACGAATTTCTTCACCGTACGGGTCGCCACTTGGCGCGAGGCCCCCACATACGACGCACCGACATTGCCGATGGGTCCACTCGAAACCGTTGCTGGGATGGTCATGCCGCACGCTCCTTCACGTTCTTCGATGTTCCCCGCTCTGATGTGGCCGGTGCCGACGCCGTGCGTCCGGTCAGCGCCATGAAGACTTCGTCCAGCGTCGGCCGGCGCAGGGTGATGTCATCGACGGTGATGGCAGCGGCATCGAGGGCGCGGACCACCACGGGCAGGAGCTGGGCGCCCCCGGGAGCGGTGACCGCACAGCGACGCGTGGCCGGTTCGCTGGTGGGCATCCCGGTGTGCAGATCGGCCAGGATCTGCGTGGCCGATGCCAGGCTGTCCAGATCGCGGGTGTGCAGCTCAATCATGTCGGCTCCGGCCCGCGACTTGAGCTCGCCGGGCGTGCCCTGCGCGATGACCCGGCCGTCGTCGATGATGACGATGGAGGCGGCCAGCTGGTCGGCTTCATCGAGGTACTGGGTGGAGAGCAGGATGTCGGTGCCGTCGTTGGCCAGGTCGCGGATGGCATCCCACAACTCGTAACGGCTGCCCGGATCCAGTCCCGTCGTTGGTTCGTCCAGCAGGAGGAGGCGCGGCCGCCCCACCAGACTGGCGCCCAGGTCGAGGCGGCGGCGCATGCCGCCCGAATAGGTGCGCACCTGGCGATCGGCGGTGTCGGTCAGGCTGACCTGGTGTAACACGGCGTCGGTGCTGGCCCGGGCCTGGCGGGCACTTTGTCCGTAGAGACGGGCGACCATGGTCAGGTTCTCGCGGCCGGTCAACATCTCCTCGACGGCGGCCGACTGTCCGGCCAGTCCGATGAGGCGGCGGATGGCCATGGAGTCCTTTGTCACATCGAAGCCGGCCACCAGAAGTCGACCGGCGTCGGGTCGCAGCAGCGTGGCGATTGTTCTGATCAGGGTGGTCTTGCCGGCTCCGTTGGGACCGAGGACCGCTACCACTTCCCCGGAAGGAATTACCAGGTCGAGCTGGTTGAGGGCGTTGACTTTACCGAAGCGTTTGCTGAGGCCTTCGGCCTCTATGAGGGCGTGCATGGGCGCGCTCCTTTCGTGTCGAGTGAGAGAGCCCGATGCACGGAGGTCGCCTACGCTTGTGGGTGCTGCCCCGGGCGAAGATCCTTCGTGATCGAAACTCGTGGTTGAGCGGATTCGGCGTCGCGTGGTCCAACACGCGGCGCCGAACCGTTATTGGGGACCGAACGAGAAGACCACCCCCTCCATCGGGATGATCCCTTCGGTGTGGAAAGACCTCCACATCTCGAGGCCTTCGAGGTCGCCGGACGCGATGTCCTTGACGAGGCCGTTGACGAAATGCAGCTCGGCGTCAATCTGGGCTTCGTCGAATTCCGACTCCACCATGAAGAGGCGGGGCAGGCCGGCATCGCGGGCGGCCCGCATGGTGGCCCGGACCTGGGCCAGTTGCATCTCCAAGGCGTTGGACCGCAGGCGCAAGGCAGCAAGTGCGTCATCCGGCGACAGCGCGCCCAGGAAGGACAGGCCGGCCATGAACTTCGGGTACTCCTTGCTGGGCACCCCGATCAGCTCGGTCATCCAGTCGGTCATCTCGACCGAGCCCTGATCGGTGATCTCGTAGATCGTGCGCTCGGGCCGTTTGCCCTCGCGCACGGTCTCGGTAGCCCGGATCAGGCCCCTCTTCTCCAGCCCTTCCACTACGGCGTAGAGCGAGCCGTAGTTGAGACGCACGCTCTCGTGCTTGGCCCGCTGGCGCAGCGTCTGCGCCACTTCGTAGGGGTGCATCGGCCGCTCATAGAGCGTCACCAGCACGGCCAGGGCCAGTGGATTGGCTCGACTGCTGCGCGGCATTCCAGCAGAATACTCTATTTAGAGTGTTCTGTCCATGGTATCTCGCTAGGTGTACATCAAGGAACCAGGCGTAGTGAGGAGCTCGCCGGTCTCCAGCCAGGTCTTGAGACCCGAGAGGATCATGGGCCAGCCGCCGAAGAGCTGGTCGTTGGCGCCGTCGCGCAGCTGGTCGTGGGTGACGATGAGCTGGCACGAGTCCTCCACCTGATTGATCTCCCAGGTGACGCGGGACTCGCCTTCGGCTTTGACGTCGTCACCCCACAGGGCGGTCATGGTGTGCACCAATTTGTGGGGCGGATCGATCTCGAGGATCTCGCCCTCCCCCAGTTGAAAACCCGACGCGCCCATTTCGTAATGCGAGCCCACCAGCCAGTCCGAGTGCACGCCGGCGCCGAAGTTGTATTTGGCCCGGATCTCGGGGGTGATGATGGCCTCCCAGAGCCGCTCGGGTGTGGTGCGGATGTAGATCTCGTAGATCTTCTCCATGGTGCTCTCCAATTCTGTTTTCAGGTCGCTGAGTGTGGCCACCCAGGGTTCGGCGTACTTGCTCACCCACCGGTCATGGACGAGCCGGATCGGGACTGCGTTCAGGAAATGCCACTTCTCGCGGCCGCGTCGCCGCGTCACCACCAGCCCGGCCTCCTCCAGCACATTGAGGTGCTTCATGACCCCGAACCGGGTCATGGCGAAGCGCTCCTCCAACATGCCCAAGGTCTGCCCGTCCTGTTGGAACAATGCATCGAGGAGGCTCCGCCGGGTCGGATCAGCCAGGGCTTTGAACACGAGGTCCACCCTGTCATTTTTATGTGACCTTTTAGTCACATGTCAACTATCCCGGGTGTTTCGCACTGTCCCGGACCTAGCCTGCGTAGACCATGTCTCCCTCCATCGTCCACGTGGCTCCGCACCCCGACGACGAGGCGGTCGGCTGTCCGGGCGCGCTCCTACACCTGCTCGATCGGGGCTGGCAGGTGGTCAGCGTGATCGCCAGCCTCGGCTTCCCGGACCAGTGGAAGCGGCGCCAGGCCGAGGCGGAGGAGGCCGCCCTCCGGGCCGGTTTCGTGCCCGTGTTCTTGGACCCACCTCTCGACATTTCCATTGATGACGATCTGGCCGGTGCCACCAATCGGGTGGCCACCGAGTTGCCGGCGATCATGGCGCGCTTCGGCGCATCCGTTGTGGCGTCACCCTCGCCCCACGACGTGCACCATGGTCATGAAGTGGTGGGTCGCGGCGTGCAACGCGCCATGGCCGCGCTGCCGTCAGATGTGCGCTGGTGGATGTGGGGCGTGTGGGGTGACCTGCCGGCGCCCAATGTCTTCTACGCCTTTGACGACGCGGTCATGACGCGCACGGTGCACATCCTCGAGGCCTACGCCGGCGAGCTCGAGCGCAACGACTACCGCCGCCTCCTCACCGGACGCGCCACCACCAATGCCGTGTTGGGGTCCGAGCGCGTCTTCGGCTTCGGGTCGGCCGCCGCCAGCACGCTCCCCTACGCCGAAGTCCTGACCGAGGTCCGGCATCTGGACGGCCGCTGGATGGCCTCGGAGGCCCACCACCTCGATGAAGGTCCAGCCTCCGACGCCGACTTCGATCTCGATCTCTCGGCCTGGCTGGAGGGGCCGAGCGTGCACGAGCTGGTCGGACGGATCCGCGAGGTGCACGAGTCGCAGGGGTAATTAGGCGGGGTGGCCCGGCAGTGGTGCTTCCCACCACGGCCGCAGACGCACCCGGGCCGGCGGGAGAGTGCCGTAGACGAGGACGGCCTGACTGCGGTTGAGACAGCGCAACTCCTCGGGGGGCAAAAGGCGACGGGGCGAGGTGGTCGACGTGGTGGAACGGCCGCCGTGGGGGTCACGGGTGACCGAGGGCAGGGCGATCTCCTCGTCGCCCACCAGGCGACTGACGTAGTCCAGGGTGTCGGGGTCGGCGATGCCGGGCAGAAAAATCTTGGCCCGGTGATTGTTGAGCACGGTGGGGGCTTTGGCGCCGTAGCGGGAACGCACCTGAGCCAGGTCCTGCCACACCGTCACCAGTTGGATGCCGTGCGAGGCGGAGGTGGCGGCCAGGCCGTCGAGCTCGGGTAGAGGTGCAATGTGGGCCGCCTCGTCCAGGACCACGAGCAGCGGGGGGTCCAACGGTTTGCCCCGCAACGTGGCCTGAGCGAAGGCATGGGACAGTACCTGCTGGGTCAGCGCGCTGAAGAAGCCCCGCAGCCGGCGTTGGTCGTGCGCCGGCGCGCAGAGGTACAGCGTGTTGGCCGCGCCGAGCAGGTCCCAGGGTTCGAAGCGGCCACTCGAGCTGTCCCGCATGCCGGCGAACGGGGCCAGGATCGTCTCGGCCGTCGTGTAGACCGAACTGCGCGTCCGGTCGTCCCGGCACCAGGTGGCCCGAGCGGCGATGAGGGCATCCTCCTGGCCGATCTGCTCGAGGAT
Organism: Acidimicrobiales bacterium; assembly: GCA_036268485.1. GTDB lineage: Bacteria > Actinomycetota > Acidimicrobiia > Acidimicrobiales > RAAP-2 > Bog-473. Next base: position 59,172 of record DATAUC010000029.1, read on the forward strand.
GACCGACACCTCGGCTGCCTCCTGGGTGTCCACCCAACGCAACACGTCGGCCATGGACCGGCCGTCGTGGGCCGCCGCGAAGAGAAGCGGGGCCAGCAACTTGGATGCGTTGGCGTACCAGAACTCGCCGTCGGTCAGGACTCCGTCGCCTTTGGCCGTCTCGGCCAGGTCCGAAGCCATACGCAGCGCAGCCGGCCATTGGATGCAAGCGGCCAACGGCGACCAGGTGCTGGGCCGGGCTCCGGTGGCCCCGGTGGGATCTATGCACCACACCCGACCCATGGCGGTTCGCCGACCGAGGGTGTGCTGGAGGAGGTCGCTCTTGACGCTGGCCGCTACCACCGGACCCTGCCAGTTGAGGATGGCCGGCACGGCCAGCGCCGTCGTCTTGCCACTCTGGGTGGGGCCGACCACCACCACCGATTGCTGCGCTTCGGCCACCACCAGCGACGTGTGGACCTTGCTGGGGCTGGTGCCCAACACCAGACGGCCCGGGTAGGGCTGGCGCGGCGCCACCAACAGCGGGCGCAGGTCTCGGCGATCGGCCCAGTGGGCGCCCCGCTGACGTCGCCGGCCTATCCGTCCGAGCGAATCGATCGACGGCCGCATGGAGACGGCGGCGAAGAGGGCGCCGCCCAACGCCACCGGCAGGACGGCCGCCGTCACGCTCGTCATGCTGGCCGGCTCATCGAGCGTCCATGGCGCCGTCGGTGTTGACCAGCTGGTGCTCCATCGCGCTGAGCCGATGCTGCACCAGGAAGGAGCGCTGCCCCACCTTCCACAACGCCACGCCTCGCCGCAGTTGGGGGAGCAGTTCCGTTTCGGTCGATGAGAGGGAGAGCAGTTCGGACGCCAAGGCCAACTCACCCGAGGACTGGGCGTAGATCACCCGCGTCTCCGAGTCGGCCAGCAAGCCCTGGGCCAGGGCCACCTGTTCGGAGTCCGAGGCACCGACAGAACGCAGGTCCGAGACGCGGTGCAGCACGGCCACGTTCGATACCCCGAAGGCCCGCGACAACTTCCAGGACGACTGCAGCCACCGGGCCACCCCGAGGTTGGACAGGATGGCCCAACTCTCGTCCACCACCAGGAAGACCTGGCCGCCCGGTGAGCCGGATCCGATCCGGGCCGACGACGTCCGAGCCAGGGCGGCCTGTAGCCACGCCGTGGCGCAAGCCATCAGGATGCCCAACGCGGCCGAGGTGTAGAGCGCCGAGAGGTCGAGCACGACCAGGGGAGCAGAGAGGTCGAGGCCCGGAGTGGTCGGGCCGTCGAACATCCCGGCCAGGTCGCCGTGCACCAGGCGGCGCAACTCGAGGGCCACGTCGCGCCCGTCCTCCAACAACTCGCGGCGTTCGGTGCGCAAGGCGGCGGCCGACGCCGTGGTGGGCGCCAGCAACGCTTCGACCACCGACGGCACGGTGGGCACCGCGGCCTGCTCGGTGGCGGTGACCAGGGCCACCCCCAGCGCGGCGCGTTCTCGCGGCAGCAGGCTCCGCCCGAGGCAGGCGCTCGCCAACGAGGTGAGCAGCTCAGTCTGCCGGCGGGCCGTGCCGCCCTCCCGATCCCGCGTCCCGTCGTCATGGTCAGGTCCCGGATCGAGCGGGTTGAGCCGGATCGCCCCTCCGGGCCGGAGCGCCACCGGGCGCACGCCCCAGGCCGCGGCCAGGTCTCCGTACTCGCCCTTGGGATCGACCACCAAGGCTCGGCGACCGAAGACAGCCTGGCGCCACAGAAACGTCTTCACGAAGGCGCTCTTACCCCGACCGATCTGGCCGAAGACCACCATGTTGGGATTGGAGATGATCCCCTGGGCGTAGAGCTCGAAAGGATCGAAGACGAAGGAACCGCCGAGCAGGTCATCGCCGATGACCACGCCCCGGTGCCCGAGTCCGGCCTCGGCAATGAAGGGGTAGGCGGCGCCGAGATTGCGCGTGGTCACCTGGTGGGCGGGAACACGTGGACTATGGCTCATGGTGGAGAATGAACGGTCGGGCCCGGCGGCCGCATGTCCCGCCGGTCCGGCGGTCAGGCGCATCCGGCTGGGTGGTTTCCCCTAGGGTGAAGGCAACAATCTCCGGCGACAGGTGAACCGTACGTCCAGTTGGGGATTTCCTCGGGCGGAGGCGGACAGGGGAGTTTTGGCCATGGCACAGCAGGATCGTTCCACCCGCTGGCTCACCCGGGGCGCCTGCCTCCTGGTGGCGGCCATCGCACTCGCTGCCTGCGGAAGCTCCGGTCCAACGCTGGGCGCCCCCTCGGCGCACAAACCGTCCACCGATGCCCTGCCGTCCACCACGCCCACGAGCGAAGTTCCGACCCAGACCACCACAACGTCAACCCCGGCGACCTCGACCACCGGTCCGCTCTCGACCGCACCCTCCGTATCGGTCACCCCGACGTCGGGCGCCGCGTCCGCTCCGACGACCACGGTGCCGGTGAAGACATTGCCGTCCACGACGTCTTCGGGCAGTTCCAGTTCGACCACGCCGACCACGACCAGTGTCGCTCCGCCCCCGAACTCGGTGATGATCAACTCGGTCGAGACATCTCTCGGCACCGTGCTGGTCGATCGCTACGGCTTCACCATCTATCTCCTCACCGCCGACAACCCGACCTTCTCCAACTGCACCTCGTTTGTCTGCAACACCGTGTGGCCGCCGGTGTTGGCCACCGGGGGCGGGGTGGCGGGTCCCGGCGTGCAGCAGTCGCTGCTCGGCACCATCCCCCTGCCCGACGGCACCCAGCAGGTGACGTATGCCGGCCATCCGCTCTACACCTACATCGGCGACCGCAAGCCGGCCCAAACATCCGGCCAGGGGATCAAGTCCTTCGGCGGGATCTGGTGGGTTCTCTCGGCCACCGCCGGCGCCGCCATCACCGGCGCCGTTTCCATCCTGTAGCGGCCTAGCGACGACCCGTCGTCGAAGCCAGCGGGGCGAGAATGGGGCCCAGCACGCGGTGCAGGGTTCGCCGAGCTGCCTCGGGATCGCCCACCGGGAACACCGTGTCGCGTGTGAGCACGAACGACACCCCGAGTCGGGCCGCCAGCTCCGCCATCTCGCTGGCTTCCTCCCGACTGACGTCGGCCCCCAGCGCCACCGCTTGCGCCACCAGCAGTTCCCGGGCCAGCGCCAGCAGCGGTCCGGCGTCGGTGGTGAGGAAGGGCAGGAACGTGCTCGGATCCGAAGCGATGAGGCTCGATACCAATGAATCGCCCACCGCACTCAGCGCCACCAGTGCACCTTCGACGACCTTGTCCTCCAGGCTCTCGAAGGAGGCAACAGCTTCGGTGACGGCGGCGAACACCGTGCGCACCTCCCGGGCCAGCACGGCGTAAATGAGTTCGTCCCGCCCGGCGAACTTGCGGTAGAGACTGGTCCGGCCGACGCCGGCCCGCTCGGCCACATCGTCCATGCTCCAGCGGTGCAGCCCGTATTCGGCCAGCAGTTCGGCACCGGCGCCGAGGACGCGCTCGGTCAGTTGATCCTGGTCGTCGTTGGCGTCGTCCCCCCATCCCACGCTGGCCACCAGCGGCATGATGCCGATGGAGGTGCGGCGACGCGCCACTAGGCCGCCCGGCGATCTGCTCTTCGTTCGGCCCAGACCCGGCGCCACCCGTCCTGGGCCCGGGGCTGCCACCGCATCGGGAAGGGCACGAAGCGCCACGCCTGGGCGATGAGGAGTTGCATGGCATCGAGCTGCATCTGGTCCGCTTTGCTCCACGGGATGTCGAAGCGCTCCCGCACGATGGCCGGCAGTCCCCCGATCGCCGCGATGCGTAGAGGGACCGTCGTCAGTTGCCGCCATGGCGGCAGACCCAAGACCGGCGAGAGTGGGGCCAGCGGACCGGTGAGGCGCGGCGGCTCGATGTGGTCGAGGAGATCGAGCACGAACTCCACCGCCGGATTCATCTCCAGGACGTTGGCGCAGACGTCGTCAAAGGCCACTTGGAATTCGGCCCTGGTGGCCGGCACGGCGCGATCGCTGACGCCGTAACGCCGGTACCACTCAACGCCATCGAGGTACAGCACCTCGCGCTCGGGCTCGGTGATGCGATGGGTGTCAAATCGATCGCCCACCTGCTCGGTCATGAATTGGAAGGTGGCGTGGGCCCACCAGAAGGTGGCTGGATCGAGTGCGTGGTAGCGCTGCCCGCCCGAATCGAGGCCGGCAATGTCCTTGTGGAACGCACGGACCTCCCGACCGGTGTCTTCGGCCTGAGGCCCGTCATAGACCGTGCCGAGGATCCGGGGTAGGGAGCGGAAGACGCGACCGTACGGATCGCCGAAGAAGTCCGAGTGATCCAGCACGCCGGCCCCGATGGCGGGTTGCATCAACTGCAGCAGGCCGATGGTCCCGCCCAGAAAAGCGATCCGGTTGTCACCGGCCCAGCGCCACAGCAGCGAGCCGGGTCCGATCTCACGGCGCTCCGTCGGCAGCCTGGTGTGGGACACACGGACGATTATAGTGCTATTGGTCCCTCGTGGGGATGTCCGCCGCTCAGGAGAAGTGCGTCTGGGGCCGATCCAGCAGGACCCCATCGACAAATATGTCGACCTTCTCGTTGTAGAAGGCGACCAGGCCGGCGATGGGCAGGAGCTGGCGGGTCGGGAAGTCATAGGCCCAGGCCAGGTCCTCGTGCAGGGTGTCCCCCAGGCGGATCGACCAGTACCCACTCGTCTTTCCCTTGTAGGGACACGACGTCACGGTGTCACTGGCCTCCAAGTGGGAGAAGTCCACGTCGGTCCGGTTCAGGTAGTACCGGGTGGGTAGGCCGGTCTCGAAGACCATGACGGGCGAGGTGGTCTCCGCCAGGACCACGCCCTCCAGCTCGACCCGGACGGCTCGGGTCGAGCGCAGCGCATCGACCCGCGAATAGGGGTCGCGGGGATGGACGAACACCTCTTCGTCCTCTTCGAACCAGTTGTCGAGGGCCGACCATTGGAAGCGGATGCGGCCCACCAGCTCGGGCACTGTCGAGTCCTTGTAGACCCATCCCGCGTCGGGACGGGTGATGCCGCCCGCAGCCAAGCCGTAGGTCTGGCGGTGACCCAGGTGAGTGTGTTGCTCGTGCGCCTCCTCGACCAGGAACTCGGGGCGGACATCCTCCAGCGGTACGTAGTACTGCGGATAGTTGGGCCACTCCCAGACGTAGAGGGCATTCGTTGTATCGAGGACGAGCTCACTACCGAGCCAGGCCCGAACCCGTCGAGGGACCGGTTCGCTGTGGTCGACCGGGACAATGGATTTCGGGTAGTCACTCACCAACTCGACGGTACCGCCCCGGGCCGAACATGATTCAGGCGGTGATGGTTCAGGTCAGGTCAGCCCCCGAGCCAGCGGCAGGGTGCAGGTGTACGCCGATGCCTGGTCGCCGTAGAGGCGCCGGAGCAACAGCCGGCATTGACCGGCCGCGTGCTCGACGGCGTCGCAGGCCGTGACCAACTCCGCCTCGGACGGCGCCGACACGGTGACGAACCCGGCGTAGCGGAACGAGGCGTGGCCGTCGGCCAGTTCGGATTCGCGGCGGGCCAGCACTTCGGACTGGCGGGCGTGCCGGGCGGTGGACATGAAGCCGCTGCGCCGTCGCAACTCGGCGTCGGCCAAATCCGCCGTGCGCGATGCCTCCACCTTGCGCACCGCCTGCTCGGGACCCAGCGGCTCCATGGTGATGGACAAGGTGGCCCGGCTGGCCCCCAAGAGCAGCGGCGCCAGGAAGTCGGCCCGCACTTCAGTGCGTGGCCACTCGGCCACCCAGAACGTGGCGTGCACCATGGCGTCGACCCGCACGCTGCCCCACTCTTCGGCCATGGCCATGGGCCAGGGATCGGACATCGACCACTGGCCCGGGGTCGGTCCGCCGTGCGGTTCGTAGGTGCGCAGGAGCTGCGCCGCCACGTCGTCGGCCGTCATGATGCGCTCGACCACCACGTCGGCGTCGGTCAGGAGCCGGCTCAGCGAGGACACTTCTCGCCGTAACGCCTCGGCCGCCACCTCCACCGACTTCGTGAGCCGTACCTGGACGGCCAGGACCACGTCGTGCGTGCAGGCGTCGGCATCCATTTCGCTCAAGAGCGACTCGTAGGAGGCCACGCTGGCCGACGCCGCATCGACCGAGGTCTGGCGGGCCAGGTAGCTGCGCACCCCGTGCCCTTCGTCGGGGAAGGACGCGGCCAACCACTGCAACCGCCGCACCGGCGAACCCTCACGGGCCACCGCGGCCAGGGCGGCCGACCACCCGGCCACGCGCCTGTCCTGCTCGTCGGGCCCGAGCAACGCGAAACTCTGCCCACGTAGAGAGAGGGCAGCCGTCAATGTGCGGCCGCGTACGTCGTGCACCATGCCCATCTCCCGCCACTCCCCCTGCAGGAGGCGGAGACCTCCCAACGAATCCTTGCTGCGCCCGGGCCGCGACGACGTGTGCCGCACACCCCAGCGCACGATGACCGGCGCCCATTGTTCGCCGGTACGGCCGGCGATGGGCCAGGTAGCCAGCGCAGCACAGACCAGCAGGAGAAGGACTGCCACCGCCACCCCGCCTACGTTGGGAAGTTGGCGCAAGGCCACCACGCCGAAGAGCAGGCCCAGTGCCACCGTGAGGATCTGCCCGGCCCGCCAACCAGCCAGGGCGCCACTGCGTTCGCGCGGCCCGAAGCGGTAGCGCGTGCCCTCACCGGCCATCATTCGCCTCCCTGGCGCTTGGCGGCCGCTTCGTCGTTCTCTGACGGGTGCCACTTGGCGTAGGTGAGTCCGTTCTCATCCTTTTCGAAGGTGTACCGCGTCTGGTGCGGCTCATAGCGGGTGACCCACCTACGAGTATCGGGCGGCTCCGCCGGCGGGGCGGGCGGTTTCGGTGTCGGCGTGACGCTCCGTCCCCCACCACCCGAACCACCGCCACCCCCACCATCAGAGAACTGCGGCGGCGGTCCCACCGGCATCGGACCCTTGTCGGGGGGATTCTCCTGCGCCGCCTTCATGCGGGCCGTGGCCTCTTCTCCGGAGCCGGGTATGCCCGGATCCAGATTGGGGACGGCCGCCTTGCCCTGCGTGCCCGTACCCACCGGGCCGCTGGCGGCGGCCAGTCGGGCCGAACCCTGGGCCGCGTGGAACGCCGTCATCCCCTCGCGCAGAGCAAACGACGCCGCGCTGCGGGGCACCCGGGTCAACACCGAGGTGCTGCGCTGGCGGGCCCCCTCGAGGTGCCCGACGGCACCGGCCTCAATGGCCGGGATCAGCCGCAGGATGACGAACGGCGTGAAGGTGGCCAGGACCAGCAGCGCCCCGCCGGCCAGGACCGAGGCGAAGCCCGATCCGGCATCGCCGGTCCCGGCCGTGCCCGAGGACACCGCACCGGCGGCCAGGCTGAGGGTGGCCACGATGACGAACTTGGACAGGATCAGCGCGGCCAGCGTCTCGACCAGACGCCGGCACCAGTGCGACACCGCCGGCCAGACCAAGGTGGCCAACGCCAGGGGGAGGAACAGCACGGCCACGTAGACGGCGGCGGCCCGCACCAGTAGTTCGAGCCAGAGTACGAAGGCGGCCGCCGCCACCAGGAGCCCGACCAGCAGCAGCACGAACGTGGCCAGGGTCGGATCACCGACCGCCGTGATGAGGCCGTGCACCAGTCCGGTCAACAGTGTCTTTATGTCCGAGCCCGACCCCCCGGCCACGGCCGAGCACATGGCATCGGTGGCCGACACCGAGAGAACGACGATCTGTATGGCCACCACGCCGAGCACCAGGGCCAGCGGCAGCTGGACGAAGAACGCCTTGAGTAGTTGGCCCGCGTTCTGCCGATAGATGGCCTGGATGCTCTGAAGGACCAGGAGCGGCAACACCACCACCCCGGCCAGGGCCGTCATCTGTCCGTAGTGCGTCTTGAACCAGTCGGCGCCGACGTCGATGGTGGTCGTGCTGATCAACACGTCGCCGATCTGGGTCAGCAGCCATTCGGCGCCGCTGGCCACCCACTGGCTCAGCCCGCTCAAGACAGCGGACACGCCGGCACTGGCCACCGTCCCCCCGATGCCACCCACCGTGTTCACCACCTGGCACACCGGATTGAGGGCGTCGATACCGGGGCACCCCGTGGCCGGCGCTCCGGCCAACATGAAGATGAGCATCCTCAGTGCAGGCTGGTGCCGGCGTTGAAGAAGAAGTTGACGATGGTCGGGGCGGCCCCGATCAGGAGGGCGGCCAGACCGGACACCAGCACGGCCCGCCGACCCACCATGGACTGCTGGAAGTTCTGGGCGTGGACACCGAGGGCCCAGGCCGCGGCGCCGATGACCAGCCCGGCCAGGGCGGCGATCAGCGCCCAGGCGCCCAGGCCGTTGATCAGGGTCTGCAGCGTGCCCCCGCCCGGCAGGGCATTCACACTCGGGTTCAGCGTCACATCAGCCAGCACCAGCACGCCCACAGCCACCTCCATCGGTCCTTTGGTGCGCCGGAAGTCCCGGCCCTGCACCACCGGTCGAAGAACGGTTCTGTGTCGTTCCAATGTTTTTCATATTGTTGACAACGGTGACCCCCCAGCCCTGTCATATTGGGGGCGTGATCGGTAGCGGCGTAATTGCAGTCATCAGCAATTCGCACAAGGCCCTCTACATCGGCGGGGCCGTCCTGTTCCTCCTGGTGTCGGTCACCGTGGCCGCCCGCCTGGGCCGGCGCTCGGGCCGCCGGGCCATCTCGCAGCGACTCACCGCCCTGGGCTCCCGCCTGGGCATCGATCCCCCCGAGGACGAGACCAACATTGAGACGTCGCTGGCCTACCTGGAGCAGGTCACAGGGGGTGCCGCGCAGGCAGTCACCGAGTCCAGTGCAGACGCCATCCGCCTCAGGCGCTCCCTCGATACGTTGACCCAAGGTGTCGTCCTCTGCGACGAGAACGGCACCGTCATCTACCGCAACGCCCGGGCCAATGCGCTCATGGTGAGCCGGCACGGCGACGCCCTGGCCGCCCAGGCCGTGACCGAGCTGCTCGAAGACGCCTGGCACGAAGGCACGGCCGAGCGCACGCTCGACCTCTACGGGCCACCCCGGCGGACGCTGCAGGTACGGGCCCGCCAGATCGACGACGGGCGACGACCCCTCGGCGTCATCGCCCTCATTGAGGACATCTCCGAACGGCGCCGGCTGGAGGAGATTCGCCGCGATTTCGTGGCCAACGTCAGCCACGAACTCAAGACGCCCATCGGCGCGCTGGGCCTGTTGGCCGAGACGCTGATTTCCGAGCCCGACCCCGAGGTGGCGCAGCGCCTGGCCAGTCGCATCCACAACGAGGCTTTCCGCGTCAGCCGCATCATCGATGATCTGCTCGACCTCTCACGCATCGAGTCCGAGGAAGCACCGCCCCGGGTCCCCGTGCTGGTCAACCTGGTCATGGCCGACGCCATTGAGCGGGTGCGCTCGACGGCCGACCAGCGCGGCATTGAGATCGTCCTGCACGAGCCCTCCCCGCCCGTCGCCGTGCTCGGCGAACGACGCCAACTCGTCTCGGCCATGCACGCCCTGCTGGAGAACGCCATCACGTACTCCTACGACAATTCCAAGGTGGTGGTGTCGGGCACCATCCGCCGGGCTACCGGTGAGCAGGCCGCGACGGCCCGATCCAACGTCGACCGGCTGGGCAGCGATCTGTCGGGTGGGACCGAGCCGGTGACGCCGGACGTTTCGGAGGCGGCACCGGTGGAGTCGACTTCGGCCGAGACCAACGACGACGGCACCCCGCCCTCGGGTGTCCCCATGGTGCGGCTCGTTGGGACCGAAGAGGCACCCGCGGTGGCCGAGACCGTGTGGGCCGCCACCGCATCGAGCTCGACCGCCCCGGGCGCGCTGGACAACGACCCGTCGGCCATCGGCGGCGACCTCGGCCTGCCCCGCCAGGACTGGCGCACGGCTGATCGCGACAACGTCCGCCTGGCTGTTACCGATCACGGCATCGGCATCCCGGCCCGCGATCTGGACCGCATCTTCGAGCGCTTCTACCGGGTGGACCACGGTCGAAGCCGCGACACAGGCGGGACCGGCCTGGGGCTCTCTATTGTGCGCCACGTGGCCAACAACCATCAGGGCTGGGTCGACGTGGAATCTCGCGAAGGTGAAGGCTCGACCTTCAGCCTCGTCCTGCCGCTGCACGGCGAACAAACGCAGTGAACGCCAGGCAGAAGCCAGTCCGATCCTCGCCATCGGTCAACGACGGGCCGATAAAGGTCCTGCTGGCCGAGGATGAGGAATCCTTCATTGAGGCCCTGCAGATCGGCCTGACCAACGAGGGGTTCCGGGTCACCGTCGCCCGCGACGGCGCCGAGGCCCTGCGCCTCTTCGACGAGATCGAGCCCGACATCCTCCTGCTCGATCTCATGCTGCCCAAAATGTCGGGCATCGACGTCTGCCGGGCCATCCGGACGCGCTCGCGGGTCCCCATCATCATGGTCACGGCCAAGGGCACCGAGATCGACACCGTGGTGGCGCTGGAGATGGGCGCCGATGACTACGTCACCAAGCCCTACCGGCTGCGCGAGCTGGTGGCCCGCATGCGGGCCGTGCTGCGCCGAGCTCCCGGTGGGCCCGACTCGAGCGACCACGGTGGCTCGTCGGATATGAACGACGAAGGCATCTGGGAATCCAGCGGCATCAAGATGGATTTCGACCAGCGCCGCGTCTTCGTCCGGGGCGAAGAGGTGCACCTGCGTCGCAAGGAGTTCGAGCTCCTGCGGCTCCTGGTGGAAAACGCCGGTCGTGTCCTGACCCGCGACGTCCTGATCGACCGGGTGTGGGGCACCGACTACATCGGCGACACCAAGACCCTCGACGTGCACGTGAAGCGTCTGCGCTCACGCATTGAAGCCGACCCATCGGTGCCGGTGCTCATCACCACCGTGCGCGGTGTCGGCTACCGCTTCGCCGTGCTGGACTCCTGAATCGCGGCCACCGGCGTCACGGCCGACGCTGTCATGGCTGGCGGTGTCACTGTCGGCGGTGTCACTGTCGGTCGTAGTGGCAGACCGCTTCAAGCATGATGCCGAACGGGTCGCGCCAGAACATGGCGAAGTACGGCGGGGGATAGTGCGGGAACTCCATGGGCGCATGCTCCACCACGCCGCCCGCGGCCAGCACGTGTCGATGCACGTCCTGCACGGCTGACCGCGTCGGCACCATGAAGGCCAGGTGCTGCAGGCCGGCCTGCCCGGGCGTATATGCCGCACCGTCCGCCGCCGGGTAGAAGAACAGGTACGCCCCCCGCTTCCCGTCGGCCGGCAGGTAGGCCACCTCGTCCTCAGCCACCAGGAAGGGCTCGTACCCGACCAGCGGGAGCAACGCGTCGTAGTACCTCTTGGCTACTGCCAGATCCGGGACCGTAATGCCCAGGTGGCCCAGCGCCACGAACTACGGCGCCTTTATGAGGAGGTCGCCGCCCATGTACGGCGCCAGGCATTCGGGCAGGGCGACCGACCCGTCGGGCTGACGGCCGCTCTCGACCACGGCGGCCCAGATGCGGGCCCAGGCCAGGGCCGATCCGTTGACGGTGTGCACCAGCTGCGCTGCGCCCCCTTCGGTCGGGCGGTAACGGACCTGGGCCCGGCGGGCCTGGTAATCGCGGAACCAGCTGACCGAACTGACCTCCAGCCACTGGTCCACTCCGGGGGCGTAGGCCTCGAGGTCGAAGGTGCGGGCCGACGAGCCGCCCAGGTCACCGGTGCACAGATCGAGCACCCGGTAGCGCAGTCCCAACTCCTGCAACAGCGACTCGGCCCGGCTCAGGATGTCGGCGTGCGCCTCGTGCGCCTGTTCGGGCGTGGTGTAGGCGAAGAGCTCCACCTTCTCGAATTCGTGCACCCGCAAAAGGCCGCGGGTGTCCCGTCCGGCCGACCCCGCCTCGCGCCGGTAACAGGTGGTGGCGGCGGTGAAGCGCAGGGGTAGATCTGCCTCGCTCAGAATCTCGCCCCGGTGCATGGAGGTCAACGGCACCTCGGCCGTCGGGATGGCCCACAGATCATCGCGCTCGAGGTGGTAGGCGTCGTCGGCGAATTTGGGCAGATGGCCAGTCGAGGTCATGGTCTCGGTCAGCACCACGGTGGGCGGCCGGATCTCCTCGTAGGAGGGGGTGTGCCGGTCCAGGGCGAACGCGGTCAGTGCCCGCAACAGCCGGGCCCCTGACCCGCGGTAGAGCGGGAACATGGAGCCGGAGAGGCGGGCGCCCCGTTCCATATCGAGCAGCTGCAAGGCTTCGCCGATTTCCCAGTGCGGTACCTGCTGGTGCTCGGCCCGCCCCGGTTCGGGTTGGCCGGCGTCCTGGCCGGGCCACCAGCGCCGGACCTCGACGTTGTCCGCTTCGCCGGCGCCCGTCGGTGCGTCGTCGGCCGGAATGTTGGGTAGGTAGAGCAGCCCCTGGCGAACGGTCTCCCCCACCACCTCGGCGTCGAGCGTGGCCGCCCGCTCCTCGTCGCCCAGGCGACGGCTCCGCGCGGTCAGTTCGTCCGCCCGGGCCATGTCGCCGGCCTTGCGGGCCTCCCCCACCTGACGCGACAGCGTTTTGACCTCGGCCCGGAGCGACTCGGCGTGCGTCGTGCGGGTCCGATGAGCCACGTCGCCGGCGATGATGGCGTCGACTTCGGCCTCGTCCACCCCGCGGCGAGCCAGGGCCGCCTTGACCGCATCAGGGTCCTCACGCAGGGTCCGAATATCGATCATGCCTGCTCAAAGTAGTCTGCGACGCCATGCCCGCCGTCACGGAGCCCACCAGCGCGGGGCCGGCGGTAGCGGTCAGCGGACTGACCGTGCGCTACGGATCGGGCGGCGGCGTGACGGCCGTCGACCACCTCGACCTCACAGCCCGCGGCGGCGAGGTGCTGGTTGTTCTGGGACCTAACGGAGCCGGCAAGACCTCCACCATCGAGGCCCTGGAGGGCTACCGCCGCCCCACCTCGGGGCAGATCCGGGTGCTAGGCCTGGACCCCCAGGCCGACCACCACCGCCTGACCGGGCGCATGGGCGTCATGTTGCAGAACGGCGGCGTCTATCCCATGCTCGGCTCCCGGCAGGTCCTCGATCTCTTCGCCAGCTACTACCCCGACCCGTTGGGCACGGACCATCTGCTCGACCTGGTGGCGCTGCGCGCCGTGGCCGGCACGCCGTGGCGCCGACTCTCGGGCGGCGAACAGCAACGGCTCTCGCTGGCCCTGGCTCTCATCGGTCGACCCGAGGTCGCCTTCTTGGACGAACCAACGGCCGGCGTCGACCCCGAGGGGCGCATGGCCATCCGCCGGGTCATCGCCGACCTGCGTGATCAGGGGGTGTGCGTGCTGTTGACCACACACGAGCTGACCGAGGCCGAGAAGCTGGCCGACCGCATCGTCATCCTGGCCGCCGGCCGGGTGATCCTGGAGGGGACGCCGCAGGAGTTGACCAGCGGGAGTGCATCGGCCGGCTTCTCCTTCGGCGCACCGGCTCAGCTCGATACAGCCTCCCTGGCCGCCGCCTTCGCCCCCGGTGCCGTGGTCAGCGAGCTGGTCCCCGGCCGCTACCGGGTCGACGGGGCGTCCGGCCCCGAAGCCACCGCCGCGCTGGCCAACTGGCTGGCCGCCCACGACGCCGCCTTGACCGACCTGGTCTCGGGCCGCTCACTCGAGGACGTCTACTTCGCCGCCGTCGGGGCGGCGGCGCAGTCGCAAGACACCTCCGCCGGCTCCGGGCCCGGCGGACGGAGGCGGCCCCGCCGCCAAGGTTCGGGCCGGCGATGAGAGCGCTGGCCGCCCAGACCAGGGCCGAGGTCTTCATGACGCTGCGCCGGGGCGAGACCTTGCTCCTGACGGTCGGCATTCCCGTGCTGTTCCTCGTCTTCTTCTCCACTGTGCACGTGGTGTCGACCCCGGGCGCCAAGTCGGTCAACTTCTTCGTGCCCGGCATTCTGGCCCTGGCCGTCATGTCGACCGCCATGGTGTCGCTCGGCATCGCCACCGGCTTCGAGCGCGGTTACGGCGTGCTGAAGCGATTGGGCTCAACCCCACTGGGCCGGCCCCGCCTGCTGGGCGCCAAGATCGCCACCATCCTGGCCGTCGAGATCGTCCAGGCCGCCGTACTGGTGCCGGTTGGCTTCCTCCTGGGCTGGAGCCCGGGCGGGCACGGTGCCGGCGTGGCCAGCGCGAGTGCGGTGGCCGTCGTCCTGCTGGCCACCGTCGGCTTCGGCGGCCTCGGGCTGTTCATGGCCGGCGTGCTCAAGGCCGAGGTCAACCTGGCCGCGGCCAACGGCCTCTATCTGGTGCTGCTTCTCCTGGGGGGCATGGTGGTGCCGATCACCAAGCTGCCCGGCGGTCTGGCCGATGTGGCCAAGGTCCTCCCGGCCGACGCACTGTCGGCCGGCCTGCACGCCGCGCTCGGGAGCGGCGCCGCCGTGCCCACCTTGAGCTGGGTCGTGTTGGGCATCTGGGCGGTGGCCGCGCCGGTGGCCGCAGCCGTCAGCTTCCGCTGGGAGTAATGGCCCGCTCGTGGGCCGTGAACGCGGCTACCGACATGGGGCCGCGCACGATGGCGTTGATGGTGCCGTTGCCGTTGACGAAGACGGCGAAGGGATCGCCCTCGAAGTAGAAGTCGCCGCTGGTGATATCGAGATTCGGGTCATAGGCCACGGTGAACGTCACCCCGCTGGATGCGATGAACGACTTGGCGTTGGCCACCGTGTCCTCGCTGTCCACCCCGACGACGCGCAGCGCCGACAGGGCGCCCCCGTTGGACTTGGCCTGGCGCACCGAGGCTGCCAGCGGCGGCAACTCGGCGTGACACTGCGGGCACCACTTGCCGAAGAACAGCAGGACCGTCGGGGTGCCTGAGGCGGCGGCCGACACGGTAACCGACCCGCTCCCGTTGAGGTTCTCGCCCGTGAATGACGGCACCGCCGAGCCCTTATGCGGCGCCCCCGAGTTCTTGGAGGTGCCGACCGAGGTGAAGAGGCCGACGCCCAGTCCGAGCGCCAACACCAGGCCGACCAGAAGGAAGACCTTGCGTGGCTTGCGCCGGGTGGGGCTCTCCGTAGGGGGTTCGGGCGAGGTGACGGTCACGAACTCCGCAACCTAGTGAATGTGGTTGCGGATCAGCACGTCACCAGCCATGGCCACGAACAGCACGGTCAGGTAGGTGATGGAGTAGCTGAAGACCCGCATGGCGTCCTTGCCGGTGGCCCGCTCCGAGCGGGCCAGGTTCCACAGGCGCGCCGTCATGAAGAGGAACCCACCGCCGAGGACGCCGGCCGCCACCATGTAGGTCCAGCCCAAGTGGGCCACCGGACCGAAGAGCAACGAGACGCCGACCAGGGCCACGGTGTAGAGCACGATCTCGCGGGTGGTGCGCTTCATGGAGGCGACCACCGGCAGCATGGGGACGTCGGCCGCGGCGTAGTCCTCCTTGTAGCGCACGGCCAGCGACCAGAAGTGGGGCGGGGTCCAGATGAAGATGATGGCGAAGAGGACAACCGGAGCCCACGACAGGCTGTTGGTGACAGCGGCCCACCCGACCAGCACCGGCACGGCACCGGCGGCCCCGCCGATGACGATGTTCTGGGTGGAGCGGCGCTTCAGCCACAGGGTGTAGACGAAGACGTAGAAGAGAGTGGCCGAGACGGCCAAGACGGCCGAGAGCAGATTCACGGCCAGCCAGAGTTCGACGAACGCCGCCGCTTCCAGGGTGAGGGCGAAAATAAGGGCGGCCCGCGGTGACATGGCACCGGTGACCAGCGGGCGCTTCTTGGTCCGGTTCATCAGGGCATCGATGTCCCGGTCAACCACCATGTTGATGGCGTTGGCGCCCCCGGCGGCCAAGGTGCCTCCGAGCAACGTGGCCAGCATCAGCCAGACCGACGGCAAGCCGTGCTTCGCCACCACCATGGTGGGCAGCGTGGTGACCAGCAGCAGTTCGATGATCCGCGGCTTCGTCAGCGCAATGTACGCACTGATGGTCGACCACCCCGCTCGCTGACCCGTAAGGGTCGGGGCCTGGGAGGACATTTCGCCCAGCCTACGACCAGGTACCCGCTTCTGACCAAGTGAGGGGGCGCCAGTACGATTCCCCTGCGTGTCCTCCCGGCCCCCGTTCACCGTCTCGGCCACCCTGAGCCGACGCCTCAACCTGGTCGCCCTGGCCCTGGTGGCTCTGATCGTGGTCACCGGCGGAGCCGTCCGCCTCACCAATTCCGGCCTGGGCTGCAGCAATTGGCCGGAATGCTCGGTGGGCCACCTGACCCCGGCCCTCCACTTCCACGGCCTGGTGGAGTTCGCAAATCGCCTGGTCACGGTGGTCATCACGATCGCCGTGGGTGCGGCTTTCCTGGGCACCGTCTTCCGGCAGCCCCGTCGAAAGGATCTGATCTACCTGAGCTTGGGTCTGGTCCTCGGCGTGGTGGCCCAGGCCGTGCTGGGCGGGATCGTGGTGTACACCAAGCTCAACCCGTACCTGGTCATGGTCCACTTTTTCGCCACCATGGTCCTGCTGGCCAACGCGGTGGTCCTGGTCCACCGGTCCAGCCGTGACTACAGCCCCGGCTCGGCTCGGTTGCTCGTTCCCCGCCCCCTCATCCGGCTGCACTACGCCGTCGTCGCCCTCCTCACGATCGTCATCGCGGCCGGCACGGCCACCACGGGGGCGGGACCGCACGCCGGAGACGCCAACGGCCAGCAGGTGGCGAAACGCATCCCGATCGCCTTGCGGGACATGGCCGAACTGCACTCCAGCCTGGTTTTGTTGTTGGTGGGCCTGACCATCGGGCTGGTGGTGGGGCTCCATATGGCCGACGTGCCTGAACGGGTGCGCAAGGCGGGCCGCATCCTCCTCCTGGTGATGGTGGCCCAGGCGGCGGTCGGCTACACCCAGTACTTCACCCACCTGCCCGCCCTCCTGGTGGAGGTGCACCTGGTGGGCGTCACGCTGCTGGTGATCGGGACCGCCCGCTGTTTCTTGGCCTGCACCTTCCACGCTCCCGAAGTGGTGGTGGCGGAGGTGGCTCCCGATATATCTAGCTCTGCGGGGGTACCGATCGGCGCCCGATAGCATTACCCCTTCGTCCGGTCAGCGCTGACTTTGTGCCAGCGCCCCGACCGACTGGCCCCCATCGTCTAGCGGCCTAGGACACCGCCCTTTCACGGCGGCAGCACGGGTTCGAATCCCGTTGGGGGTGCTGTGGGTTGGCGACACAAGTCGCCTGCTCACACCGACACAAGTCGGGGGTCACAGTCTGGCGCAGCGTTGCGGCAGTGGTGGTGGATCCCCTGCTCAGGCGCGGTAGCGGCTCCCGCTCAGCGTCTGTCGATATTTTTGAGTTG
>DATAUC010000030.1:0-1575 GCA_036268485.1 Acidimicrobiales bacterium
CGCCCTGGACGCGCTGGAATCGATTGGTGCCACCCGGTACCTCGTGGAGGCCATGGCGCCTCCCGGCGTCGACCTGGTCGTCGGGGGCTGCCGTGACCCGGTGTTCGGGCCGGTCGTCCTGCTTGGCCTCGGCGGGACGACGGCCGAGGCGCTGGCCGACGTCTCTGTCCGGCTCGCTCCCCTGCCGGAGACGGAAGCCAGCGCCATGGCCGGTGACCTCGCCGGGCGGGCCCTGCTGGACGGCTGGCGAGGCGGCCCGGTGCTCGACCGCACTGAGCTTGGCCATGTCATCGCCACAGTCGGCAGGCTGATCGCTGCCCACCCACACCTGGCAGAGGCCGAGATCAACCCGCTCCGCGTCACCACCGACAGGCTCCTCGCACTCGACGCCGTGATCATTACCCGGGATGCCACCGATGCCCAGCCCAATCAGTAAGCACACCTTCCCCTGGCCGGAAGCCGACGCCGCCCGCTACGTAGCCGAGGGTTATTGGGCCGGGATCCCGATAGGGCTTCTGCTGCGGCAGGTGGCCGACCGCTCCGCTGGCGCCCGGGCGCTGGTGGATCCGGCCACCGGGCTGAGTATCCGCAGCGCGCAGGGCCACGAGATCCCCGCCAGGAAGGTCAACCTTGATGCCATCCGGTAACCGACAGGGGAGAACGGTCGCCTTGGAGGAGCATCTGCTGCCCAGGGATGTGATGGCAGCGCTCGGCGTCGACCCGGCCACCCTCCTCGGCAAGTCGGGCGCCCTCGATGATCTCGGCGAGGGCAGGCTCCAGTCCATGGACGCGGCGGGCATCGACGTCCAGGTCCTCTCCGCCGTCGCCCATGCCGTCCAAGAGCTAGACCCTGACCAGGCGCTCGATGTGTCGCGAGACCTCAATAACCGGATGGCTGCCGCCGTCGCCGCGCACCCGGACCGTTTCCGAGCCTTCGCGACCCTGCCGATGTGCGACCCGAAGGCGTCCGCGGCCGAATTGGGCCGGGCCGTGGAGGAGCTGAGCTTCGTCGGCACAATGATCCATGGACAGACCCACGGCGTGTTCCTCGATGACCCCTCCGCCCACCCAGTGCTCGCCGCCGCGGAGCGCCTGGGCGTACCGGTCTATCTTCATCCGGCGGAACCGCCGACAGCCGTGAGGGCCGCCTACTTCTCCGGGCTGGAGCCCGCACTGGCGGGGACGATGGCGACCGCCGGCTGGGGCTGGCACGCCGAGTGCGGCCTGCACGTGCTGCGGATGGTGGTGGGCGGCGTCTTCGAACGATTCCCCAGGCTGCAGGTGATCGTGGGACACATGGGGGAAAACCTGCCGTTCTCCCTGGCCCGGGCCGACGAAAGGTTGACCCCGGTGGCGAGGGGCCTATCCGCCACCGTGGCGGAGACGGTGCTGCAGCATGTGCACTTGACGACGTGCGGGTATACGACCGAGCCCCCGTTGCTATGTGCCCTGATGGTCTTCGGCGCCGACCGCATGCTGTTCTCGGTCGACTATCCCTTTTCTGATAACGCACAGGCCACTGCATTTCTCCGGGACGCGCCGCTCAGCCCGGCCGACAGGCAGAAGATCGCCCAC
>DATAUC010000031.1:0-4025 GCA_036268485.1 Acidimicrobiales bacterium
TACCGGGGAACGATTGCCCTCACGGCCGGTGACGGTTGGGAGCTGATGGCATCGTCAAGGTACGCCGGCTCCTTTTCGACAGTGTGTTCGCCCGGTAACGCCTTGGTTACGCCGTACGGAGTCGGACCCGGCGCCATGACACCCCTACTCAGAGGTCATCCCAGTTCGGTCACCACGAAGTTCCGCCGGCGGCACGCCCGTTGCGCCGTATGGCTTGGTTTTATCCGACGCCGATCTGCGTAAGGAAGGTGCCGTTGTCGTAGAAGAGGTATTCCTCGACGATCTTTCCGTTGTCCCACTTGGCCGTGGTGGAGTACAGCACGTCGAAGGACTTGCCCGTCGGTTGGATCGTGGTGCCGTCGGCCAGCTCGAAGGGGCCGCTGAAGGTTCCGGTGAAGCGGGTCACGAAGCAGGTGAAATCGTCCTGGCCGAAGAGGATGTCATAGGGCTGGTTGTGAACCCGATTGTCGGGGAAAGCGTTGCAGAAGCGGATGGCTTCGGCGCGGTGGTCGTGGCCGCCGAGGGTCGGGGATTCCTGGCCCGGCCAGTGCACGGCGACGGAGTGGTCGTCATGGTACGAGTCAAAGGTGTCCCAGTCCCGGCCATTCCAGGCGTCGTCGAGTTTCTGCATGCGCTGTGCGTTGGTTTCTGTGGCAAGCGTCTGGGTCATTGGTTCCTCCTGCATTAAGTGATGTGGTGCAGAGCAGGTGCTCTTCCATCATCGTGCGCCTCGTTATGCGATAACTCCAATGAATGTTCACGCGATAATCCATTCCGTAGAAGAATGGAAGGATGGAGACCACCATCCTGCGCCTCTTCCGCCAGGTGGCCGAGGGGGCCACCGTGACCGAGACCGCGGCCGGAGCCCACATGACCCAAGCGGCCCTGTCAAAGGCCCTCAAGCGTTTGGACCGGGAAGTCAATGCAGAACTACTCGTGCGGGTGGGCCGCCAGCTACGCCTGACACCGGCTGGCCGGGCGTTCAAGCACTACGCCGACGCCGCCCTCGACCAGCTGGAACGAGGTACGCAGGCGGTGGCTGAACTGGCCGATCCCGACTCGGGCACCATTGCCCTCGGGTTTCTGCACACGCTGGGGACCTGGTTCGTCCCCTCGGTAGTCAAGAGCTACAGCGCACAGGCCCCCCGGGTCCGATTCCAGCTGTTCCAGCAAGACGCCATGCAGCTGCTGGATCGTCTCACTGACGGAACGGCCGACCTGGCAATGGTCAGCGATGATCCCGGGCAGAGCTCGATCGGCTGGAGCCGGCTCTTCGTGGAGCAGCTCTGCCTGGCCGTGCCACCGACTCACCGCTTGGCCAAGCGGAGAAACGTACGCTTGGCCGACGTCGCCGAGGAACCATTCATTCTCCTGGACCCCAGATACAAGCTCCGGCTCACCGTTGACAACCTCTGCCAGCAGGCCGGCTTCACCCCGAAAGTGGCGTTCGATGGGCACGAAATCGACACCCTGCGAGCCATGGTGAACGTCGGGCTGGGAGTTTCGATCATTCCTCCGCCAGGCGCAGCTGCCGGTCACTTGCCGCCCCCCCATCCCGAAACTTATCTCCGGCTGACCGATGTTCCAGGACGCCGAGACATCGGCATCGCGTGGCTGCATGAACGGTCTTTGCCGCCCCAACCCGAGAGGTTCCGCCGCTACCTGCTCAGCAAGGGCTGGGTGGACAACGATCCGGCCGGGCTCGTCTCGTAGCTGGCCACCAGCGAAGCGTAGGCCGGTCCGATCAGGGTCGGACCGTTACGGCACCACCAGGATGGGTCTGCGGGCGTGGCGGATAAGGCGGGTGGTGACCGATCCGGCGTAAGCGTGTCGACGCGACGCCGACCGTCCGACCACGATGGCATCGGCGTGGGCCTCCTCGGCGATGCGCTCCAACTCGGTAGCCACGTCACCGACGGCATGTTGGAAGGAGGCCTGGACGCCCAGCTCGGCCAGGCCGGCCATGACGTCGGGTTCGCGGGCCTCGGCGGTGATGAGGGGGACGGTCATCGGAGCCATGGCGGCCGCAGTAGGGACGTTGGCAATGAAGGCCACGATCATCCAGGCCTTGTTGCGTCGGGCGACGCCGGCGGCGAAGGCCACGGCGTCACGGCTGGGTGGCGACTCGTCGTAGCCCACCACCAACCCGACGATCCCGTCCTTGGCGATCTCGAACTTGGTGCTTTCGGGGCTCATCGGTCTGGCCCGATCATGTGCGGCCGCCGGGACCAAGGTGTCGCTGACGTGGCCTCAATCCCAACATGGTGAGGGGGTGTCGGGGTCAGCCAGTCGGTCGTCATCGACCTCGATCCTCTCGCGGATCGGGTACTGGAGTTGAATGCGGTCGAATGACACCCGTGTAATCGTCACACCCCCTTGCGCACACTGCTGAAAAGCAATGGCGGAAGGAGCCAGTCGATGAACAGGTTAGGAATCACGCTCGAGGCGGAAAGACGATTCGAGGTGGGAGGCATGAGCGTCTACCCGCTGACCAGTACGAAGTCGGGCCTTCTGCCCTTCTTGACCGGCCCGGAAGCATTCGATGCCGGGTTGATCGAGGTCGACGAGCTCGATCCTCCCGTGGTCACTTCGCTGGCTGTCACCAATCTGGCCGACGTCCCCGTTCTCCTGGTCGAAGGGGAGATCCTGCTTGGCGGCGACCAGGACCGGTCGATGAACGTGACCGTGCTGTGCCCGGCGTTATCGACGACGGTCGTCCCCGTTTCCTGTGTCGAGGCGGGCCGTTGGGGTGAGGACAGCCGGCGAGACGTGGCCGGCCCGGGTCGCCATGCCCCCGGATCCCTGCGGGCGGCGAAGACGATGCACCTTCGATTGAACCTGGGCTCGCGAGGCGATCGGTTCACCGACCAGGGCAGCGTCTGGGACGAGGTCGACCGACTCTCCATGATTCATGATGTGAGCTCTGACACTTCGGCGCTCGGTGATGTCCAGACGGAGATCGAGAGGCGGATCGCCGGCCAGCTCGGCGATGTCCATCCCCTGCCCGGTCAGATCGGTGTGGTGTGCGCCATCGGCACCAGGGTGGTCGGCGTCGACGTGTTCGACCGGCCATCGGCGCTGGGGAGCTATCTGCGCGGCATCATTGCCGGGCACGCCCTTGACATTGAGGCCGAATCGTCGGAGGCCAAGCGGCGCCGGGCCGGCGGCGACCCGGTCAGGGCCATCGAGCATTTTCTCACCAGCGTGGTCGATAGCTATCGGTACACGGTCCGGGGCGTGGGTCTCGGTGAGGAGTTCCACCTGGGCGGCGGACTGGTGGGGATCGGGCTCAGCTATGGCGATGCCCTCATCCATCTGGCTGCGTTTCCAGAACCGGCGTAGCGCCGAGCGTGTGGTCAGCGTTGGGTCGGCTCTTTGCTGACCCCGGCGTGTTGGCGACGAGGTCAGTTGAGCCGGGCCCGCACGGCGGTCGACCGGGTCCGCAGGCGGTCGACGATCTCGTCGTCGAAGGCGTTGTCGGCGGCGAGCTCGTCGAGGAGGTCGGCCGCCTCGCTGTAGCACCCGAGGTCAGCCAGCCCGTTGGCCAGGCTGGCCCGCTCGGCCACCGACAGCTCGGGGATGGAGACCCGGAGACGGGTCACCCACAGCAGGGACCGGACGTCGGCCCGCCCCCGGTAGACGTGGTCGAGGTTGGCCAGCATCCTGGCCAGCGTGGCCCGACGCCCGGTGGGGGCGAGCATGGTGGGAACCAACGTGATGCCGGGTCCGCCGATGGCCTGGAGCAGACGCTGGCAGGCGGCATGGTCGAGCCGTTGGCCGCCGGCGAAGGCGTCGATGAGGAGGTCGGGCGAGGCGGTGTCCCGCACCAGGAAGTGCCCGGGCATGCCGACGCCCTCGAAAGCGAGCCCGCACCGCCGGCCGATCTCGATGAGGAGCACGGACAAGGAGATGGGGATGCCCAGACGGCGATCGAGCACCTGGTCGAGGAACGAGTTGCGAGGGTCGTCGTAGCGCTTGCGGTTGCCCCGCAGCCTCATGGTCTCGAACAGCAACCGGCACACCCC
>DATAUC010000032.1:0-17095 GCA_036268485.1 Acidimicrobiales bacterium
GGCCCCCACCTATACCGAGGCCCAGCGGGTGCCCCACTGGGACGTGGGTGCCACCCTGGGCATCCTGGACATGGAGCGCGGGGCCAAGCTGTCGGGCTCCATGTTCCCCCTCTACCGGGGTTTCGGGGCCCGGTTGCTCCGGGCCTTGACCGCGTTCGCCCTGGACCGCCACGCCGACGCCTACGAGGAGGTCCGGCCGCCGACCCTGGTGCGGACCGAGACCATGGTGGCCACGGGCCAGCTGCCCAAGTTCGCCGACGACGCCTACCACCTGGAGCGGGACGATCTCTGGGCCATCCCCACGGCCGAGGCCCCGCTGACCTCGATGGCCCGAGGCGACATCCTGGACGAGGCCGAGCTGCCGGTGAAGTTGACCGCGGCCACCCCGTGCTTCCGGCGGGAGTCCGGGGCGGCCGGCCGCGACACCCGGGGCCTCTTGCGGGTGCACGAGTTCGAGAAGGTCGAGCTGTTCGCCTACGCCGCCCCCGACCAGGCCGCCGAGGTCCACGCCGACATCCTGGAGCGGGCCGAGGCGCTGCTGCGCGAGCTCGGACTCCAGTACCGGGTGCTCGATCTGTGCGCCGGCGACCTGGGCATCTCCTCGGCCCGTACCTTCGACCTCGAGGTGTACTCGCCGGGATGTGACCAGTGGCTCGAGGTCTCCTCGGTCAGCTGGTTTCGGGACTACCAGGCGCGGCGGGGCAACATCCGCTATCGACCGGCCGGCGGCGGCTCTCCAACCTTCGTCCATACCCTGAACGGCTCGGCTCTGGCCTGGGCCCGGATCTGGGCGGCGGTGGTGGAGACGGGGCGCCAGGCCGATGGGTCGGTGGTGCTGCCGGCGGTCCTGTATCCGTACCTGCGGGGCGATGGGATCATTCCCGCGCCTGGCTGAGCGCCCAGGCTGATCCGCATGCACGAAATGCCATCGCAGGTGCCATTCGTTCGAACGGTTCTTTCACCTCGCGGTGCCGGTCATTGGGGCAGATCTCTCGAACGACATTGGATTTCAGCTTCATCCACCGGATCGCCCTGACCCCTCTCCATCACGGAATTCGCTCGCTCCAAGAGCCGACGGGCCTGCTTCAGCAGAGGTTCATCGACCATTTCGTTTGCGAGTGCGAAAACCCCATGTTGCCTAGCTCCGGCCTCAGTGACGCGTCGAGCCCAGAGAAGCTCCTCCGAAGTCGGTGCGAAGCACTGGCGAACCACCTGTACTTGCCCGGGATGGATGCAGGATTTCGCCGCAAATCCGCTTCGGACGGCATCCTCCGTCTCCTCCGCGAGTCCGGGGGCGTCATCGATGGTCAGGTAGACACCATCGATGGCTCTCTTACCGGCCGCAGCCGCGGCGAGCAGGACCCGGCTCCGCGAATACCTGACAACGTCGGTGTACCGACGGGAGCGATTACGGCTGGACGCCCCACCGAGAGATGCAGTCAGATCCTCTGCACCCCACATCAATCCGACAACCCCCGGATGAGCGGCAATGGTCTCGGCTCCCAGGATGCCTTGAGGTGTTTCGCACAGCGCAATGATCGCCAGCCCGTCAAGGCCTTCCATGTCAGAGGCGCTCTCGGCCATGGCGAGCATCACCATCTCGTAGCCGGCAGCTTCGATGGCCAGGCGGTCTTCTCTAAAGTCAGGGTGGCGAGCTGAATTGACTCGCACGATTGTTCGAGCCGGATCGAGGCTGGATTCTCGGATCGCCGTTCGGGCGACGTCCTTCTGCCCCGGGGCCACGCCGTCCTCGAGATCCAGAATCACCATGTCTGCAGCGGCGTAGGCCTTATCGAAGCGATCCGGACGATCACCAGGGCAGAACAGCAATGCCGGCCCGGTGAGCCAATCGTGTCGGAATCGGTTCATCGAGTGCTACGGCTGGTGGCTGTCATCGGGATCCTCGTTGTCGCTTTTGACACTTTGCGAGACGACAGGCGCACAGTCGACATCCGGCTCGTCTTCTCGAGTGTCTGCGCCAATGTGCTGGGCAGCCCAGTCCAACGTGTCACGTGCTGCACGAGCGGCCGTCGGCCAAGATTGGAACATCCCGTAGCCATGCGGTGCCCCCGCATAGACACGGAGGTCAACCGCCACGCCTTGCTGAGCCAACTTACCGGCGAAGGCGATTCCCTCGTCCCTAAAACCGTCAGCGGAACCGACGGTCAACAGGGTTGGCGGCAGGCCGCCGAGGTCCTCTGCTCGGGCTGGTGCGGCGTAGAAGCTGACGTCATCGGATTCAATCCGTTGCCCGAGATAGCAATCCCACGCGAACCTGTTCGCTTCTCTGCTCCAGATCGCAAGGTTGTCCAGTTGGCTTGAGGGGGTGACGAGGCGATCGTCGAGCATCGGTGCGTCCAAAATCATGAACTTGAAGCAGTTTTGTCCCTCGTCCCGAAATCGGAGTGCCAGGGCCGCGGCCAGGCCCCCACCAGCACTGGCGCCCATCACGCCGAATTGGTCGAGATCCACGTCCAATTCGGCGGCGTGGGCTACTACCCACTTCGCCACGTCGGCGCAGTCATCCAGCGCAGCCGGATATGGGGCCTCCGGAGCGAGCCTGTAATCCAGGGACACCCCGAGGACTCCGAGCCGCGAGGCCCAGATTTCGAAGACGTAATCATCCATTTCTTGTGCTCCGCCAACAAGCCCCCCACCGTGGATGCTCATGATGCATGGCCGCGCGCCGCGAAGACCGGAAGGTCGGTGAAGCCGGACGGATATGCCGCGTTCGCCAATGGTGAGATCGGTGCGATCTACGTTGGGAGTGCTACCAAGCGCAGGCAGTGCCATCCTCTGAAGATCCAGTTCGTCGAAACTCGTCGGTGGTCTATAGCCAAGTGAGTCGACCGATTCCCGTAGCTCGAGCGCCAGCAAGGTCCGACCGTCAACGAGGGGCTGCCGATGATCGGCTGGACTTGTACGCCCCCTAGCACTCGTCTCACCCTTCTTCATTTCGACTCACCGAAGTATGAGGCATGCATCACAAGTCCTTCTCGTTGGGTTGGGGTGGTGGGTTAGATCCGCACGGGTGCCGAGGATGGACCTCGCACGGCGTTGGTCGCCACATAGGTGACGGCGTCGCGGACAACTACCACACTATGGCAAATAGGTTTACTATGTGGCACATAGTAGTATTGTGAGCCTCAGGGGCCACGTATTTTCCGGGGAGGACATGTGTTACGAGACATCCGCGAGCTCACCGACGAGCAGGATGAGTACGCCGCCGAGCTGCGGCGACGTTGGGGCGGTTTATTGAGCTACCGCTACATCGGCCGGAGCTACGCGTCCATGGACCTCGGTCCGGTGGACAACACGGTCAGGTTGCGCCACGACATGCGGAATTCGGCCGGAGGGACGCTGTTCGCCGTCCTCGGGATCGCTTCGCCCGAAGGGGGCGGGATGTCTGATCTGGAGGCGGTGCCGAACCCCGTCATCCATGCCTGTCAGGTCCTCGATCCAGGTCACGACGTCCGGCGCATCGCCATCCTGTCGGAGGTGCTCAAACAAGGCAGGCAGATGGGCTACAGCCGCTCCCGCATAGTCGACGCCGACCAGCCGAGCCGGGTGCTGGCCCTGACCGAGGGCCAGGGCATCAGCATCGGCACCCCGCCGCAAGGACTTGAAAAGATGGAGCTGAACCCCATCGAGGTGGTTGACTCCCCAGACCTGCCGCCGCTATGGCAAGTGTTCGGCGGCCGCCGCCGGGACGATGGCCAGTGGGCACTGGGCGAGTTGGCTGAGGAGCTGGCGTCACCGGACGCTGCGCTTCATATTGGGCCGCAGTTCGTCATCTTGGAGACGGCGGCAATCGACCTTGCTGCCA
The DNA here is from genome assembly GCA_036268485.1 of Acidimicrobiales bacterium. GTDB lineage: Bacteria > Actinomycetota > Acidimicrobiia > Acidimicrobiales > RAAP-2 > Bog-473. Next base: position 3,827 of record DATAUC010000032.1, read on the forward strand.
GCGTCGCCGGCAGCAACCAACTCCAGGGTGTGTCCTCCCACGTAATGTTCCTCTCTCGGGGCAAGGTCGGTCCATTCAGGGCAGAGGCTGAGCCGATGGGAGGCACGGCTGGCGTCGTCGGCGTTCGCGTGTTGCTCCATGATGAAGGTGCCGATGACCGCGTGATCACGACTGGTTCCTACCTGTTCCGTGTTGTCAAGTAGCGATCCAGTTGATTGGCGTGCCGTGACCGAGCTGTGGGCGTGGAGCGACTTCGGGCTCTGCCGCGAACAAAACACGATCGAAGGGTTGGCCAATGTCTGATCAGAAAGTGGTCCTCGTTGAGTCCACGGACGGCGTGGCGCTGGTAACACTGAACCGCCCGGAGTCACGGAACGCCATGAGCTCTGCGCTGAAACAAGCCCTCTGGGATACCATGCTCGAGGTCGAGGCTGATGACTCGATCGCCGCAGTCATTCTTACTGGTGCAGACCCCGCCTTTTGTGCGGGGCTTGATCTCAAGGAGCTGAGCGGTGGCGGAGCTGCAGAAGCTCAGCTGCTCGATCCAACTCCACCCTGGCGGCAACTGACAAAGCCCGTTATCGGAGCGATCAACGGCGTTGCTATAACCGGCGGATTTGAGCTTGCTCTCAACTGTGACTTCCTGGTTGCCTCAGAGAGGGCTCGGTTCGCCGACACCCACACTCGGGTCGGGGTCCTTCCCGGATGGGGGCTCAGCGTCCTTTTGCCCCAAAGGGTTGGTTTCGCAATGGCGAGGCGTTTGAGCTTTACGGGGAATTTCCTCGATGCGCAGCAGGCCCTACAGGCCGGTCTGGTAACGGAGATAGTGAGCCATCATGATCTGCTCCCCCGCTGTCAGGAACTCGCTGCCGCTGTGGTCTCGAATAATCAACCTGCGGTGAAAGCCCTTCTCGCGTCCTACCGGAAGATCGAGGCGGCTGCAGCCGGAGACGGCAGGGCCATTGAAGCGGAGACCCACCGCGAATGGATGCGCGACGGGGGAACGAGAGGTATGTCCGATCGCGTAGCCGGAGTCTTCAGACGCGGTCGATCACAACTTAGTTCCTAATACAGGGCACAGCGAGAACGGATTGTTGGCACCATGCAACTCACCTCAGATGTACGTAGTCCCGCTGAATCACTCATCAGCAAGGTTGCAGTGGTCACGGGAGCGGGTGCCGGGATAGGAGCAGCGACGGTTGCAGAGCTGGCCGAACGAGGCATGTCTGTTGTTGCGGCCGACATCAATGGCGAGGCGGCCAGCGCTCAGGCTGAGGCCATTGATGCTTCCGACGGGAGGGTCGTTGCCGCTCAAGTGGATGTCTCAGAAGAAACAGATGTCGCTCGGATGCTCAAGTTGGCCGTCGACACTTTCGGTCGACTGGATCTGCTGTACAACAACGCGGCCGCAACCCAAGTCTCTGTTGAGGACGCTGACATAGCCGAGATGGATGTCGCAATTTGGGATCGAACCATGGCGGTCAATCTCCGCGGAGCAATGCTTGGTTGTAAGCATGCCATCCCACATATGCTCCGGTCTGGCGGCGGCGTCATCATTAATGCATCTTCCGGAGCCGGCACTCTTGCTGAGCCCATTCGCGTTGCTTACGGGGCTTCGAAGGCCGCCCTAAATTCCCTTACGCGATCGGTCGCGGTTCAGTATGGCAAACACAACATTCGATGTGTCTCGATTGCACCCGGCATCACTATGGCGACGGAGACCCAGGATCTCATCAGGGAGACGGGATGGTTTCAAATGATGGGGCGCCACCACCTGACACCCGATCTGGGTACGCCGCGAGATATTGCCCGACTCGTGGCTTTTCTGGCGTCTGACTCGGCCCGCTTCATCACTGGTTGTCTCGTTCCTATAGATGGAGGAATTACCGCCGCAGTTCCATATACGGACGAGATCCGTGGCCAGGGCACCGGGATCTTTTGAAATGCCTGGCCCCGGCTTACACGGAGAACACCCCAACGTCCTTCTGCGTCCGAGTGGCAGTTAGGAGATCCAGTGTCCTCCATATCTGGCAATAAGCAGATCGCTCTCGCCTTCTGCCAGAACTACACGAAGGGGGCGTGGGACGAACTAGCCGATCTTCTTGACGACGACTTTAGATGGAAGTCCATTGCCAGCCAACGGCGTCAATCCTCAGTCCTCACCGGCATCCCCCCGTTGAATACGGAGCCGGGATACGACAAGAAGGACACCCTGTCCATCTTCCGTCAGACCCAAGAGATGTGCGTGGACGGCCGATTCGACCTCATACCCGATGAGTTCACCTGTGAGGCCGAGAGGGTTGCCTTCGAGGCCACTGGGTACGCCGTCAGCAAGCAGAACGGGCGAATCTACGACAACAGATACCACCACCTCATGCGGATACGCCGGGGGAAGATCGTCGAGCTGCGAGAGTATCAAGACACGCTTCTCGTCTTCGATGTCTGGATGGCTCCCTAACAACGGGGCATGCACAATCGACCCCGCCAGCCTGAGTGACACGGCTGCATCCAGCGCGAGTCACTTTATGAATAGGTGACTTACAATGTGGAGATGGTGATTTCCCGAGCGCCACTGACGGCACTGCTGGCTTCCGCTCGCGAGCTCGAGAGTGATCTCATTGCCCTTCGGCGCCGGCTTCACCAAGTGCCGGAACTGGGTCTCCACCTTCCTCGTACCAAAGAGATCGTCATGGAGGCCCTGGTCGGACTGCCCGTGGAGATAAGCCAGCACACCGATACGTCGGGCGTGGTGGCAACGCTGAGGGGAGAAGCGGGTGGCGGTCACGACACGGTGGTGCTCTTGCGTGGCGACATGGATGCGCTTCCCCTTATCGAACAGACGGGTTTGCCCTACGCAGTCGATGAACCCCGCATGCACGCCTGCGGACACGACCTCCACACGTCGATGCTCCTCGGCGCGGCTCGGATTCTGTCCCAATGGCGGGATTCGTTGCCCGGTTCCGTCGTGTTCATGTTTCAGCCCGGGGAGGAGGGCTTTGATGGCGCCCGGCACATGATCGACGCCGGGGTCCTCGGCGCGGCGGGCCGGATGGCAGATGCCGCCTATGCCCTCCACGTGAACCCGGCCGTGCTGACTTTCGGGACCGTGGCCACACGGGGTGGGACACTTCTCTCCGCGGTGGGGACCATGACCGTTCGCGTCATAGGAAAGGGGGGGCATGGATCCCGACCCCACCGGGCCAAGGATCCCGTCCCTGTGCTCGCTGAGATCGTCCTCGCACTCCAGGCGATGGTCACTCGGCAATTCGACGCCTTCGATCCGGTCGTCCTCACCGTGGGAGTCCTGAGGGCCGGCACCAAGTTCAACATCATTCCCGACGAGGCATATCTAGAGGGGACGGTGCGCACATTCTCGGCCGAGCAGGCCAAGGAGGTCGAGGTACGGGCCACCCGACTGTGCACAGGAATAGCCGCCAGTCATGGTCTCCAGGCCGAGATGGAATTCCATCACCTGTACCCGACCACCAACAACTCCCCGACCGAAGCTGCTCGGATGATGCGAGTCGCCGCCGAGCTGTTCGGCGAGGACAGTGTCCACGAATACGCCAATCCTCAGCCGGGTAGCGAGGACTTCTCCCGGGTTCTGAACGAGGTACCCGGCGCCATGGCCTTCCTGGGTGCGTGCCCGATCGACGGCGACCCGACGATTGCGGCGTACAACCACTCGGCTCACGCGGTGTATGACGACTCGGTGGTGAGTAGGGGGGCGGCCCTACTTGCTGGCACTGCTTGGGATCGCATGACAGAGACAGCGCTACACACGGCAGAGAGGGCGTCGAACTGATGGCACGGCCAGGCACGGCGCAAACGGGCTCCCAGAACCCAGGCGCGGACCGAGAGGATTCGTTCAAGCGTGTGCTGGTTCTGGGGAAAGTGAAGGACATCCTGAACCTGTTCACACTGGAGGATCCTGAATTGGACCTCAAGCGGATTCGGGAGGGGAGCGGTCTGCCCAACAGCACCTGTGTCCGACTGGTCCGCAACATGGTCAGCGACGGATTGCTGACTCAGGTCGGAACCAGATATCGCATCGGCATTTCCGTCCTGCGTTGGGCTGCTGTGGCCGTCCAGGGGCTCAATTTGGTCGAGATCGCCAACCCCATCCTGGCGTCCTTGCGAGATGCCACCGGTGAGGTGGCTGGGCTGTTCGTGAGAGAAGGTCATCAGCGAGTGTGCATCGCATTGTCGGCAAGCACCCGCGCCGTCGGACGGACGCTCACGCTGGGCAACGTGCTACCGCTTCATGTCGGCGCGCCCGGAAAGACGCTCCTGGCCTTCGACCCAGCCAGTGATGACCTCCTCGGCTCCCTTCGACTGGATGCGCTGACCGACCGCACGTACACCGATCGTCGCTCGCTGGCCCAGGAACTCACCCGGATCCGGCGGGACGGCTTCGCGGTGAGCCACGGTGAGTGGGACACCGAGGTAGCTGGAGTGGCAGCGCCGATATTCGGGGCAGACGGCGCATTGGTTGCCGCTATCGGTATCTCCGGACCGGTGACGCGGCTCACCAAGGACGTGCTGCCCGACATGATCCGGTCGGTCGCCAAGGCGGCGGCCGAGGTGTCGACGGCCCACGGCTCCCTTCCCGGCAAGGGATAACGCGGCTCTCCGACGGTCGGTTGACTGGTTCGATGCGCCTCGGTATAGTCCACAACGTGGTTACGAAAACCACAAAGTAGCTATATGAAGGATCCGGGGGGATCCTCACTCCGAATTCGATCAGGGGAGGGGCCGTGGTCTCAGTCGATCGAAATGTCTTCATCGAAATGCCAGACGGTGCCCGGCTGGCCACGGACATCCATCACCCGGACGGGAACGGGCCGTTCCCCACCCTGCTGCAACGCACCTGTTACGACAAGGACTTCCTGTCCCAGTACGCCGGCCTCGAGTCCTTTGTCGCTGCCGGCTATCGCGTCGTGTTTCAGGACTGCCGGGGAAGTGGGGCATCCGATGGGGAGGGGGACCATTTCGCCGAATCGGTGGACGGCCGGGCCACGGGAGACTGGATCGCCGACCAGCCGTGGTTCGACGGCCAGCTGGCCACGTTCGGGTCGAGCTACATGGGCATGACCCAATGGGCGCTGGCCGTCACCCGGCCCCCGTACCTGAAAGCGATGGCCGTTGGACTCACCAACTCTCGAGTGCGGTCCTGGTTCCCCGGCGGTTCCCTGGCCCTGGACATCTTTCTGCCGTGGAGTATGACCAGGGTCTTCGGGTTCATGGAGGCGGAGAAGCCCGAGCTCCAGGCCCGACTGGACGCGGCCTTCATGCACCTCCCGTTGCGCGACGCGGTGAGGGTGGCCACCGGGCAGACGCTCGAGTGGTACTCCCGCTGGATGGACCATCCCTCGGCCGATGATCCCTTCTGGGCCCCGCTGGATTTCTCCTCTGCGCTTGACCTCGACATCCCGGTCCTCTTCTTGGACCAGTGGTACGACTACGCCGCTACCCATCTGGTCGACGAGTTCGAGTACCGCCAGGAAGCCGGCCTCCCGTCCCGGATGGTCGTCGGCCCCGGGACCCACTTCTCCTCCGATGCCACCCAGTTGGACGAGACCCTCCGATGGTTCGACCTTCACCTCCGAGACGGGGAGTCGGAGGCCAGAAGCAGCGCCAAAGTCTTCGTACTGCCGGACGCGGGCTGGCGGGACGTGGCTCACTGGCCGCCTGCGGGTGAGCCGGACACCTGGTTCCTGCAGCCGGGAGGTGGCCTGTCGCGGAAACCGGCTGCCACCATCGTGGATCCGACCCCGTACCAGTACGACCCCGACGATCCGACCCCAGCGCTGGGCGGCCCCAGCCTCAGAATGGAGCACTGCGGACCCAGGGACAACCGTCCGCTCGAAGCCCGCGCCGACGTGTTGACGTTTACATCGCCCCTGCTCGAGTCGGAGGCCTTCACCGTGGGGCGCGTCTGGGTCGAACTGTTCCTGCGGTCAGACGTGGACCACTTCGATATCTACCTGCGCCTGTGCGACGTGGCCCCAAGTGGGGAGTCCACCAACGTGTCCGAGGTCCTCCAACGGCTGACCCCAGAAGACATCCGGCGGGACGGCGACGGTGTGTTTGCCATCTCCGCTGAACTGCGCCCTGTCGCCTGCCGGTTCGAGACCGGGCACCGTATCCGCCTCCAGGTATCAGGAGGCGCCCACCCGATGTTCGCCAGGAACACCTGTAGCGGGGAGCACGTGGCCGACGCCACCACGGTCGTGGTCGCTCACAACGCGGTGTACCACGATGAGCTTCACCCCTCCCGCATCGCCCTGGCCTGCCCGAGCAGCCCACTCCAATGAACTCGGGGACGTTCGTTCTCGGCATTCTCAACGGGCTGATCATCAGCCTGCTCGCGGTTGGGTTTGTACTCCTCTACAAAGCCAACCGCTTCCTCAACCTGGCGTCCGCGCAGCTGGGAGTGCTTTCAGCCCTGTTGCTTCTGAAGGCCGTCAACGACTGGGGCTGGAACTGGTGGCTCACCTTCGTGACGTGTGTCCTGGTGGGAGTGGCGACCGGCCTCCTGGTAGAGCGATTCATCGTCGCACCCGTGCGTCGCAGGACCAAGTCTCCGGTGCGCCTCTTGATCCTGACCATCGGGATCAGCCAGGTGCTCTTGGCGCTGACGTACATTCCGGGCCTGGCCCCGGTCTCGCAGGCGCCGTTCCCACAACCGTTCAGCTCGAGCGTCCAGTTGAGCGGCGTGGTCCTCAGCGGTACGTCCCTGTTGACGCTGATCGCGGTGCCACTCCTCCTGGTGCTCCTGACCGTCTTCTTGGAATTCACGTCACTGGGCAAGCAGATCCGCGCCGCAGCGGGCAACCCCGATGCGGCCCGTTTGTGTGGCATCTCGGTTTCGCGCGTCAGCTTGATCACCTGGGGAATCGCCGGAGGACTCGCTGCCTTCGCGGCGATCCTCAACGGACCGACCACTTCTTCGTTCAACGCGGAGGCACTCGGTCCCTTCTTGTTGATGCTGACGATGGGAGCCGCAGCCTTTGGCGCCTTTGTCTCGTTTCCCATAGCCGTCGGGGGTGGCCTTGGGCTTGGCCTCGTTTACCAGATCATTCTGGCCCAAACCAATAATGCGGGTACGGCCGAACTGGCGGCATTTGCAGTCATCCTGTTGGCGGTTCTGGTGCGGGGCAAGGCGATCGGCCGAGCGTTTGCCACCGAGGGGGCGGCCGTGCCCGAACGCCCTGGTTTGCGGGTGCCCGAAGCGCTTCGCGGCTCGCCATTCCTCAAACATGGTGTTCGGTGGCTGATTGGGCTGTCAATGCTCGTCGCCGCCGTGTTTCCCGTGCTGCCGTACTTCAAGAGCAACCAGTTCCTCCTTGTGCTGGTGCTCATCTATGCGCTGGTCGGAGTATCGCTCACCATGGTCGTGGGCTGGTCGGGACAGGTCAGTCTGGGTCACTTTGCGCTGGTTGGTGTGGGCGCCTATCTCACAGCCCGGTGGGCGGGACAATCGGGATGGAGCATTGTCGAATTGCTCCTCGTTGCCGGGCTGGTTGGCGCCGTCGTCATGGTGGCCATCGGACTGCCCGCTCTCCGGGTACGGGGACTGACGCTCGCCGTCACCACACTGGGCCTGGCCGTCATCGCTCCGGACTGGATCTATCAGCAGGGTTGGCTGGGGGGCAGCACCCCGTTCAATGAACCGGTGGGGACCATGACGGTCCTGCCGGGCATCGGTACCATCGGCTCACAGCTCTACCTCTATTACGTCGTGCTCGTCGTTCTGGTGCTTGTGGTCGCGGCCGGAGCAACCCTGCGGCGATCGTCCCTCGGACGAGTCATGATCGCCGTTCGTGACAACGAGCGTGCCGCCGCTTCTTTCGGAATCAGCCCGGCGACAGTCAAGCTTCGAGTCCTTGCCCTGTCGGGCTTCGTCGCTGCATCGGCTGGGGTCTTCTTTGCCGCCGACTGGCAGAGTTTGTCACCAACCCTTTTCGGCTCGGACGTGTCGATTGCTGTCTTGGCCATTCCCGTCATCGGCGGTCTCGGATCGATAGGAGGCGCCGTCACTGCGGCGGTCCTGCTCTACATGACAACGTTCTTCGTGGGGCCGCACATCAGTGGTGTCTTGGGCTCGGTGGGCCAGAACGTCGGATTCTTGCTCTTCCTCTCCGGCATCGCCGTTATCGGTTCCATGGCGCAGTTCCCGACCGGTATCGCCGGAAAGGTCCAAGAGTTGTGGCAGGCCTACCTCTACAGGAAGGCAGCGGCAGCGACGGACGCGATCGATCTGGGAGCACCCCTGGCCACGAGCGGCGACCGAGCCCCCCACGGGTCGGGCACCGCGATCGCGCGGGCGGCGACTGTTGGGGGCCTCGCCTCGATCGGAAGCCATGACGAGGTCGGTCGAAGAGGCCAGCACAAGACCGTCGCGCCGGTTGCCGAGGCACCGCCGCTGGTGGTCGAGAACCTGGTCGTCCATTTCGGTGGCATAGCAGCCCTCAGTGGAGCGGCGGTTGAGGTCGGTCCGGGCGAGATCGTCGGCCTCATCGGTCCAAATGGCGCGGGCAAGACGACCCTGATGAATGCCATAAGCGGGGTCATCCGCCCCGATCGGGGTTCGGTGCGTTTGTTCGGCCACGAGGTCGGCGGGCGGTCACCGAACGCGCGGGCCCGTTACGGACTGTCCCGGAGTTTCCAGGATGCCTCCCTCTTTGCCGGATTGACGGTAACGGAAACCATCCAGGTCGCCATGGTGCAGAGGGAGAGGACCCTCCTCCTACCAGCCATGGTGGGCGCGCCGTGGACCCGAGCGGCGGAGCGGCGTAGCCGTCAGCGGGCTTCGGAGATCGTGGCGATGTTCGGTCTCAGTCCATGGGTGGACGCGCTGACTTCAGAGTTGTCGACCGGTATGCGTCGAATCTGTGATCTCGCCGCTCAGGTGGCGAGCGAGCCTCGGCTGCTCTTGCTGGACGAGCCAACCGCCGGGGTGGCCCAGCGCGAAGCGGAGTCGTTCGCCCCACTGGTACGCCGGATCCGTGGCGAACTGGGTTGCTCGATCCTGGTCATTGAACACGACATGCCGATGTTGTTGGGCCTCTGCGACAGGGTCTATGCCATGGATGCGGGCGCAGTCATTGCCGCGGGAACCCCGGCGGAGGTCCGCAATGACCGCACGGTGATCGCCAGCTACCTCGGCACCAACGCCGCCGCCGTTGCTCGGTCAGACCACACGGTCACGACGTGAGCGGACCCGCTCGGAGACCTCGATCTACAAAAAAAGGAGAACCATGAGTCAGTCAAGGCACCCGCGGTCACTGGGCCTGTGGCAGGTTACGGCGGCCCTACTCGCCATGTGCCTGATGGCCGGGCTGGCGCTCGTCGTCCCCTCGTCGGCGAGCGCGGCCCTACCCACCACGGCGGCCAGCGGCCGCACACTCGCCAGTACTAGTAGCTGTGCGAAGGGCACAGCTCCGGGCATTTCGGCATCAGCAGTCAAGGTGGCGATCACCGTCGTCGACATCACCGGAGGGTCGCTCACGAATGCAAGTGTTGGTATACCTACCGTTGCCCAGCAGGAGCAATATTGGAACCTGGTGGCCAAGACCATCAACGACTCGGGCGGCGCAGGCTGTCGAAAGCTTCAGTTGAGTTTCACTGACGTGAACCCGGTCGACACCGCAGATGCCGAACAATCGTGCCTGACCATTGCCAATAGCCATCCCTACATCGTGCTGGATAGCGGGGCACTCACTGAAATCGGCGCCAGCAATTGCATCCCGGCGGCCAAGGAGACATTGATTTCGCAGTTTCTGACCCCGGACCAGCTCACGAAGTACTTCCCATACGCCATCCAGCCTAATGACGTCCCTACCGATGGCCTTCGCAACGGCATACTAGGTCTCAAGCAATTGGGTTACTTCAACACGGCCAAGGGATTCAAGAAGCTGGGGGTGCTCTACGACACCTGCAACCCTTCGCTGATCGCCGCCGAACGCAGTGCGATCAAGCAGGCACACCTCCCATCGAGCAGAGTCGTCGAATTCAACTTGGGCTGTCCGGCCGGTCAAGCTTTCACCGCGGCCTCGATGGAGCAGGCAGTCCTGGCGTTCAAGAGTGACGGGGTGACCGACGTGACCAACGCCGGGGCCGGCGGAGCGACGGCAAGCTTTACCGAAGAAGCCGCTCAACAGCACTACAAGCCCGTGTACGTCCTCACAGCCGACCAGATCAGTTTGCCCAGCGTGTCAGCGAGCGAGGCAGGGAATCCCGCCAATCTCAAAGGGGCGGTGAACGTAACTGCTTCCGGTTATGGAGAAGCACAGACGCCAGGCGTCAAGCCCTCCGGGGCAACGAAGAGGTGCGATGCCATCTACGCTGCAGCCGGCCTGCCGACTGTGTACAAGCAGCTCGACGGCTACGGCGGCGCGGTGTGCATCGACTTGTGGTTCGTGCAAGCCATGCTGGACCACGCCACCTCGGTAAAACCAGCAAACCTGCCTACGGCAATTCACGCCATCGGCAGCGTCCTGTACCCATATCCGGGCGGTCCGATTGACTACAGCGCAGCGCCCAAGGGATCGACCTACGGCGTCGGCTACTGGCGACCCGAGTACTACGTGGAATCGTGCCAATGCTGGCAGGTTCCGAACCCGACGTGGCATCCGCCATTCAAGTGAGTGAGCAGACCGCGGGAGCGGAGGCGTTGCGCGTCTCAGATCTCGAGTTTTGCTATGGGCAGCTTCAGGTGCTGTTCGGAATCTCGTTCGAGGTGCGCCAGGGGGAAGCGTTGGCCCTGCTCGGCACCAATGGTGCGGGCAAGTCAACCCTGCTCAGGGTGATGGCGGGTCTGGAGAAGCCAACTCGGGGAACGGTGAGCTTCTTTGGTAGAGACATCACCGGTACGCCAGCCGAACGGCTCCCAGCTCAGGGACTGCTGCTTGTGGTGGGAGGACGCGCGGTGTTCACCGATATGACCGTCGAAGAGAACCTTGACATGCAGGCTCTGACCGCCCGACTGGACAAGTCCGTCATGAAGGAACGGCGCCAGCTGGTGCGCGAGACGTTTCCGTCGCTGGCTGCTCGCCACCGACAGAAGGCAGGCAGCCTTTCCGGTGGCGAGCAGCAACAACTTGCCATGGCCAAGGCGCTCTTGCTCGACCCCAAGGTGCTGTGCATCGATGAGATGTCCCTTGGTCTGGCACCCATTGTGGTCGGCGAACTCATTGACGTCGTGGGTCGCCTGCATGCCGCGGGAATCACGTTGATCGTGGTCGAACAGAGCCTGAATATTGCTGCCCAGATCTGCGATCGGTCCTTGTTCCTGGAGAAGGGAGAGGTCCGATTCGAGGGACGGACCCGAGACCTTCTCTCTCGCGACGACATTGCCCGCGCCGTGTTCTTCGACGGTACCCACGCGTGAGCGACGATCAGCCAGGGCAAGGTCCCCTCGGGGGCCTCCGAGTGGTCGAATTCGCCCAGGTGATTGCCGGACCCCTGGCCGGTACGCTGCTCGCCGACCTCGGGGCCCAAGTGATCCACGTGGAACCGCCAGGCACCGGCGACGATGCCCGGCGCATGGGGCCCACCAAGGCCGGACACGCGCTCTGGTGGAAGGTTCTGGCCCGAAACAAGCGTTCCGTCACCCTCGACCTGCGGAGGGAAGAGGCCGGACCCCTCGTGAAGAAGTTGCTTGGCTGGGCAGACGTGGTGATCGTGACCTTCCGAGCCGGAACGGCTCAGCGGTTCGGGCTCGACTGGGAGTCGGTCCGGCAGGTAAATCCCAGCGCCATCCTGCTCCAGATCACCGGCTACGGAGCCACCTCTTCGCGGAAGGATGAACCGGGCTTCGGCAAAATGGGCGAGGCCCGCAGTGGGGTGGTCCATCTCACCGGATTCCCCGACGGACCGCCGGTTCACACCGGATTCAGTCACGCCGACTCGGTAACGGGTCTCATGGGAGCCTTCGCCGTGACTGCAGCCCTGCACCGGCGGAATCAGGATCCTCAGCGCCGCGGCGAGTGGATCGACCTCGCTCTCAGTGACACGCTCTTTCGGCTGATCGAATGGCAGGCGATTCTCTACGACCAGCTCGGCGTTGTGCCGAACCGGGCGGGGAATCGCCTCGCGGTAGCGCCAGGAGCGGTCATCAACACCTACCAGAGCGCTGATGGCGACTGGATCACAGTCACGTCCGCGACTCCGAAGTCAGTCGCAAACATTGCCGCCATGCTGGGTCTCCCCGAGGGGGAGTACTCCACCACCGAACAGCAGCAGGCCCGCCGGCACGAGCTCGATGCGGCCCTCATCACCTGGATCACCGACAAGAGCACCGACGCCGCCCTCAAGGCCATGATCGAAGCCGATGTGGTCGCGGCTCGGGTGTTCGATATCTCAGATATCTTCGAGGACGACGTGTACCGCGAAAGGGAGAGCATCGTCACCGTGGACGACGACGACCTCGGTCCGGTCAGGATGCAGGATGTTGTGCCTCGCCTCCATCTGAACCGCGGGCGAGTGTGGCGAACCGGCGCCAGCCTTGGCGCCGACACCGATCTCGTGCTCAAGCAGTGGCTCGGCGTCTCGGGAGACGTCATCGATGAACTCCGTGAGAAGGGGATTGTGTAACTCTGCCCGGGCGCTTGCCCCTTCCGTTGACGACTGGGTCGTCACCGATGAATGACGCAATCCATGATGCCGAGGCGTCAACTAGGTCTTGGGTGCGTCGAAGCGGTAGCCCACGCCCCGGATGGTGGTGATGAGCTTGGGGGTGGAGGGATCCTCTTCGACGTGACTGCGCAGCCGCTTGATGTGCACGTCAAGGGTCTTGGTGTCCCCGTAATAATCCGACCCCCAGATGCGATCGATGAGGACGTCCCGGGTCAGGACCCGCCCGGCGTTCTCCATGAGGAGGGACAGCAGCTCGAACTCCTTGCGGCGCAGGTGCACGTCGTCGCCCCGCACGAAGACCAGGTGCCGGTCGGGATCGACCTGGATGCCACCGGCCTCGAGCACAGAGCGCCCGCCGTACTCGCCGGAACTGTCTGATCCGTTCCCACCGGACACGGGGTCGGGGGCGGGGGTGCGACGGAGGACGGCCCGCATGCGGGCCACCAGCTCTCGCAGCCGGTAGGGCTTGGACACGTAGTCGTCGGCCCCGACCTCCAGACCGACCACGGTGTCGATCTCGGTGCCCTTGGCCGTCACCATGATGATGGGCACCGAGGAGCGGGCCCGGATGGACCGGCACACGTCGATGCCCGACATCTTGGGCAGCATGAGGTCGAGGAGGATGAG
>DATAUC010000033.1:0-20953 GCA_036268485.1 Acidimicrobiales bacterium
GCGGCTGACTGAAAGACCAGAGGTTGGTGGAGCGGCCCGACCCTGGCGAGGTGAACGCTGGGCTCGAGTCGGAGCTTCAGCTCGACGACGTTCGGCGTGAGAGGCCACCAGGACCCCTGAGTGGAGGATCTCGACCAGACCGTCTTGGACTACGACCTCGACCGATTCGCCGGCGAAGGTTGCCCCTACCCGATAGCGAAATGATCCGAGTCCAATGGTGCCCCGTTGGTCCACCCAACGACTCACCCCGCCCGGACGTGGTGCGCGCACCGGTGCCTTGGCGATGGAGTCATGGTCCTCGGCAATATCGCTCATCACTCTGCGCTCTTTGGCCAAGGCGAATCGTTCAATGGGTGCACGATTGCCCAACGATTGGTGCGGGCGTTCGGTGTTGTAATGCTCGACCCAGGCGAGGGCAGCTTGGAACTCTTCGATGGTGGCGTGGACCCGGTCGTGATCGGCCAGGAACTCAGCCCGAATGGTCTTATGGAAGCGTTCCACTTTGCCGGTTGTCGTCGGTGAATATGGGGCGGTGAGGATGTGTTTGATGCCGTTGTTGGCGCAGATCCGATCGAAGAGCACTGGTCCGGGTCCCGGACCGAATCGGGCCGTGAAGACTTTCCCGTTATCGCTGAGGATCTGATCAGGCACACCGTGAATGCCGAGTGCTCGCTCGAGGGCGTCACAGACCGGTCGGGCCGTTGCTCGGTGCACCAGGCGAGCACTGGTGCAATAACGAGAGTGATCATCGATCCCACTGACGGCTTTTAGCTCGGTGCCATCGAGGAGATAGAACCGGCCCACAATGTCCATCTGCCACAGATCCATGGCCCGTGAGCGTTCCCAGCGCTTGTAGTCGGACCGGCTGCGCTTGCGCTTGGTCGGCTCGATGAGGCCATGTCGCACCAGGGTCCGATAGATCGACGAGGTCCCCGGCAAAGGAGTGAACCCTTCGCGTTCGAGCTGGGTGAGAATCGATCTCGGTCCCCAGCGCTGATGCTGGCGGCGCAGCTCGACCACACGTGCTTCGACGATGGGCGCCATCTGATGGGGACAGGTACCGGGCTTCGAACTCTTGTCGGCCAGTGCAGCCAGCCCGCCTTCGGCATAGCGGCGCAGCCAGGTATGGACGCTCTGGCGGGTCACTCCATTGCGCACGGCGACGTCGGTGACGCTCAACCCGTCTAAGACATCGATGACCGCTCGATAGCGCTGTTCCACGATCTTGAGCTCCACTAACACGACCGGCCTCCCTCGGATCTGTCGACAACTGCATCAACAGCGAAGAAGGTGGCCACGGCCAGATGGTGGACCCTTGTCAGGCACGAGTGTCAAGCAGGTACCGGTGTCAGTGTCGCCCAAGTACCGGAGTCGCGCCGGGAAGTGTCAAGCAGGTACCGGTGCCACGCTGTCAAGCATGAACCGGAATTTCACAGTGGATAACCCTGTGGAAAAGCACCGGAACAGCATGAAAAACCATGAGATCCGGCACTTTAGGCGCGACTCACACGACTGACTAGTGGCGGGGGTAGGATTTGAACCTACGACCTTCGGGTTATGAGCCCGACGAGCTACCAGACTGCTCCACCCCGCGGCGAAGAAGGGCAGTGTACACGGCTTCCACCGGCGCCTTTCAAGGCACGGTTCGAGACGTCGCCCTGGACGGGCCGGTAGGCCCCGCCCAGCGCCCGACCTAAATGGTCTGCGCTGTCGGCGGTGGTGGCGGCGGGCTGGTCGGGTCGGCCGCCGCGGGCGGAGGTGCGGGAACGCCGGTTGGCGCGGCCGTCATGTCGGGTGGCGTGCTGGACTGGTTGACCACGGTCGGGGGCCCCGACGCCGGTGGTGGCGTGTAGGGCTGGCTGGCGGCGCCGGCCGGTGCGGCCGTCGGTGCCACCGCCGCTGAGGCGGGCGCCAGGACCAGCGCCCCATGTTCTGCCTCATGGGCGTGAATGGCGGCGATCAACTGATCGATGTCCGAGTCGGTGGTGGGCGTCGACCGTCCCGTCTTGGTGGCATAGAAAGCGGCCCCCAGGTCGCGCAGCAGGCCGTCGGCCGACTTGTTGGCCTGCATGTCGCCCAACTTGGCTTGGCCCTTCTGGGCCGCGTCCTTGGCCATCTCCGTGGCCACGGCGGCTTGGGCCTTTACCTTGTCCAGAAGTCCCATCGGGTCATCCCTTTCATTGCTCGACTTTGCTGCAGCATCCCATGCGGAATGCCGGTTGGCTACTTGTTCTTGCCCGAGGCCGCCGCCAGCGTGGTTGTGGTCACGCTGGACTTGGGCGCCGTGGTTGTCGTGGTCTGCGACGTTGTCTTGAGTCCCTTGACCGGCTTCTTGGCTTTGGACTTGCTCGGCACCGTCGTGGGAGTGGTCGTCCCCGTCGTGCTGCTGGTGCCCTCAATGGCGTCCAGCGCTTTCTGAGCCGCCGAGATGGCCGACTCCATGGCGTCTATATCGGTCTGGTAGGTCGCCAGGTCGCCAGCCTTCAGCGCCGCCTGGGCTTCCAGGTACGAGAACTGGGCGTTCGTGATGTCGGTCTGCACCTCGGGCGGCAAGTTGCCCGAGGTCGTGGGGGGCCCGGTGTTGGTGCCCGTCCCGCTGCCGCCTCCCACTGTGCCCGCCCCCTGTCCACCAGACGTACTGACCGTTGTCTTGAAGACGTCGGTCAACGTCTGCGAGAGCGACGAGTCGATCACCACCCGCTGGCCCACCACGCCGATGACGTAGTTCAACTGCGGTAACGGGTTCGTCTTGGATGCCACGTACAGCGGGCGCAGGTACACCATGGTCTGACCCACCGGCACCATGAGGGTGTTGCCGAGCAACACCTCGGAGCCCTTCTGGTCCAACAAGGTGATGTCCTTGGACACCGTGTTGTCGGCCTGAATCTCCGAGTCGGCGTTGGCCGGCCCCAGCGTGCCCTGCGGCGTCTGGTACAAGGTGAGCTGCCCGTAGTGGCCCGGATCGGAATTGCCCACCATGTAGGCCGTCAGGTTCAAGTTGCCCGATCCGGCCGAGTTGCTCTGCGAGGCCGGTACGTAGGCGTCGGTCACCGTGAAGGACTGGGTGTTCGACCCCGGCGGTGCATAGACCTGGTAGAGCGGGGCCATGCGGGACGGGTTCTGCGAGACCAGCTGGCCCTGCGAGTTGAACGTGTCCACCACGGCCAGCGCCTGCGACTGCGGACCGGCGCCCGCCGTCGGCGAGAGCTGCCACGAGTCGCTCGCCGCGTAGAAGGCGGCTGGTGAGGTCAGGTGGTAGCGCCCGAAGATGGCGGACTGCACGGAGAAGATGTCCTCGGGGTAGCGCAGGTGCGCCTGCAAGGGGGCGCTCATCTTGGACAGCGGGGTGAACATGTTGGGGAAGGCCGCTTCGTAGGCCTTGAGGATGGGATCGCTCGGATCGGCAGCGTAAAAGGTCATCTTCCCCGAGTAGGCATCAATGACCACCTTGACCGAGTTGCGCACGTAGTTGTAGCTGCCCGGGAGGTTGCTGCCGGTGGCCACCTGCTGCGTGTCCGCATTCTGCGAGTACGGGTAATTGTTGGTCGTCGTGTAGCCGTCGACCACCCAATCGATGTGGCCCGTCTTGTTGACCACGGCGTAGGGATCGTGGTCGAAGGACAGGAACGGCGCCGCCTTCTGCGCCATGGCCACCGGGTCGCGCACGAACATGAGGCGGGAGTCGCTGGTGATCTGATCGGAAATCAGCAGGTTGAAGTCCCCTAGGCGCAGGGCGAACGCCGCCCGCTTGAGAAAGGAGGTCAGCTGCACGCCGCCGCTGCCCTTGTAGTGGCTCTCCACGTTGCTGTTGTTGGCCCGTTGGTAGTCGACCTCCAACTGCTTGGTGTCGGCTACCACGTAGCCGCTGTCCCCCAACGAGTAGTACACGTCGGGCTTCGTGATTTTGGGCAGGCCGGCACTGCTCTGCGGTGGCACGTTGCGGATCCCGTACACCGGGTTGCCGTTGGACTGCGTCTGGTTGGCCAGGGCGACGACGGCGCCGTTGCCGTGGGTGAACTGCAGGTGCTGGTTGACCCAGGACTGCGAAGGCAGGTTGGAGGGCGAGATCTGACGCACGCCGATGAGGACGGGCGTGAGCTGCCCGTCGATGGTGTAGCGGTCCACGCCCAATGATTGGAACGTGTAATACGAGCGGATGGCCTGGGAGCGCTGGAACGACTGCAGGGTGATCGACTGGTCGGGGTCCCACAACCGGATGTTGTTGAGGGTGGCGCTGGACTGGCTCACCGTCTGGGCCGTCACGTTGGTGGTGGCCTTGAAATTCTTCTCTGTCACATGATCGAGGTTGTAGGCCTCGCGGGTGGCGTTGATGTTGCGCTGGATGTACGGGGCTTCGAGCGAGCTCTGGGCCGGCGTTACCTTCAAGGTCTGCAGCAGGGCCGGGTAGATCACACCGACCACCAGGGCCACAAAGGCCCACACGCCGACGGCCAGGATGGGGAGCGTCCAGCCCTGGCGCCGGATGTTGTACAGCAGGATGGCGGCGGCGAAGATCGAGACCACGATCAATAAGGTCTGCGCCGGCAGCCGGGCATGCACATCGGTGTAACCGGCTCCGTTCACGTAGCCGTCGCGGGCATTGACCAGCGACCAACGCTGCAGCACGTAGCCGGCCGCCTTGACCAGGGCGATGAGCGCCAGCAACACCGACAGGTGGGCCTTCACGGCGGGCCGCACCCGCGGCACCCCGCGCTGGGGCGTGATGCCGCCGTTGAGGTAGTGGAAGATGGCCGACACGATCAGGGTGACGATGAGGATGGCCAGCGCCCAGTCGACCACGAAGCTCAGGAACGGCAGCTTGAAGACATAGAAGCCCACGTCCTTGTGGAACTGCGGGTCCTTGACGCCGAAATTCCCGCCGTGGCGGAAGAGGATCCAGTTCTGCCATTCGCCGATGGTCCCCGAGGCGGCGATCAGCGCCATGATGATGGCCAGCGCGATGTAGACCCGTCCGCTGTAGGGACGCACGATCTGCTGGTAGCGCCGGACCAGCTCGTCTTCCTGCCCCGCGGTGACATCGGTGCCGGCCAACCGGTCGCAGACCACCAGGTTGACCCAGAGCACGGCGAAGAAGATGGCGCCGAACACGCCGAAGAGTCCGAGCTTGATCACCAGCAGCGTGGAAAACACGTCGTGGAAGTGGACGGACGAGAACCACAACCCGTCGGTGTAGATACTGGCCAGCGAACGCAGGGAGGCCAGCAGCACGACCAGCAGCACAGCCGCCCCGATCAGCCACCAGCGAGCCCGGAATCGGCCCCGGCGGGGACGGTCAGTGGCGAGGTCACGAGGGGAGCGCACGAGGGGAGCCTATCGACCGCCGCCCGAAGTGCCCTTTCAGGCGGATGCGGGCGCCACCAGGCAGCGACAACCGGAGTGGGCCGGTGGGTACGGATGGCCGGTCGGGAAGCCCTCGGACACCGGGACCCCCTCGGCCAGGGCGTTGTCGTCACAGTCCGAACACCCGTCCGCCGCCGTCATGATCCAGCGCACCAGGCCGCCCGGTGCGGCCGCCACCACGCCGGCTGAGAAGGCCTGCACGGCGTAGTCGCCCACCAGGCGGTCGATGCGCTCACCACGCCATTCCCGGAAGGCCGCGCCGACCCGCTCCCCCATGTCCTCGCCGCCGCCTTCGGTAATGCGGCGGCGCAGCATGGTCACGATGGTCCGGGCCAGACCGGCCGATGACTGCTCCATAGCGGGCGAGGGCGCCACCCGGCCGTGCTGAGCGCCGGCGAACACGGTGCCGGCGTTGAACGCTTCGGCCATCTGGCTCTGGGCCGCCGACGTGTAGGTGGAGAGATGGAGGTCCTCGGGTCCCAGCAGTGCCTCCTGGCTGATGGAGGGCGCGTTGCGCAGCCCGTCCAGCAGCCGATTCTGGTCGTCGCCCAGGGCCCGCTTTATGTGGCGGGCCAGTTGCGTCGTGACGGGCGACAGCAACTCGTCGCGCTGGGCGATCAACCCGTCGTCGGGGTTCACGATCACCTCGTCGGTGGGCGGATCGGCGGGCAGGTCGATCGGCGTAACGGCCACAATCCCCTCGGCGTCGTCCTCGACATCGATGACGACCACCGGGGCCACCGACGTCGGGGCACTCACCGGGACCACCGTCGTGGCGTCGGGCTCATCCGCGCCGGCCCGCAGGCGGGCGAACAACTCGTCGACCGAGGGGGTGACGCCATCGTGACCCGGTTCGCCCGCGCCCTCTTCGGCGATGCGCTCCGCTCCGTCATCCTCGGCCGGCGCTTCCGTCGCTTCTTCGCCCGGGAGGTCCCGCGGCGTGTTGATGCGGGCCTGATCACCGGCCGCCGCCGCGGCGGCACGGGCCTCGTCGT
The DNA here is from genome assembly GCA_036268485.1 of Acidimicrobiales bacterium. Classification (GTDB taxonomy): domain Bacteria; phylum Actinomycetota; class Acidimicrobiia; order Acidimicrobiales; family RAAP-2; genus Bog-473. The sequence continues at coordinate 6,357 of DATAUC010000033.1, forward strand.
CGGTTCGGGACAGGTCGACCAGGATCCCGTCGACCGACTGGCGCACATTCTGGACGGCCGCGGCCATCTCGTCGCGGGCGGCCCGCAGCTGCTCAATCTGAATGGAGAGGGCGCGGCGGCGGGTGGCCAGATCGGAGAGCACCCGGCGCCGAGCCTCCTGCACCTGCTCGAGCAGGGCTCGGCCTTCGCTCTTGGCCTGGTCGACCACGTGCTCGCGCTCACCTTGTGCTTCGGCCCGGATCCGTTCCACGTCGGCCTTGGCCTCTTGTTCGGCCGTGGCCACCATCAGCTCGAGCTCGGCCACCCGTTGGGCTGAGGCCACTTCGGCCTGGGCCTGCAATTCGTTGGCCTGGCTCTGGGCCTCGCGCAGCAGGGTGGAGGCGCCCTCCTGGGCCTGGACCACAATGCGAGCCGCCTCTTCGTGGGCATGGCGCAGGATCTGCGCGCTGTGCTGGCCCAGCGAGGCCGTCAGCGTGGCCTCGTCCACCACGGGATGGGCCGCCCGCTCATCGGCTTGCGCTACGGCCGCCCGGAGCTCCTGCTCGTGCTCCTCGAACTGCTCGACGATGCGGGCCACCTGCTGCAGGTAGGCCTTGACCTCGTCCACGTCGAAGCCCCGCCGGACGATGGCGAAGGAGTGGCGGGAAATGTCGCCCGTAGATACTCGCGAGGAAGAGATGGGGACACGGCCTTCTGGCATGGGCAAAGACTACGGCGCTGCGTGTGCCACCTGGTGATTCACCGGCAGGGTGCCTCCCAGGCGCTTGAGGATCTTGAGGGCCTGGTCCAGCGTGGACACGGCGTAGACCTTCAGGCCCGGTGTCTTCTCGGACAGGGCCACCTTGTACTCCTGCGGGGGAACCAGGAAGACGGTCGCGCCGGCCCGCTCGACGGCGATGGTCTTCTCCCGCACCCCGCCCACGTCACCCACGTTGCCCTGGGCGTCGATGGTCCCGGTGGCCGCCACAGTGCGGTTGCCGGTCAGGTGGCCACCCGAAAGCTTGTCGATGATGCCCAGTGTCATGGACAGCCCGGCCGAGGGTCCCCCGATATTGGTCGTGTGCACCGACACCTTGACCGGGAAATCCCAGGCGAACTGGGTCTCGGTCGACACTCCCAGGAACGCCGTGGGCTTGATGGTGGTGCCGCACTGGTTGTCGACGTCCCCCTTGGCCGGCGTGCCCAGCGTGATGGGCTCCTTGACCGAGGGTCCGGCTTCGAAGACGCCGCTGCTTGAGATGGTCGACTTCTCCACCGTGAGGATGGCCACCGCTCCGGGCTGGAGTCCGTCGAGGGCACCGATCAGGGCACAGGAGGTCAACGTGGGCTTCCCGTTGATGGCGGTCACCACCTGGGCCACCTTGAGCACCTTGGCGGCCGGCGTCCCCGGCCCCACCCCGTAGACCAGTGCGCCGGCGTTCCGGGCGCTGATGTTGTACCCCAGGTGGCTCAGGGCGGCCGCCACGGCGGCGGACTGGGCCTGGGCCATCTGCAGGTAGCCCTGGGCCACAAATTGGTCGGCTGGCGTGGCCGGACCCAGGAGGTCAGGGGTCGAGATCACCTCGGCATCGGAGGAGAAGTACCGCTCCTGCAGGTAGGTGAGGGCGTTGAGGGGGGTCACGAAGACGTCGGTCAGCAGGATCTGGCCATTGAGCTTGTGGTCCAGGTGCGCCGGGACCTTTATATAGGGCGTGACCGGCGAGGCGTCGCCCGGCGTGATGGCGTAGTAGTTGACCGAGATCTTGCCCAGAATGAAGACACCCACCCCGAGCAGGATGACCAGGACGGACAGGACGATCGGCCAGCGCCGGTTGCGGCGCGGCCCGGCCGCGGCATAGCCGTCAACAGGGGGAATGGCCGAAGGCTCCCCGGCGGTGGTGGTCTCAGTGTCGGTCATACTCAGATCGGTGAGCGACGATCCTGCCATGGAAAGGGCGGCCAGCCGCCGCGCCGCCGCCCTGCGCCGCCGCGGGGTGATTGCCGCCGGCCACGCCGGCCAACCCGACCGGGCTCGGGCCGCCCTGGCCGACCCCGACCCCGATGTGCAGGTGGCCGCCCTGGGGGCGCTGGCCCGAATGCAGGCCCTGTCCGTGGCCGACATCGACCAGGCCCTCGGCTCCCCGCACGAGCCCGTCCGACGGCGGGCCACCGATGCAGCGCTCTCCGTGGTCGGTCCTGGTTCCCGGTCGGTGCTGTACCGGCGTCTGACCACGGCCCTGGCCGACCCCGATGCCCTGACCGTGGTGGGCGCCGCCTGGTTCCTGGGCGAACGTCGGGTGGCCGCCGCCGTCCCCGCCCTGACCAAGGTGGCGCAGTCTCACGAGGACATGCGGTGCCGTGAGGCGGCCGTGGCCACCTTGGGGGCCATCGGCGACACCCGCGGCCTGCCCGCCGTGCTCGACGCGCTCAAGGACAAGCCGACCATCCGGCGCCGGGCCACCGTGGCTTTGGCCGGCTTCGATGATCCCCGGGTCGATCCGGCCCTCCGGAAGTCGGCCGAGGACCGGGACTGGCAGGTGCGCCAGGCGGCCGACGAGCTCCTCGACGATGAGACGATTAATCGTCCTCGGTGAAGAGCCGCTTGAGCCGGTCGAACGACTCGACGCAAATGCCGGCACCTTGCACCACGCACTCGAGCGGCGTGTCGACCAGATGTACGGGCACCGCAGTGGCGTCGGCGATGCGCTGCGTCATGCCCCGCAGCAGCCCGCCGCCGCCGGTGAGGTGGATGCCGCCGAACATGATGTCCTGCGCCAGTTCCGGTGGCGCATCGCCCAGGCAGTTGGCCGCCGCCATGACGACCGAGGTGACGTTCTCTTCGAGCGCGCTCCGTATCTCGTTCGGGGAGAGCACCACGGTCATGGGGCGGCCGGTGGCCACCTCCCGGCCCCGGATCTCCGCCGCCTGCTCGCCGGCGAAGGGGTAGGCCGAACCCACGGCGTGCTTGAGCGCTTCAGCCGTCCGCTCGCCGATGGCCACGCCGTGCTGGTGCCGGATGTAGGCCTGTATGGAGGCATCAAAGTCGAACCCGCCGCAGCGCAGTGCCCGTACCGCCACCACCCCGCCCAGCGAGATCACGGCCATCTCCGACGTGCCGCCGCCGATGTCCACCACCATGTTGCCCACCGGCTCATGGATGGCCAGGCCGGCCCCGATGGCCGCCGCCATCGGTTGTTCGATCAGGAAGCTGGCCGAGGCACCGGCCCGCCGGGCCGCCTCACGTACGGCGCGGCGCTCCACCGCCGTGATGGCCGAGGGGACGCAGATGAGGACCTTGGGCCGGTTCATCCGGCTCACGCCGACGCGGTGCAGCAACACGCTCAACATGCGCTCGGTCACCTCGAAGTCGGTGATGGCGCCGCCCCGGAGCGGGCGCTCCGCCACGATGTAGCCCGGCGTCCGCCCGATCATCTGCCAGGCGTCCGTCCCGATGGCCAGCACCTCGCGGGTGCGCGAGTCGAGGGCCACCACGGTGGGTTCGTTGAGGACCAGGCCCTTGCCCTTGGCATATACCAGGGTGTTGGCCGTACCCAGGTCTATGGCCAGGTCGCGCGACATGTGGGCCTCATGGTACGGCCGACGGGAGGCGCGACCGCATTTTTGCCAATCCGGTCGGTAGCCTCACCACGTGGCCCCTTCACCTGACGAACCCCCAATGGGCGGTCCGGACAAGGATGGAGCCGAGGGTCCGGGGGACGACGCCGAGACCCCGTTACGGGGCTGGATCGACCCCGACGACCGCCTGTGGCGCCATCCCAGCGAGATGGCCGGGAGCCTGCACCGCGGCCCGGTAAGCGCCTTCCCCACTCCCGTCGACGGCCCCCACCACTCACCCCTCATGCTGCTGGTCGGCGCCGTGGGGGCCATCGCCGCCGTGGCCTGGATCGTGATTCTCCTCTCCCCTGCCTCAGACCGCCCGCCCCGCACGTCCATCGCCGATGTGGCCGCCGATGCGCCCCTGACCACCCTGGCCGCCCACGGTCCCGGCATTCCCTCGGCTGCCACGGCGGCCAGCCAGTCGATCGTGGCTCTACGGGCCGAGACCGACCACGGCACGGTTGACCTGGTCGGCGTGGCCGTGGCCGAAGGCGGCCTGGTGGCCACCCCGGCCAGCGGATTGGTCGGGCTGCGCAGCCTCAGCATGGTGGGCGCCGGCGGTCGGCTCATGCGCTCCTCGGTGGTGGGTCTGGATCCCACCTCGGGCCTGGCCCTGGTCAACGTGCCCGACGACGTACCCGTCGCCCCCTTTGCCGACGATGGGGCCCTCAACGTCGGCACGGCCGACATGACGCTGACCATGAGCACACCCTCGGCGGGATCACCCGCGCTGCACTGCACGCCGGGCACCATCAGCAGCATCGGTCAACCGCTCAAGGATGGATCGGCCGTCGGCATGCCCGCCATCAACTCCTCCGCCACAGACGGGGCCGAGGTACTGGGCGATCCCTTGCTCAATGCCCAGGGCGACGTGATCGGGATCTTGTACAGCACCGGCTCGGGCGACGATGACGCGGACGGCGCCACGCCGGCCACGACCCCGGCCTTCCTGCCCTCACAACTCGTCCTCGGCGTGTCCGATGACCTCCGCTCGAAGCAGCATGTGACCCACGGTTGGCTCGGCGTCGAGGGTCCCGACACCGACACCACCGAGGGTCTCGGCGCCCAGGTGACCAGCGTGATGAGCGGCAGCCCGGCCGTCGGCCGCCTGCAACCGGGCGAGATCATCGTGGGCGTGGGGACTCTCCCGGTGCGCACCATGGCCGAACTCAAGGCTCGGCTCTACGTCTTGGCGCCGGCGTCGACCGTCGCCCTGTCCGTGATCGACGGCACGGTGACGCGCATCGTCGATGTGACGCTCAGCGCCTCCCCGTAGCATGCAGTTGTGAGCATGTTCGGTTCCAACGACCCCGACAATCCGATGGGCGGCCTGCTCGGTGACCTGCTCAAGGTCATCGGGTCATCGCAGGGTTCCCCCGGCAATTCATGGTTCGACGCCGCCCGCACGCTGGCCCACGGCGTGGCCACCGACGGCCAGCCCGACCAGAACGCCGACCCCCTGGTGCGCATCGCCTACGAGGATGTGACCCGGGTGGCCGAACTGCATGTGGCCAACGCCACCGGCATCGCGCTGACCAGCGGCGGCACCGCCGTTTCCTTCGACACCGTCGGCCGGGGCCAGTGGTCCGCACTGGCGCTGGCCGCCTACCGCCCGACGCTCCAGCAGATGGTCGAGGCCCAGCAGCAGGGCGCCGCCGCCGTCCCACCCCTTCTCAACGCCGACGACCTGGGCGACGATCCAACGGGGGGCCTGGGCAACCTGTTGGGCCAGTTCGCCGTGACGCTGGGCCCGGTGCTTCTCGGCATGCAGTTCGGCTCGGCCGCCGGCCATCTGGCCCAGCGCGCCTTCGGGCAGTACGCCCTCCCGTTGCCCTGGCCCGAATCCAACACGTTGTTGCTGGTGCCCGAGAACGTGGCGCAGTTCGCCGAAGACTGGAGCCTGCCGCTGCAGGAGGTACAGCTTTGGGTCTGTCTGCGCGAGCTGGCCATGCATGCCGTGATGACCCGTCCGGCCGTACGCGCCTCGGTCACCACGCTGCTGGCCGACGCCACCTCTCACGCCGCCGCCTCGCAGCGCTCGATGGTGGAACGGCTGGGCGACGGGTTGGGCGATCCCGGTGCGCTGGAGAACGTGCTCAGCGATCCCGAGGCGCTTCTGGCCGATCTGATCAGCCCGGAGCAGCAACACATTTCCAATGCCCTGACCGCGCTGACCACGGCCATCGGGGCCTACGCCGACCACGTCACCGCGGGCATCGCCGCCACGCTGACCTCATCGCCCGCGGCGCTGCGCGAGGCCTGGTACCGCTATCGCATCGAAGAAGGCAAGGGCGAGCAGGCCTTTGCCGGCCTCTTCGGCCTAAACGTCGGCCGGGCCGAAGTGGACCGGGGCAAGAACTTCATCGACGGTGTGGTGGAGCGGGCCGGCGAGGACGCTCTGGCCCGCTTGTGGGGCGACGACCTCGATCTGCCAACGCCCAACGAAGTGGATGCACCCGGGTTGTGGCTGGCCCGTATCGGCCTGCTGGACTGAGCTGGGCCGGCCGAGGCCGGCCAGCTACTCGGCCGCCACCTCTTCAGGGAACCCCAGGTCCCACTCCAGCTGCAGGTTCTCGCGCTCGGCGTCGCGCACGACCCGCTCGCGGTTGCGGCGGAACTGGGGGTCGTGGGGCGGCAAAAGCACCAGACGGGCCAGCACGCGCTCACGAAAGGCGTCGACCACATCGGAGGGACCGAAGTCCGATTGCACGTCCCAGTGGGGGGCGATGGGCCCGAGGTAGACGACGCGGACGTGCCCGATGGGCTCGATCACTGGCGCGGTCTCTGTGACTTCGTCCTCCAATTCCGGGGACATGGCACCTCCTGGGCTTCCTGCGTGGGCGAAGCTCGTCAGCGTACCGGAGCCTCGGGGCCGTCAATACCTCGTGCCTGAGGGCTCATTTTCTTACGAACTTCCTATGCCCCAGATCTATGTCTGGAAGGGACCCTTCTTTACAATGGTGCGTGAAAAGGGAGTTGCATTGTGAATACCGAATGGATGAGCCGGGGGAAGTGCAAGGAAGTTGCACCGGACATCTTCTTTCCAAGTGACGGCATGGGCGTCCTGCACGCTCAGAAGATCTGCGGCGAATGCCCGGTGGCGAACGCCTGCCTGGAGTACGCCTTGGCCAACCACATCGACCACGGTGTGTGGGGTGGCTGCTCCGAGCGCGAACGGCGCCGGATCCTGCGTCGCCGCCGCGTTGGCAACGCCATCGCCGTTCGCTCCTAACTCTCCGTCTCTCACCGACCCGCTGGGGTCACGCCGTCAGTCGTTTGCAGGAGGGGCAGACTGGCGGCGTGATCATCGAGTGTGTGGTCAACATCAGCGAGGGTCGTGACGAGATTGTTCTGGCTGCCCTGAGCGCCGCCGCCGCACCCGCCCTCCTCGATACGCACCGCGATCCCCACCACCATCGCTCCGTCTTCACCCTGGCCGGCCCGGTCGATGTCGTGGTGGCCGCCTCCCAAGCTCTGGCCACCGTCGCCGTCGAGCGCCTCGATCTGAGCGAACACCGCGGCGTGCACCCCCGCCTCGGCCTGGTCGATGTCGTCCCCTTCGTCCCCTACCAACCCGAGCAGCTCAGCCAGCCTGGCTCCGGAGACCTGGGTGACTCCGCTGACCTCGCCACTGTGACCGGCCTGCGCGACGACTTCGCCCACTGGATGGCGACGACTTTGGGTGTCCCGAGCTTCCTCTACGGACCTCTTCCCGGCGGCCGGACCCGTACCTTGCCCCAGGTCAGACGGGGTGCCTTCGCCGATTTCGCGCCTGACTACGGACCGGGCGATCCCCACCCGACGGCCGGCGCAACTGCGGTGGGGGCGCGGCCGGTCCTGATCGCTTACAACGTGTGGGTCAGCTCGGTCGACGTCGCCCGCCAGGTTGCTCGGCTGGCGCGTGGGCCGCTGCTGCGGACACTCGGTCTGGCTGTCGGTGAGCGGGCCCAGGTGTCGTGCAACCTGATCGGCCCGGCGCATCTGGGACCGGCTCAGGCCTTCGACCTGGTGGCGCGCTCCGTGGCAGAGGTGGGTGGTGATGTGCTCGGTGCCGAGCTGGTCGGCCTGCTCCCTGGAGCAGTGCTCAACGAGATTCCCCGGTCGCGTTGGGCCGAACTGGGACTCTCCGACGGCGACACCGTCGAAGCCAGGTTGGCCCTCCGCCGCCCCTAAGGGCGGCCCTTACGAAGCGTTGACGACGTCGCGGCGCTGCAACGCACGGGCCCGGCGCAACCGCCGACGCTCCCGCTCGCTCATCCCGCCCCAGATGCCGAACTTCTCTCCGTTGGCCAAGGCGTATTCGAGGCAGTCCTCGCGTACGACACAGCCACGGCATACTTCCTTCGCCTCGCGTGTCGATGCGCCCCGTTCTGGGAAGAACAGGTCGGGATCGACACCCATGCAGTTGGCCTGAACCTGCCAGCTGCGCTCTTGGCGACCGTACAACGTGGTCACTATGTCCACTGGTTCGCCTCCCCTCGCCACTAGGTGGCATTCATGTAGTTACATCGGTGTTAGTTACAACGGTGTCATCTTTCACCACGGCGTCACAGAACGCAAGGGGCAATATGCGCGGCGGGTCGTGCCTGGGCCCTGCCTGGGCATTCGTAGGTGCAATGGCTATTGCGGAGGAGCGTCCCGGTGCAACCCGATGAAGACCGGGCCGACCCGGCCCGCAGTGGGGTCGGCCGGCGGGTGGATCAGCTGGCCGGTCGGATGACCCGGCGGTGCTGGAGAAAGTCGACCAGGACGTAGCCGCCCAGGTCGTCCGGCGTCGTGTAAAAGGTGCGGCCCCCGTTGACCCGGGCGATCTGCTCCACGAACGGGTAGTGCGTCCGCTGCAGGTCGAGGGCGAAGCAGTTGATGACGATGCCGGCCCGGGTGCAGCGGATGACCTCGGCCATGGTGCGCTGCAGGGTCTCGGGGATGGGCGGGTAGTTGAAGATGGGCTCGCCGTAGTCGTCAATGTGGGCCGTGGGCTCGCCGTCGGTCACCACGATGATCTGCTTGGTCCCGTGCTGGTGGGCCAGCATGCGCCGGGCCAGAGCCAGGGCATGCTGCAGGTTGGTGCCGTAGACGTAGTCCCACATGGCGGTGGGCAGCTCGTCGGGCTTGATCTCCCGGGCCACTTCGGAGAAGCCGACGATGCCTAGATAGTCCCGGGGGAACTTGCTGCTGATCAGCGTCTGCAGCGCCATGGCCATCCGCTTGGCCGGCACGAAATTGTCCCGCATGGGCATGGACATGGACAGGTCGACCAGGAGCACCGTGGCCGAACGGGACAGCGCTTCGGTCTCGACCACCTCGAAATCCTCGGGGAGCAGCCGAACCGGGACGCCCGAGCCGCCCCGGCGCACGGCGTTGTGCACCGTGGTCGAGAGATGCAGGTTGAGCGGGTCGCCGTATTCGTAGGCCTTGGTCGTCTCTTCCCGGTCGTGCCCGGTGCCGGTGGAGGTGACGCTGTGATCACCGATGCGGTCCTTGTTGATCTGCCCGAACAGGTCGCTCAGCGCCTTCTGGCCCAGGCGGCGCACGCCGCGCGGGGTGAGTTCGGTGCGGCCGCCGTGCTGCTCGATCAACCCGGCGTCGGCCAGCGACTTGGTGAGCTTGGCCAAGCGGTCCAGCGAGCGGGCGGCGTCCTCCCCCATGTGGGCCCGGACCTGGTCCAGGTCGATCTCGCTCAGGGCGGCCGGTGAGGAGGCCGACTGCAGCACGTCCTCCATGCCTTCGAGCTGCCCGAGTTGGGTGGCCAGATCGGTGGCCCGCGACAGCCCCATGGGGCCCTGGCCTTCGAACTCGTAGGAGCGCTGCCAGCCGGCATCGGGCACCGCCCGCTGCAGGTTCCCCGCCAGCCGCTCCACCTGCCAACGCAGGTCCATGTCCTCGAGCACCGACTCCATCAGGCTGCGCAGCTGGTTCTGCTGTTCGGGCGACATGGAGTTCCACACGGCCTGGGCCGCCGCCATGCGTTCGGCCAGCTGCTCCAGCAACTCGTCCAGCGTCTGTGGGTTGCCCGGGAACATGTCGCCGTACTGCTCCATGAACTGCTCGAAGGTCGGGTCGAGATCGTCGCCCCGCTCGCGCTGCTCGAGCATCTGGTTGAGCGCGTCGTAGGCATCGCGCATGCGCGCCATGGCTTCGGGCGTCATGGACGACAGCGACTCCGACGCTCCCTCGAAGAAGGTGTCGGCCATTTCCCGCCGCAGCTCTTCGACCAGCTCTTCGAACTTCTGGCGCGCCTCGGACGAGACGAAGTCGTACTGGCGCAACGACTGGATGCGTCCGGCCGGGTCGTCCGGTTGGAGGTCGAGCGCCATGCGGCGTTCGGTGGCCACGTCGTCGGTGACATCGGACCGGCGCTCGTCACCCGAGGCCTTGGCCTCGTCCACCAGCTCGTCAATGGCGGCCCGCTCGTCGGCCTCAATCTCGTCCAGCTGCTCGGTGAGCTGGGCCAGGCGCCCGTCGGGATCACCCTCGGCCAGCATCTCGGCCCGGCGCCGGCGCAGCTGCTCCAAAAGGTCGCGCACGCCGGCGATCTGCTCGCCGTCGGCGGTGCGCATGCCCGAGCGCAAGAGACGGCGCAGGGCGTCGTCCAGGTCGCCCCCGGCCAACAGGTCGTCGGTCAGCCCGGCCAGCAGGTCGTCCACGTCAATGTCCGTGAACTCCTGGGTGCCGTCCCACTCCGAGTAGTCGTACCGGGCTGTCATGTTCGCTACCGGCCCGACACCACTACTTACGACCCCGGTACAGGGCGCGGGCGCCCGAGGAGTCCTTGTTCAACCGCTTGGTCAGGTGCAACCCTTCGAGCAGGAACTCGAGAGCGCTGGCCATGAGCGCCGGCGACTCGTTCGCTTCGGGTCCGGCCAGGGCGCGGGTGGGAGGCTCGAGCTCGGGGATGTCGGCCAACACGGCCAGGTAGGCGGCCGAGGGCAGGTCGTCCCCGGCGTGCACCACCACCTGTTCGGTGAAGGCGGCCACGATGGCGCCCGGGTCATCCAAGGTCACCCGGCGGCGGAAGACCGACAGCGTGGCGGCGGCCACGAGGTGGGCCACGAGCTCTTCTTCGTGACCTTCCTCCATGGCCTCGACTTCGACCTTGCCCTGGGTGGAGGGGACGAGGGCGGACAGGTCGCTGATACGGGGCACGGCCACCGGTTCCCCGGTGCGCAGGGCGCGGCGCACCGAGTTGGCCACCAGGGTCTCGTAGTTGGCGATGGAGAGACGGACCGAGACACCGCTGCGTTGATTCAAGTGGGAACTACGGCGGGCCAGCTGCGAAATCTCGGCCACCACTTCCTTGAGGTACGTCGGCACGACGATGGGCAGACCGGCCGACGGCAGTTCCGCTTCGTACTCCATGATCTTGACTTCGGTCATGGTGTCGAGCGGGTAGTGCGTACGGATCTGGGCGCCGAAGCGGTCCTTGAGTGGCGTGATGATGCGCCCCCGGTTGGTGTAGTCCTCGGGGTTGGCGGTGGCGACCAAAGTGATATCGAGCGGCAGGCGGATGCGGTGACCGCGGATCTGCACGTCGCGCTCTTCGAGCACGTTGAGCAGACCGACCTGAATGCGCTCGGAGAGGTCGGGCAGTTCGTTGATGGCGAAGATGCCGCGGTTGACCCGAGGGATGAGGCCGTAGTGCAGCGCCAGCTCGTCACTCAGGTAGCGGCCCTCGGCGATCTTGATGGGGTCGACCTCGCCGATGAGGTCGGCGATGGAGGTGTCGGGGGTGGCGAGTTTTTCGCCGTAGCGGGCGGAGCGGTGTATCCAGATGACGGGCGTGTCGTCGCCCTGCTCGGCCACCGCGTTGATGGCGGAGCGCGAGACCGGGTTGTAAGGGTCATCGTTGATCTCCGAGCCGGCCACGATGGGCAGCCACTCGTCCAACAGACCGACCATGGCCCGGATGACCCGGGTCTTGGCCTGGCCGCGCTCACCCAGGAGGATGATGTCGTGGCCGGCCAGGATGGCGTTCTCCAACTGGGGCACCACGGTGTCCTCGAAGCCGAGCACGCCGGGCACCAGCGACTCGCCCGAGGCGATGCGGGCCATCGTGTTGCGCCGCATCTCCTCGGCCACCGATTCCGATTTCCAACCCGACTCGCGCAGCGCGCCCAGGGTCCGGGGCAGATCGGCCGGGGGCGTGAGGGCTCCCGGGGCCGAGGTCGATGAGGGGTCGAAGTGCGCTGGGCCGTCCATGGGCGGAGTGTAATGGGTCAGGTCTGATCGGCTACGTCGTGCTCGCCGTGGTGCTGGCCCCTGCCTGCTGCCACAGCAGCGCCAGCTGGTCGGCCAGGGCCTGGGCCGGTCGGGGCACGGGCCGGTCCTTGCGATGGGCCAGGGCCACCGTGCGGCTCAGCCCGGGATGGGTGAAGGGGATGGCCACCAGCGTGCTCTCGGCCGGCATGGCGATGGCCGGCACCACGGCGGCGCCCAGCCCGGCGGCCACGAAGGCCAGCACGCCGTCCATCTCGCCGCCCTGGCTGACCAATCTGGGCTCCACGCCGGCCCGGCGGCACACATCGAGGGTGACGTCCCGCAGGTCGTAGCCCTCGCGGAACATGACGAGGGGCAGCGCATTGAGGTCGGCCACGTCCACGCTGACGCGGGCGGCCAGCTCGTGGTCCGGCGAGACGGCCAGGACCAACGGATCGTCGAAGAGCGGCGTGGCCGCCACCTGGGGGTCCGCGATGGGCAGGACCACCAGGGCCAGGTCGACCTCGCCGCTGGCCAGCTGGCGCACCAACTGGTGCGACCCCGCCTCAATGACCTGGAGATCGATGCCCGGGTGGCTCCGGTTGAACTCGACCAACGTGGGCGCCAGAACCCGGGTGATCAGGCTGGGCGTGGCGCCGATGGCCAGGCGGCCCCGCTCCATGCCGGTCAGGGCCCGGGCCTCCGCGCTGATGGCCTCGGTGTCGGCCAGGACGCTGCGGATGAAGGGCAGCAGCGCCTCACCGTCGGCCGTGAGGGTGACGAGGCCCTGGCCCGGACCCCGGTTGAAGAGCACCACCCCCAGCTCGCGTTCAAGCAGGCGGACCTGGCGGCTGAGCGAGGGCTGAGCCAGGTGGAGCCGGGCCGCCGCCCGGGTGAAATGCTGCTCCTCGGCCACGGCCAGGACGTAGGTCAGCTGATGCAGTTGCACAAAGAGAGCCTATGGCTATGGATCTGATGTTGTCTATGTCTTTGACGTGCAGATCGGCGCTGTCTAGGGTCAGGACGAGGAAGATCCCAAAGGCGTGTGGTGCACCGTGTGGGATGGAATGATGAGCACGCCATGACCCGCCCTGGCGGGCACTGAGGAGGTCTGAGTGACAACGACGGTCGAACACGCGCCGGGTACGCCCGGCACGCCGGTTGCTCTCGGAGGGGCCCGCGGCGGGCCGGACAAGCCAACGCTGCGGGAGGACCGCTGGTGGCTCGAGCCGGTGGTCACCGTCACCATCCTCACCTGCTTCGTCATCTATTCGACGTGGGCCGCCTTCATCAACAAGGACTACTACGTCGGCTCCGGGGTGGGCCGCAACCTGATCTCGCCCTTTTACTCCCCCTGCCTGACCGGCAGCTGCGTCACCGGGAGCCATCCCTTCGGCGTGCTCATTGAGGCCTGGCACATCTCGCCGGCACTGCTGATCCTCATCTTCCCCCTCGGTTTCCGCCTCACCTGCTACTACTACCGCAAGGCCTACTACCGGTCCTTCTGGTGGTCGCCCCCGGCCTGCGCCGTGGCCGACGCCCACGGGAGCTACACCGGCGAGACCCGCATCCCGCTCGTACTGCAGAACATCCACCGCTACTTCTTCTGGGTCCTGCTCATCTTCAACACCATCTTGACCATCGACGCCGTCGAGGCCTTCCGCCAGCCCGGGCAGCCCAGCGGCTGGGGCATCAGCGTGGGGGCAGGTGTGTTGACGTTGAACGCCTGCTTCCTGTGGCTCTACAGCTTGAGCTGCCACGCCTGCCGCCACTTCTGCGGCGGCCAGGTCAAGTCGTTCGCCAAGCACCCCATCCGCCACAAGATGTGGAAGTTCGTCTCGCCCCTCAACGCCATGCACATGCGGTTCGCCTGGATCAGCCTCTTCGGCGTGGCCCTGTGTGACCTCTACGTGCGCCTGGTGGCCAGCGGCACCATCCACGACTACGGCTTCCACTTCTAAAGGACCCTGCGCACATGGCTGACTACGAAACACACGACTACGACGTCGTCATAATCGGCGCCGGTGGCGCCGGGCTGCGCGCCGCCATCGAGGCCGAGGAGCGGGGCCTGCGCACGGCGCTGGTCTGCAAGTCGCTCCTGGGCAAGGCCCACACCGTCATGGCCGAGGGCGGCTGCGCCGCCGCCATGGGCAACGTGTACGCCGACGACAACTGGAAGGTGCACTTCCGCGACACCATGCGCGGCGGCAAGATGCTCAACAACTGGCGCATGGCCCAGTTGCACGCGCAGGAAGCACCCGATCGCGTCTATGAGCTGGAGCGCTGGGGTGCCTTGTTCGACCGCACGGCCGACGGCCGCATTCTCCAACGCGACTTCGGTGGCCACCGCTTCGCCCGGCTGGCCCACGTGGGTGACCGCACCGGCCTCGAGATCATCCGCACCCTGCAGCAAAAGGCCGTCTCGGCCGGCATCGACGTCTTCATGGAGTGCAAGATCCTCAAGCTCCTGCCCGACAGCGAAGGGCGCATTTCCGGCGCGGTGGGCTACATGCGCCCCACCGGCGAGATGGTGGTGTTCACGGCGAAGTCGGTCGTGCTGGCCACCGGATCGATCGGCAAGTCGTGGACCTACACCTCCAACAGTTGGGAGTCGGTCGGCGATGGCCACGCCATGGCCATCTGGGCCGGCGCCGACGTCATCGACATGGAGTGTGTGCAGTTCCACCCGACGGGCATGGTGTGGCCACTGAGCGTGCGCGGCATTTTGGTGACCGAAGGTGTGCGCGGCGACGGGGGCGTCCTGCGCAACTCCGAAGGGAAGCGGTTCATGTTCGACTACATCG
>DATAUC010000034.1:0-6306 GCA_036268485.1 Acidimicrobiales bacterium
CGATATCGGCCACCCGAGCCCCGGGGGAAACTCCGGCCATCGACCACTCGGCCGCCTCACTGCGCACGGCATCGGCAGCCATGAGGGCGTAGCGAGTGAGTTCCGGGTCGCTCAGGGCCAGGCTGTAGCGGGCCGATTCGGTATCGTTCTGGTCTTCACCCATGGTCCATCCCCCCTGGTCTGGTCGGATCGGCTCGAAGCGTGCACCGACGAACCGGCCATGAGCCGGCACCGCACAACCTAACCACCAACCGGACCAAAGGGACTTCAGCACTTCTTCCAGTCGGTGGCCTTTACGGTGGCGAACTCTCCCGCCACCGCCGTTCCCACGTGCCCGGCAATGAGCGCGGTGCCCGACTTCATGGTGAGGGTGCCGGACTGACCGATGCCCAGCGTCAGTCCCGGTCCGCTTTGGTTGAGATATCCCGGGAAGTACCAGGTAAAAAGAGAGATGGAGTGCGAGCTGAGATTCTGGAGATGCACGCTGCAAATAGGAACCACCCAGCCAGGTCATCTCGGCATAGGGCGGGACACCGGTCAGGTACGTCGGCGTGATGAGCCGGTACGGGTGTTCGGGGTGACCCTCATGCTCGCCCCCGAAGTGTAGACATATGAACCCGCGATCGAGATTCACCACGGGAAAGGCAAAGGGGCTCGGCAGAGATTGACGGAAGCGGGTGGCTGAGCCAATTGGCCTGACCGTCTTGTTCGCTCCGGTTGCAGCGCCCTAGAGTCATAGCCGATCGGGGACGGGGTGATTCGGGACCCCAGGGCGTTTGGAGGGCGGGTGAAGCATTCACGAATAGCGGGTCTCTCGGGCCGCACACGGCTGAGAGCACGGGCGATCGTTGCCGTGACCGCTGCGGCCGCCCTGTTTGCTCCCCTTCTCCTGGCGGCGGTCCCGGCGGGTGCCTTCGGGACCATCAACGGGCTGGGGCAGAACGCAGAGCACGAGAAGATCACCCGGGTCCTCTCCTGTTCATCGACGCCAGCCCCAGCCAACTGCTTCCAGCAAGAGTCCATGAATCTGCTCTCCGGAAGACCGGGCACGTTCGGGGCCGTCGGAGCCCCTGATATCCCGCCGTACTTGTTCGGCAATCCTCAGAACCACTGTGACGACGCTGACTACAACGTCATCGGCGCCAAGAACTATCCCCAGACCGAAGCGCAGGCCCACCAGCGATTGGTCGACTGCATCACTCAGGCCCAGCAGCGGCTGGCTTCCGCCGTCGACTTCGCTTCGGGGCTGCTCTCGAACGGCGCCATCAACCCCGAGGCAGGGCGAGCCGATGTGACGTGCGGTCTGCCCATCGGGGTCAAGGCGGCGGACAAAACAGCCAAGTGCTCCGTGATCAACCAGCTTGGCCGGGCGCTGCACACGGCCGAGGACTTCTGGTCCCACTCGAACTGGGCCGACGCGGCGGACTCGAGCACACCGATCAGCTCGAACAACCCTCCCGGGTTGGGACGGTCCGACGTGCCGCCATACTTCTTGTACCCGGCCGCAGGCAACTGGCAGTTTCCGCCAAATCTCGTCACCGGCTTCGACGACAGCGGTCCCTTTACCCAGTGCGGGGACCGCGTCTGTCACAGCAAACTCAACAAGGACAACGGGATCATCAACCCCAGCACCGGGGCCACGAGCAATCCCTCGACTCCGAGAGGCAAGGTTGGCAACAACTTTCAACAGGCGGTGACCGGAGCCCGGGCCCAGGTCGTCGCCACCTGGAACTCATTGGTGGCGGGCCTGCAGGCCAAGTACGGCGCTGGTCCGGCTGCTCTCATGGTGAGAGCCCTCACCAACGACACACCGTGGACCACTTGTCAGCTGGGAGGGGCGGCCGGTAGCGCTCGCAACCCACCAGTGGGTGACAAGGGTGCCGCACGGACCGTAACAGGGAAGGTCGTCAACGAGGCCGGGCAGACGCTCAATTGCACGACGGCCAACATGGACTACGGCGAGTGGGGCGTGATGGCGCCCGACAGTGTCGGCGCCGGGGCTTCGGGGCGGTTCAAAGCGCTCAGCAACGGGACCTCCACGATTGGCAACGTCACCTATGCCCTCGCCGGCGGTACGACCGTCAAGATCAGCTGGAGCAATCCCTGGGTCGGCAGCAACAGCTACGGCTGCGACATGGGTGGCCCCAACAGCGGTCAGTACCGTTGCACGATCGGAGGAACACAGAGTGGCTTCGACTCTTCACCGACCTTCACTGTGAGCCGAAAATGAATCGTCGATTGTTACTTTCGGGCGTAGCCGCGCTCATGGGCCTGAGCGGGAGCGCTGTTGGCCTGGGGGTGTCCGCCGCCGGTGCTGCTGTCCAGCGACCAGCAGTCCACTTGGTCCGCTGCCCGGGATCCGTTGACACTCTGGATGCGGGCATCTTCGTGCAGGGCATCAGCTGCCGGCAGGCCATGGCCAACATTGATGCCACCGAGAAGGCGGGAACGGGCGCGTGGTGTCGGCCTGGCTGGGTCGCCACCTATGCCACGACGTTTTCGGGAGTCCGCCTGGCTCCGGGCAAGACCCTGTCCGACTGCTCTCGGCTGAGGAAGGGCGCGCTACAGATCTACACGTTCGATACGGAAGCCCTCGATGGATGACCACTGTCTTGTGGTCCGTAGCGGCTTCGACCGCCGCCTCGCCATTGACGGTGGAGCTCGACTCTCTCTAGGAGCCGAAGTCAGGGTCAGAGGAGTGGGCCGTAGGCACTCGTATTCGAACCTGACCCTAGGCAGCGGCGCGCAGTCCTGGCTGCCTGCCCTTGGCTTGGCAAAGGTCAGCATCACGGTCGATGGTTCGACAATGCCCTTTGCTGCAGAGCAATCCCACGTGATCTGGAAGTAGCGATCAATGCGGGACATAACTCCCGGTCCCTTTGCCCGGCAGAGCGATGCGCCTCGTCGGCGTATGGCAACAGTGAGTGGTAAGGGAGTCACCCGCTGGGCTTTTCAGCGAAGAAACCCCCTAGTATCTCCGAAGGGCTAAACGCAGGAGTGGGGAAGCGGCGAAGATGATCCGGACGGCGAGAAAGGGGCCACGACCCAGTGGGCGTATGCACTCCTCGGGCCATCTGGCGCGCAGGGTGTGCCTGGTGGTCACGTCGTTGCTGGTACTTGTGATGAGCTTCGTGGCGTGCGTGCCTCAAGCGTCGGCCGACACGACTACCACCACGGAGCCCCACACGACGACCACCACCGAGGGGCCCACGACCACCACCACGGTGCCGCATACGACCACCACCACGGTGCCGCATACGACCACCACCGAGGCGCCCACGACCACCACCACGGTGCCGCCCGAGTTGACGTACGTTACGCCCACCGCCCCACCGCTCATCACGATAAGCACGATGGCCAAAATCGGCGACCGCTACGGGATACTCATCGATTCGCGTCGCACCACTCCGATCCCGTGTGATGCCGCCAAGGGCGGTCAGGCAATCACAGACAACGGCGATTACCAGTGCTTCTATGCCGACCCGACCCCCAACAGCTGGTTGCAAGTGCTCGTCCTGAACCGATCGAGCCTCACTCCGGTGTTCAATCAAGACTTCTCTTGCCCGGCAGCTACCGAGTACCAGCACGAGTACGCCTTCGACAGGGTTTCCGCCGGTGCTGCCTGCCACAAAACCTTGTCCGATTTCATCGCAGGCCCGGCCTCTGGTAATTTGGTGGTCGCCTCCAATCAGCCGGGGACGGACTGGACTCAACCCCCGGTAGGCGCGGCCGTAACGCTCGCCAGCGTCGGCACCAACCACGGCATCGGCGCCGACGCCGTGTGGTACAACTCGCCCGATCGCGAAGATCTGCCGCCGGTCAATCGAGGAACGTTTTCTGCCGTCGGTATACCCGGATGGGCGCCCAAGACTGCCCTATCCAACTCGTCGAGCCCCAATGGCCCCATGGGTGCTGGTGCCATGGTGGTCGACGTGACGGTCAACAACCAAGCGCAGTACCAGCCGACCAACTACGTGAAAGAATTGGCGACCACTGACACGAAAGACGCGCCAGTCACGAAAGTCCTGGTTCAAAAAGGAACCCCGTGGCCCGATCTGGCTCAAAGTTGTGACAAATCCACCAAGCCGACCACTGTGGCCGCTATAGCGGCTGTGGGCCAATCGGCGGATCTCACCGCGGATCCCCGGAGCCAGTACTACAGCCAGCCTCCCGGGTACGACTGGACTAACCGAATACTGGTCATCCGGGCGGAGCAATATACGGCGACCGACCGTTATAGCGAATGCGAATTTGCCTGGGCTAAGACAGAACTCGAGAAGGAGATCCACGACGTCATCACCGTTTGGGATTACACGACCAAACTCGGTAACCCGATCAGCCAGACGCAGACTGAGTTGTGGGCAACCTTCACTGACGTGCTCGCACATCTGAACGACACGCTCAGTAGCAACACCATCGTTGAGGACTCGGTGCTGGAGGTTGTCGGCGCCATCTTGACCGTGGTATCGCTCACTCCCGCCGCCCTACTCCCTGCGGCCATCTCGGGAGCGGCCACAGCCGTTGTCGGTGTCTACAAAGCCGCTAGCTTCTTTGTGTCGACGTTTGGCGGCTCTCCCGACCAGTCGTTCTCGAGCGCCGCATCGAGGCTCGCTGTCCAGACGGTACAGAATCTGACCCAACAGCAAAACGAGATACAGATACGTTGGCGCAATATTTTGGTAGCCGACTATGGCAAATTGACCACGACGGCAGCTTGCGTTGCGGGCCAGACTCAATGTCCAGAGGACACGCCCGCGTGGCACATCGGCAACGTCGACCAAATCCAACAGTTGAGTGGAGTGCTTCGCGCCGGGCTCGAGCGCAACATGTACGAGACGCTGTTCCCGAAGAAATACCCCTGGCTCGTCAACATCTACCACTTGTCGTATGGCCACGAAAATTGGGGAACTCCGCAGGAGCTGGCAGATCATCCAGGAAAATTCTGCGGCTTTACCACGGCTTTTCCGGATGGCACGGGGACTTACCTGATGCTCAAAGGCGACGACAACGATCCCTGGGGTAATAGCCGTGTGTACGTGGCCACCAATGATCCACCGGGACTGGACCATTTCACTTCGGCCAGCACGGGTACCTTTAGCCGGATGTTTGGTCCGGTCACCGGAGCCAACGGCTGGACACAAGGAGGGCTCGGTATCAACGAGGTGGCCTTCTTCAAGACCTACTTCGACACCGGGCACGAAGTCTCGAGGTTCCAATCAAAGTGGCCCGGCCGATCCTTAGCCTGGGACTGCGACTCCGAACCTGGGTCCAAGTAGCGGGGCGCGACCGGGCACTTCACGGTGCATGAGCCCTGTGCCGCTGTGGAAATTCAGGAGAGGGGCGAGATGGCGGCGGGGTCTGGCGCTCGGACGAGGTGCACGCCAGAGGAAGTCAACGGGGTCGATGCCGCGCTGGGCGGCGGCTCACCCCCTACGGCGAGCCGGGCTGACTCCGATCGAGACGAACCTCGACAAGCACTTGGCGCTGGTGGGCCTCAAAGACGTGCGCGTCGTGGCCTATGAGCGCCGGGGTCCCGACGTCGAGCTAGTGGTCGAGCAAATACCGGCCGAGGTCCGATGTCCGAGGTCTGCGATCTGCCCGCTGCAATCGGCACCGCTCACCCGCCCCATCACCACCGGATGCAGGAAATCCAAAGAAACATAGCGATCGCGTGACCTGGCGGATCGGTGCATGCCCGAACCGCGAGCCACCCCACGCTGAAGCCGCCGGTCTTGACGCAGATCAGGCCGTCTCCGCTGGTCCCGACTCTGATTTGTCCCAAATCCGGTCCAAAGGAACGAGTGCTCGTCCGCGATGGGCATATCGCCGAAGCGCAGTACAAAGAGCCCTTCGATGGGCTCTTTTCTGAGCCCAAGTTCGAATACGGGGATTTTGACCTGTACCCCAAAAAGTGGACCACCTATAGGACAATTTGGCCCTGATACACAGGAGCCAACATGCCAAAGCACTATCCCGCCGAGCTTCGGCGCCGGACCTGCGAGCGGATGCTTGCCGGCGAGGCGGTCAAGGACCTTGTGGTCGAGCTCGGGATCGCCCAGGTCACCCTCTACAAGTGGCGGCGCCAGGCGCGGATCGACGCCGGCGAGAGACCGGGCCTCAAGAGCTACGAGGCCGATCCGTTGCTGGCAGCCCGCCGGCGGGTCAAAGAGCTCGAGTCCGAGCTGAAGGCAGTGAAGGCAGCCAGCGCCCTCTTCGAGGAGGGTGCCGCCGACCCAAAAGGAAGTTCCAGGTTGTCCGAGGGCTGAGCAACCTGGGCTACTCCGAGCGCTACGCCTGCCTGATCGT
>DATAUC010000035.1:0-2144 GCA_036268485.1 Acidimicrobiales bacterium
CCAGCACCATGATGAAGCCCTGCACCCGACGCCAGCGCTCGGCCGCCGGGTCGAACCAGCGCCCGAGCAACCCGTAGTCAACTTGTGCTTCCTCGCCGGGCGGTGGCGTGTCGCGCAGCACCGTCACCGCTGATCGCGCCACCTCCTCTTCAAAGTTGGCCCAGATGTAGCGACGCACTGATGACTCCGACGCAGAGAGGCCGTGGTCGTCGCGCAGGCGTTGGTGCACGGTGGCGATGGTCACCACCCCGATCCAGTCCTTGATCCGGTCGTGGTGCGGTGCGATCTCGGGCCACGTGGTCTGGCGCCGGGATCGATCCACCAGATCGGGGAACCAGCCCTCGGCGAGTGTCGCCCACTCTTGGGCGCTCAGCGGGGGGCCGCCCGGGACGATGCCGGCGTCTCTGGCCGGCATGATGTACTTGCGCACGGTCTTGGGGTCGAGGCCGAGCGACGAGCTCAGCTCGCCGATGCGGCGGCCGGCATGCCAGTGCTGGAACAGTTCGACTACGTCGATCACTCTGATCGTTCTCCTTGCCACCTGTCCTCCTCGTCTCGTCGACGAGGGGATGCTCAACGGGTAAGTGGCCGGAGCGAGGGATCCCTGTCCACCAGGGAATTCCATGACGGCAAGCCAGGGAATTCCGTGACGGCGGGTTCGGGAATTACTTGACGGAAAAGCGCCTCAAATAGGAATTTGAAGCGCACTGGGTTTGATGGAGGCTCGGACGTTTGGCTTACGCGGCCGAGCTGGCCCCGCCCAAGCGACGGTAGTGGTTCTCTTCAAACTCTGCTGGCGGTACGTAGCTACAGGCCTCGTGGAGGCGTCGTTCGTTCCACCAGCTAACCCATGCGGCGGTGGCGAGCTCGACCTGCTCCATGGACTTCCAGGGTCCTCTCCGATAGATGAGCTCGGTCTTGTAGAGGCCGTTCACCGTTTCAGCCATGGCGTTATCGTACGAGTCCCCTTTGGACCCGACCGAGGCGACGGCCTCCTCGTCAGCCAACCGCTCGGTGTAGCGGATGGCCAGGTATTGGACTCCCCTGTCGCTGTGATGAACCAGGTGGGACAGGTCGTCGCCCCGCCGAGCGAAGATCGCCATCTCCAGGGCGTCGAGAGCGAGATCGGTACGCAGGCTCTTGGACACCCGCCAGCCGACGATCCGCCTCGAGAAGGCATCGGTGATGAACGAGACGTAACAGAACCCCGAGACCGTCCAGACGTAGGTGATATCGGCAAGCCATAGACGGTTGGGAGCGGTGGCGGTGAACTGGCGATCGACCAGGTCAGCCGGGCGGGTCGACAGGTCGCCCACGATGGTGGTGCGCTTGGCCTTGCCTCGCCGGGCCCCCTGGAGCCCGAGGGTGGCCATGATCCGCCCCACCTGGTCCCGGCCGACGCCCACGCCGTCCCGGCGCAGCTGGCGCCAGACCTTGCGCACCCCATAGACCGAGTAGTTCTCCTCGAAGATCCTGAGGATCTGCTCGGCGAGCACGGCGTCGGTGCGTGAGCGGGCCGAGGGCGGCCGGGATTTTGCGGCGTAGTAAGTGGAGGGGGCGAACTGCAGCACGCTGCAGATCGGCTCGACCCCGAACTCCTCTCGGTGGGCGTCGATGTAGCGCACTACCTGGTCGGGCGGTCGAGCTCCGCCGCGAAAAAAGCCGACGCCGACTTCAAGATGGCATTGGCCCGCTTGAGCTCCCGGTTCTCCTTCTCGAGCTCGGCGATGCGCTGCTTCTCGTCCGTGGTCACTCTCGGGCGGTGACCGGCATCGACGTCTGCCTGATCGACCCAGTTGCGCAGCGTCTGCTCACCAATGCCCAGCTGTCGGGCGATGCGGGCCACCACCCCCCAGCGCTCACCGGTCTCGGCGATGGTCTCTGCCACCATCCGGACCGCCCGTTCCTTCATTTCAGGCGGGTACCGCTTCTGCGACGGCTTCTTCTCTCCCATGGCTCCCACTTTCCCAAGTTCGGGAGCCTCCAGGAAACCCAGTGCGCTTCACGGTGTCAACCCACAGCGGAAAGACTGGGCAGGGGTTTGCCGCCGGCAAGGGAGCAAACGCGGTAGCGATCGTGGTCAGCCGCACCGGGACACTGTTGGAAGTTCGGAACTTTCGGTCTGGAGCCTGGAATGGGCTCTG
>DATAUC010000036.1:0-42660 GCA_036268485.1 Acidimicrobiales bacterium
GATCGAGGGCAGGGACGGGTCAATCCTGGACCAGGGCCGCCTGCGCAAGGAACCGAGCCGGAGCCAACGCCTCGAGATCGCCCGCCGGGACCAGGGCTGTCGCTTCGGGCACTGCACCCACAAGGACTTTGTCCATGTGCACCACATCGTGCACTGGGCCAAGGGCGGCCCGACCAATCAGACCAACCTGATCACGCTCTGTCCCCGACATCACAATGCCGTGCACGAGCTGGGCTGGTCGATGAGCGGCAACCCCAACGAGACCGTCACCTTCACCAGCCCCCACGGGCGCACCATGACCTCGGTGCCGTCGCCCAACTGGCGGCCGATGCGGAAATGAGACCCAGCCCGTTTCTGTACGAACTGGTCCGGCGGGAGCGCTCAGCTCTTGACGGCCCGTGCGATCTCGTCCGTCACCGCATCGGGATCTTCCAACGGCAGCATGTGACCCCTCCCCGGGAGGGTAACGAGTCGCGCCCCGGGAATGGTGCTGACCATCTTGTCGGAGTGAGTGGGGGCGGTGAGCCGATCCTTGGCGCCGATGACGACGGTGGTCGGCACCTCAATGGTGGCGATGCCCTCCAGCAGATTCATGGTGCCCATGGCCGTCAAGAATCCGGCCCGGACGCTCGGGGTGCAGTCGGCGAAGAGCGTGCGGGTCAGCTCCAGGTGCTCGGCGGTGGGGGAGTCCCCGAAGACGCCCCGGACGAATCGATGACCCTGGCTCGATCGCATAGCTCGTGACACGACCGGCGACGCCATAAGGGCAGCAGCCGCTCGCTCCACCTGAGCCGAACCGAGTCCCAGGTCGGCGGCGGCCGTGGCCACCAGCACGATCGCCTTGGCCCGCTCGTGCAGCACGTCGGTGCGGTGCGTGGCCAGCGACATGATGGTCATGCCGCCCATGGAGTGACCGGCCAACACGGCATCGTGGACGTCGCGGTCCTCCAGAACCGCCTGCAGGTCATGGGCCAGCGTGGGGATGCTCAGCTCGGCCGTGCCCCGCCCACTGGCACCGTGGCCGCGCTGGTCATAGAGCACCACTCGATGCCCCGACTCGACCAGCCGCCGGGCCACCGGCAGCCACACCTCATGGCTGCAGCCCCAGCAGTGGGGGAGCACCACAGTCGGGCCCTGGCCCACATCCCACACGGCCAGTTGGGCGCCGTCACCCGTCTTGACGGTGATCGGTGCGGGTTGCTCGAGGGCGCCCCAGCCCAGGTCGCCAGCCTGGCCGGCCGCTCCATCTCGTCCACTCCGACTCAACCGCCGGTAGGCCGCCGCCCCACCCACCACAACGGCTACCGAACCCAGAACCAACCGACGTCGCTTCATCGCGTGCCACCACCTTTCACAGAGCCACAACCTAGCGAGAAATCAGTCATTGACACAATCCCTCATTTCCTGAAATGATGGATGTCATGGCAACAACAATGGACCAACGGATCGAGCGGCTCTCCACCGCCTCCCTCAACCGCATTCTGGACCCTGACACGCACGTCCCCGGCACCGTCGGCGACGGCCAGGTCCTGCCTGACGAACTCATCACCCTCCACGACCTGCCCGAGATCTTCAACCGCCTCACGCCCGCCCAAAAGCGCACCCTTTCACGCGAAGAGTTCGGTTCCATCGTCGATACGGGCGTCCGCTTCGAATCGGTCCTCCTGGCCGGCTTCTCCATGGAGATCGTCGCGCGCCGCGACCTGACCGATCCCCGCGTGACCTACCTGCTGCATGAGATGGGGGAGGAGACCCGCCACAGCCGACTCTTCGTCCGCCTGCTCGGCCAAATAAAGCCACAGGCCAAGAACCCGCTCGACAACCCCATCCTGCGGGTGCTGCAGAACATCGTCATGCCGTTCCTCTTCTCCATGCCGGCGCTCTTCTGCCTGCTCGTGCTCAGCGGCGAGGAAGTGCCCGACCTGTTGCAGAAGCTGGCGAGCGAGCACGAGGACACCGATCCCATGATCAAGGCGGTGAGCAAGTACCACCGCCAAGAGGAAGCCCGCCACCTGGCGTTCGCCCGCATGCTCTTCCCCGAGCAGTGGGCCGCCGCCGGCCCAGTCGAGCGCTTCCTGGTGCGCTACCTCGGGTCCCGCATCGCCATCGGCATGTTCGACACCATCGTGCACCCCGGCGTCTACGCCACGGTCGGCCTGCCCGCCTGGAAAACGTGGAAGGCCGTCAACCAGACAGCCGGCCGCACGGCCATGCGCCACCGGGCCCTGCGCCCGCTGCTCACCCCGCTGCTCGAGGCCCGCGCCTTCCGAGGTGGTCGGGTGCCCAAGGGTTGGCAGCTCGCCGCTGGCGTGGACCGCCGTGGCCGTGACCTCACCTCTTCTGCAGAGGCGGCGTGACGTCCGTTCCCCCGACGAAGGGCGACCGCACCCGGCAAGGTTTGCTTGAGGCGGCCATCGACCGCTTCGCCCGTGACGGCTTCCGGGGCACCTCGGTGGCCGACGTCTGTCGTGACGCCGGACTGTCCACCACCGCCTCCTACCCCTACTTCTCCAACAAGGAAGCCTTGTTCGTGGCCGCCGTCGACGAGGACGTGGCCGGTCTGATCGACGGCGCCGTGTCGCTCGTGCTGGTCGACACGTCCCCTGAGCATTGGGGTCGCCTCATGATGCAGGGCCTGGTCGACCAGATGTCCGACCACCCCCTGGCCCGGCGCATTGTCTCTGGCCTCGAGCCCGAGTTCACCATGCGCCTGCTCGACATTCCGGCCCTGGCCGAATTGCGCAAGGGCGTGGCCGAGCTCATGCGGGCGGGCCAGATCACCGGTGAGGTGCGGCCCGAGATCAACCCGGATCAGATGGCCAATGGGATTGTCGTGATCGTTATCTCGCTGCTGATGTCCACCGTGCAGACTGGCGGGGCCGGCTTCGACTTGGTGGCTGACGACGTGGAAGCCGTGCTCAACGCGGCCACCCGGCCCTCTTAGAAGCCGGTCGCCGCGATGATCGGCGCGTTGAGGCGTTGGCCCGACATGCCACCGTCATTGGGCACACCCCCGAACGGGTAGACCGCCCCTTCGGCCGAGGTCACCCAATAGCCGGACATGTCGGCCGGTGTGAAGATGGCCGTGGCGGGATCGAGCCCATTGAAACTGCCCCCCATGGGACCACCGAGCGGGAGTGCGGTGCCGTAGTTGTCGACCGTGCCGTTGCCCAACAGGACCAAGAAGCCCTTTCCATCAGCGGTGCGGGCTGCCGATGTGACGGGTACGCCGTTCGCGTTGGGCGTCGAGTTGGGAGTTTGGGCATCACCGAAGGGGTAGATGTGATTGGTCTGCGTCACGATGAAATAACCCTTCCCGGTGGCATCGGGCACGACGGCGACGGCCGCACCCAGGCAGCCGCCAATGCTCGGACAGGAGCCCTCGAACTGGGCATCGCCGAAGGTGAACACACCGCCGTCAGCGCCCACCATGAAATAGCCCCTCCCATCCACCGAGGGCACCATGCCGACGATGGGAGCGTTGAGTTTCTTGCCCCCCGCTCCCGCTCCCGCTCCCGCCGACCCGGCGGGAGCGATGCCAAGGCCGGGGATCGATCCGTAGAAGCCGGCCTGCCCAAACGTGAATATCCCACCATCGGCGGCCACCAACCAGTACCCGTTGTTGCCGGCCGCCGGTGTGATGCCGACGACCGGACGCTGGAGCTTCAACGCACCGGTCGAGCCGTAGAACTGGGCGGACCCGAACGTGAAGATGCCGCCGTCTGCTCCGACCAACCAGTAGCCGTGGTCCCGGGCAGGCGTCGGCGTCCAGACCCACGTGTCGCCCTCGTCATGGTCGTTCTGTCCGCTGTTGTCGTTGTCGCCGCCGTACAGCACGACCTCTGATGTGGCCGAGTCGTAGGCGATAGCGGCGCCAAATCGAAAGGGAGGCTGCGTGGCCGGGAACTGCTGCTGCCACGCACTGCCGTTGAAGGCCCAGGTCTCTCGGCCGTCGCCCTCTCCGGCCCCCACGGTCGAGGTACCCCCGATGATCAAGAGCTGCCCGGAAGCGGCGTCGTACTCCATGGAAGCGGAGATCAGGACCCCCGGATTGGTGGCCGGTCGCAACTGGGTCCACACGCTCCCGTTGTAGGCCCACGTTTCGTTCGACCCCAGCAGCACACCATTGGTGGGGTTCTCGTCCATGCCGCCGTAGAGCACCACCTCTCCCAGAGCAGCGTCGTAGTCCATGGCGGCATTGTCCCGAGCCGGAAAGCCGCTGTCGGCGAACTGCTTGGTCCAGGTGGTGCCGTCGTACGTCCAGGTTTCGGCTTCGAGATCCGTGTCGTCGACCGTCGTCTGGAACGGCTGCACCACCTCGCCGCCGACCAGCACGAGGCGGCGCGTGGCGGCGTCGTACGACATGGTGGCGAACAGGAGCGGCGGGGGACTGGCCGCCGGGGAGAGTTGGGTCCACGTGGTGCCGTCGTACCCCCAGGTGAGGCCGCTCACCGTCGAGGTGGGGCACCGGCAGAGACCGCCAAACAGGATCACCTGGCCGGTGGCTGCGTCAAAGGCCATGGAGCCGCCCTGTGTCGGGGGTGGGCTCGTGGCTGGATGTTGCTGCTCCCAATTCGTCCCGTCGAACGTCCACGTCTGGTCCGTCTCGGAGTCGTTCTCCTCGCCCCCGAACAGCACCACTTTGCCGATGGCGGCGTCATAGGCCATCTGGCTGAATGCCACGGGTGGAGGGTTGGTGGCGGGCAGCTTCTGCACCCAGTCCAGAGTGGTCGCTGTCGCTGTCGCTGCCGCTGCCGCTGCTGCCGCCGCCGCCGCTGGAGTGGCCATGGCGCTCAGGTCAGTCGAAGTGGCAAGCAGGAATGGACACGCCGTCGCGACTCCACTGATTAACGCCAGGAGTAGCTTGCACGGTGTTCGCATCGCACCTCACTTGCCTGATTGCCGGCGACACTATCGCTGAGCTCAGGCGCGGGGTCACCCCGGGTGCGTTCGTCGTGCGCACGAATTGGGTATGTGTAGAGGTGACACCAATTTGGAGGTGTGCCATGAAGACACTGGAAAAGGCTCAGAAGCCAGAAGACATCACCCGCCTGTTCGTCGAGCGGGCCAACGCCAAGGACGCCGCCGGTATCGCGGAGCTGTACGAAAAGGATGCGGTGATGGCCTATCCGCCTGGTGAGTTCACCAAGGGCCGGGACGCCATCCGTAACTTCTGGGAAGGTGCTTTGGACAAGATGCCAAAATTCAACCCGGAGGAGCCCTTGCCCACGCTGTTGAGTGGCGATCTTGCCCTTACGTCGACGCCGCCCAAGGACGGATCAGGCGCTCGGGCCCAGGTGGCACGACGCCAACCCGATGGCACCTGGTTACGTGTGCTCGATCAGCCGGAGTTCCAACGTCCGAAGAAGTAACAAGCCGATTGCTTCGATTGCTTCGATTGGTCGGCGGGTGCGAGTCGGGGGGGCGCACCCGCCGTGCCATCGCTGTCGCGGCTGTACTGATCTCTTCCCTCACTTTCACCCTCGCCTCTGTACCCGCCAATCCCGCCTCAGCAACAACAGTCAAGTCAACCCACGTGGCCTTCGGCACCTGCTCCGCCCACTCCATCGACTTGAAGGTGGCGGTGTCGACTCGCACCCTGTCCCGCCACCAATCGCTGGCCGTCGTGGCCACAGTGACCAACACCGGCACGGCCTCGTGCACCTACTCGGGTGACAACGGCCCCACGCAGGGTGTGGGCAATTGCAGCGCCCTGACCCTGACGGTTTTCAATGCCAAGGGTCGCAATGTCTGGCCCGGCGGAGCTGTCTTTCACTGCCCCGTTTCGTTCTCCGAGCACCTCGCCCCCAACGCCACGGTCACCGCCACCGGGTCTTGGCAGCAGCAAGTGTTCGCTCCTCACCAGGGCACGCCCCCAGGGGCCACTACACGGTCGTCGTGGAGAAGCAGCTGCGCTTCCCGCTCACGCTTCGATGAGGACGGATCAGTTCGGTTTCATATTCCAGAAACAAATCAACTGATCGGGAAAAGTATAGTGCCTCATGCGATCCGAATTCGGAGTGCAAGGCACGGCGCTACGCCCCGAGGAGGGGCTCACCTACGGCGGCATCGGCGGCGGGTTTCCTCTCGCTGAGTGGTACACCTCGCCCGACGCCTTTGAGCTCGAACGCACCCGCCTCTTCACCCACTCGTGGGCCCTCGTCGGCACATCGGACGAAGTGGCAGAGACCGGGAGCTATCTCACCGCAGACATAGGCGGCTCCCCGCTCCTCGTCATGCGGGGTCCCGACGGGGTCCTGCGGGCCTTCCAAAATCTCTGCCGGCACCGGGGCGTCGTGCTCGTCGAAGGGCGCGGACGGCTCGACGGTTCCGTTGTCTGTCCGTATCACTCGTGGGCTTATGACCTCAGCGGATCCCTCGACCGCATCCCCCAATCCCGCGCCCAGTTCCCCGACGTGGACCCCACCTGCTGGGGCCTTCTCCCGGCTTCCGTCGGCGAGTGGCAGGGCATGGTGTTCGCCAGCCCGCAGCCCGACATTGGCACCATTGCCGACCGGCTGGGTGACCTGGGGAAGCGTCTGGAGCCGTATCTAGCCGGCGACCACACCGAACTGGCGGTCGCTCGATACACGGTGGCCTGCAACTGGAAGCTCATCGTCGAGAACCACATCGACGTGTACCACCTCTGGTATCTCCACAAGGAGACGCTGAGCGCCTTCAATCATCCCGCTTTCCAGTACGAGCAGCTCGAAATGAACTGGTGGAGCGAGGAAATGCTGCGCGACCCCTCGCACCCGCCCAAGGGCCTGCCGTGGCTGACCCATGAGCAGAGCGCCTCCATCGGCGCCCACCTTCTCTTCCCCAACCTCATGCTGGTCACCACCGGGAACTACTTCGCCACCTATGACGCCGTCCCGCTCGATGCCGGCCACACCGAACTGACCCTGCGGGTGAGGGCCTGCCCCGGAGCCGACGGCGAGGCACTTGTCGGTCAAGTGCGGTCCTTCCTCAGCGAGGACGTCGAGGTCTGCACCCGGATGCAGCGCGCCGTTGCGTCGCCGGCCTTCTCGGTCGGTCCCCTGGCCAAGACCCACGAAGCGCCGATGCTGGCCTTCCACCATCACCTGCGCCAGGTCATGGGCCTCGACGAAGCAAGCGGCGCCGGGTGACCGAGGTCGATGTGCCCTCGGAGTTCTGGGGCCTTTGGCGCCGGCACAGCGTCGCGCTCGACGGCGCACCGGCCATCGAGCCAGCGTTGGTCTTCTGGTGCCAGGCGCCCCGCCTGTTCATGGACATGCGCTGGTGTATCGATCCGGTCGAAGCCAACGGGCTCGGACTCTCGGTGGACCGCATGATGGCCGGCTTCACCACCTACGAGGAAGCCGGCTTCATGACCTGGCACCACGATGTGGACTCGCTGATCGGTGCCGGCTCCGATCGATCGGCCGTAAGGGTCACCGGGGACGAGTTGATTGAGGAAGGGTCAATCCCGACGCCCGACGGCCCACCGCTGGCCTTCGTGGAGGTCTGGCGCCGGGTCTGTTCTGACACGCCGGTGATCACCCAGAACTCAACCGACTCTGGTCAGGTGTTCACCGCATCGATCGGCCCATGGCTCATGGAGTTGACCGTTCCGGAGGGCCGGGCCTCGCTCACCTGTCGCTCTGATACTGATTCTGATTCTGAAGTCTCGTGGTCCTTGGGGGGATCATTCGCCGCAGCCGGGGGGAACTGATGCATCTCGTTCCGCAACTGCAACTGCAATACCCCACCCACCACGCTTAAAAGGAGTTGCTTGTGATGCCATCCCTGCTTCGGTTCGTGCGGTTCTTCAGCGCACTCTCGATCATGAGCCTGCTCGTCGTGTTCGGCCTAGGCACAGGAGAGGTCACCACAGCCGGAGCGGCCACAACAAAAACCCTCGCCATCGGCATCAGCGACAACGAGATCAACCCCGACCCCGCCGTCTATTACAACCTCCAGGGTGTCATGGTGACCGACTCGCTCTATGAGGGGTTGCTTCAGAACACTCCCGGGGCCACCACCTACCAACCCCTCTTGGCCACCAAGTGGACGGTGAGCCCCGACGGCCTTACCTACACCTTCACCTTGCGCTCGGGCGTGACGTACTCCGACGGCACGCCCGTCACCTCCACCAACGTGGAGGCGGCCTTCGACCGTTTCCTCAAGGTCGGCGCCGCACCGTCGTACATGCTGGCCGAGGTGTCGGGTTACCAGACCCCCACGCCCGACACGCTCATCATCACCCTCAGCCACCCGGTCAACAACTTCCTCGACCGCCTGGCCAGCCCCTGGGGCCCCAAGGCGGTCAGTCCAGAAGTCGTGGCGGACCACTCCGTCAACGGCGACCTGGGCCAAGCCTGGATGGAAACTCACGCCGACGGCACCGGCCCCTACACCTTGACGTCGATCAACCCGACCCAGGAGATCGACATGGCGGTCAACCCCACCTACTGGGGCACCAAGCCGTACTACTCCAAGGTCAAGCTCGAGATCATTCCCAACCCGACGGCGCAACGCCTGGCCCTCGAGAACAAGACGGTCAACGCCATTGAGGTAGACGATCCCTCGGAGCTCAACCAGTTGGGTGCCGAGAGCGGGATCAAGGTCGTGGCCATGAAGAGTTCCTTCAACATGGACTTCCTGACCGAGGACATGAACCAGGGCATCTTCACCAACCGGGCCCTGGCCGCCGCACTGGCCAAGACCATCAACCGGCAGGAACTCGTCACCGATGTCTACGGCAAGTACGCCACCCTGGCCGGCCAGACCGCCCCTCCGGGCATGATGCCGAAGAACCAGGGCCGCTACACGGTGCCCTTCAAGCCGAGCGCCCTGGCCGCTGCCGTGAAGAAGGCCCACCTGACCGCCGCCCAGAAGGTGGTGACCATGTCGTACATCACCGAGAGCGTGCCCAATCAGGAGATCATCGAGCGGCTGGCCGTGACCATGAAGGCGGCCGGACTGACGCCGAAGATCATTCCCATCACCGACACCGAGTACTTCAACTGGCTGTCCAATCCCAAGCAGGCGTCGGACATCTTCTCCTCCACCCAATCCGATGACGGGGCGCACCCCGACAACTGGTACCGGCTCTTCTTCTACCAAACCGGCGCACTGAACTACTACGGCGCCGGCAACGCCCAGACCGACGCGCTGATGGATCAGGGCAACTCGCAGCTGACCCTGGCTGCGGCGGACAAGTACTACAACCAGCTGTCGAACATCTTGGCCCCGACCGGAGAACTCATCCCTCTGGCCAACGTGCCCGTCGTCTACGCCGCCCAGACCAGCCTCAAGGGCCTGGAGATCGAGAACGCCTCACCGCAGGGTCTGGTCATCACGGCGCTGCACGGCGGGAAAGGCAACTAGATGATCACCAATCCCGAAGTCTCCACTGAACGATCGACCTGGGTCCTGCCACCCGAGGCCTACTCATCGGCCGAATGGCATGACCGGGAACAGCGCGACCTGTTCGGGCGCACCTGGGTCTTCGTGGCCTCGGTGGAGCAGTTGGCCCACCCGGGCGACTTCGTCACCACCACCATCGGTCACGAGCCCGTGCTTATCACCCGGGACAAGATGGGCGAGCTCCACGCCTTCTCCAACGTCTGCCCGCACAGAGGCATCACCCTCCTCGACGGATGCGGCAACACCGAGAAGGGGATCGTCTGCCCGTACCACCATTGGAATTTCGCCCTCAACGGTGAGCTGCGCTCGGTGCCCCAGGCCGAGCAGTTCCCCGAGTTGACCAAGGAGGAGTTCGGTCTCTACCCGGTGCATCTGGCCGAGTGGGGATCGTCGGTCTTCGTGAACCTGGCCCAGGATCCCGAACCGTTCGACCAGTGGATGGGTGCTTTCCCACAGTCGCTGGGTGCGCACGATCCCACCCGGCTGGTCGAAGTGGCCCACCGCCAACGCGTCGTCGACGCCAACTGGAAGTTCCTGGTGGAGAACACCATCGAGGTGTACCACCTCTTCTATCTGCACCGGACGACACAGGACCAGTACCAGAACCACCTCTTCGACAACTGGTTCGACGGGTGGCACTGGTCCAGTTACACGCCGCTCTACGACGACCGCAGTTTTAACGAGGAGGAATCGAGCATCGCGTGGGGAGAGGTGACCCTCCCGCCGTGGTTGGGTGACAGAGAAAACGGAGGCATCTTCGTGCATCTCATCTTCCCCAACATGGTCCTCTTCATCACCAACCGGGTCTTTCGCATCATGACCCTCATTCCCGAAGGTCCCGAGCGTTGTCGCATCGATCTGCGCACACGGGCCATGCCCGGCACCGACCCCGCCCTCTTCGAGGACGAGGTGAACGAAACGTTCGAGGAAGACGTCATGGCCTGTCAGCGCATGCAGCAGGGCGTCCGCTCGTCGCGCTTCGCCGTGCGCACGCTGGCCAAGGATCACGAGCGTCCCATCGGCATCTTCCAATCCAAGCTCTTGGCGGCCATGGCGGCGGAGTGACCGCCCAACACCCATGGCGGTAGCCGACCCCTGGATCCTCGAGGCGGCCAAGCGACCGGCCACCCTTACACCGCCTCGCCTCAGCAAACGCCTGACCAGCGGCAGATTCATCGTCGTCGCCCTGGGTGTCGTGTCGCTGGTCGTCCTGCTGCTCCCGCTGCTGGCGCCCTATTCGCCCACGGATCCGGTCGGAGCCGGGCTCCTGCCGCCGCTGAGCCACGGCCATCTGCTCGGCACCGACGACATCGGGCGCGACCTGCTCTCGCGCATCCTCTACGGCATCCGGTCGTCGTGGTTCGGCACCATCGCCGTGCTGGCCTCGGCGCTCGTCATCGGGACCTTCATCGGCGTCATCGCCGGGCTGGCCGGCGGCGTGCTCGATGCCGCGCTCATGCGTTTCTCCGAGATCTTTTTGGCCATGCCGGCGCAGGTGCTGGCCATCTGCCTGGTGGCGGCGCTCGGTCCTTCGTATATCCACGTCCTCATTGCCGTGGCCGTGGTGTGGTGGCCGGCCTATGCCCGCCTCATCCGCACCGGCGTGCGCTCGGTCAAGGTGCGACCCCATGTCGAAGCGGCCCGCCTGGCCGACATCAGTTCCGCCCGCCTGGCCGCCCGGCACATCCTCCCCGGGGTGCTCGGACCACCCCTCGTCCTGGCCAGCGTCGATATCGGCACCGTCCTCCTCGTGCTCTCGGGCCTCTCGCTCATCGGCCTGGGCGCCCCCGCTCCGGCGCCCGAACTCGGGGCCATGGTGTCCGAGGGCTTCCCGTTTCTCCTCCAAGCCTGGTGGGTGCCGCTCATCCCCGGCTTCGCCATCACTGTCATCGTGCTCATCGGCATGGTGCTGGGCGACATCATGCGCGGACGGATCAGCACCTGATGCGCATCGGCCGTCTCGTAGCCACCCGACTGGGCGGCATGATCGTCGTGGTGCTGGCCCTGGCCTTCACCGTGTTTCTTTTCCAGAAGCTCTCCCCGGTCGATCCGGTGCGCGCCATTGTCGGGGCGGATGCATCGAGGGCCGCCGTGGCGGCCGAGCGGGCCCGCCTCGGTCTGAACCGACCCTTCCTGGTCCAATTCCTCAATTACGTGCGTGGACTGCTCACCTTCAACCTGGGCACCTCGTACCGCACGCAGCAACCGGTGCGCACCAACCTCTTCCAGGTGCTGCCGGCCACGGCCGAACTCACCATCGCCACGCTGTTCGTCGGCGTCATCGGCGGGGTCATCCTGGGCTCCATCTCGGCCTTCAGTCGCCGCTGGAGCAAGGTGGTGCGCGGCATCTTCTTCACCTTCGCCGCCGTCCCCTCCTTCATTCTGGCCATGCTCGGTCTGCTCTTCTTCTCGCGCAGCCTGGGCTGGCTGCCGAGTTCGGGCATCACATCGGGCGGTGGGGGAGCGACCGGTCCGACCGGTATGCCTGTCCTCGATGATCTGCTCCACGCCAACGTCGGTGCGGCATGGAACGCCACCCTCCATCTGGTCATCCCGGCCCTGGCCGGGGGCCTGGCGGTGGCCGTGGCGCTCGGGCGGGTACTGCGGGGCGAGCTGATGAGCGGTGCGCAGCAGGAGTACGTGCGCACGGCCCGGGCCAAGGGCCTGGAGGAACGGGCCGTCATTTTGCGCCACGTGGTGCGCAACTCGATCTCGCCGGTGCTCTCCGTGCTCGGCCTCTACATCGGGTTCATCCTGGCCGGCTCCGTTGTGCTCGAGCCGCTGTTCGATTGGCCCGGGGTCGGGAACTACACCTACCAGAGCATCCAGTCGGCCGATTTCCCCGCTATTGCCGGATTCACCATCCTGGTGGGCGTGACGTACGTAGTCTGCAATATGGCCGTCGATATCGCGCAGGGCCTGATCGATCCGAGGGTGGGCATCCAATGAGTGCCGCCAAGTCCCCCTCGCCCAAGGCTCCGTCGCGTCGTACTGCGAACGAGGATGGCGTCGAGCCGTTCACCACTGACTCCGTGGTGTTGCCGAAGTTCAAGCCCAGCCGCTACCGCATCCTGCGCGCCTCGGGGGAGCTGTTTGCCCGGTGGGGCTATCACGGCACCTCCACCCGCCAGATCGCCACCGGGGCCGGGCTCTCCCAACCGACGCTCTTCCATCACTTCAAGTCCAAACAGGCGATCATGGAGGACCTCCTCGGCATCAACTACCTGCCTCCGCTCAGCCTGATCCGCAAGCTCATGGAGTACCCGGCCAGCCCGGCCGCCCGCGTGTGGGCGGCCACCGTGCTCGACGTGCTCTATTGCACCCGGCTGGGCATCGACCTGGCCGGCACCCACAACGACGATGTGCTGACCGATCCCGATTTCGCCCGCTGGGCCGGGGTGAAGGACGAGTACGCCGCCTGCGTGGCGGCGCTCATCGCCCAGGGCGTGCAGAGCGGCGACTTCGCCGATATCGACCCCCGACTGTCCTTGTTGCTGCACACGGGCATGACCAAGGAACTCATTCGCCTGGTCGGGCGCAACGGGCTGCCCCAGGGTGAGGAGTGGGCCGACGCCCTGGCCGAGATGATGGTGCGGGCCCTGGCCAGTGATGCCTGCGACGTGGCCCAGGCTGGACGGGACTCAGTGCAGGTGGTGAAGGAGTTCGCCTATCACGCCGACGTGCAGCCGGGCGAGGTGCCCCGCATCATGACGTCCATGAAAGCGGCGATGGGCCTCGGCTAACAGTCAGCCGCTGAAGTCCGGATTGGCCTCCCGCACATTGTCCGAACGCCCCTTGGGTTCCTCCCACTCCTCCTGGCGACCCAGAGCGGTCAGGTCGAGCAGGCCGTAGGAGTCACCGGTGCCCTCGGTGCCCCGAGCGGTGACGTAGTTGGTGAAGAACACCGCGTCGCCGTCGCCGTCGCCGTCGCCGTCGCGCAGGAAGAAGCTGTAGCCGGGGATCTCGAAGGGTTGGGCCTCGGTCAGGATCCACGCCAATTTGTGGTTGGCCGGATCCGACGCGATTTCTTCACGATTCTTGAAATGCAGCTCCAGTGGGGCGACCGTTTCATCAATGGTGGCGTGGAAGTCGTAATTGAAATCGGAGCCGAATGAGGAGAAGAAGGGAAAGGTCCAGCCCCGACGAGCTTTGTAGTCGGCGATTTTTGGATAGGGCGCTCGTCCGACCACGACGTAGTTGGTGTCGCGCGTGCGCAGGTGCTCCAGCCGTCCCGCCGCGATCTCGTCGCAGTCCGCCGTGCAACTCGAACACCCGTCGTCCCAGGAGGGGTCGAACATGAAGTGCTGCACTATGAGCTGACGCTTGCCGTCGAAGAGGTCCAGCAGCGAGACGACACCGTCGGGGCCATCAAAGGAGTACGACTTCTCCACCCGCACCATGGGCATGCGCCGCCGGTCGGCGTTCAGCTGGTCGCGGGCCCGGGTCAGGGCCTTCTCGCGCTCGAGTAGAGAGCGTCGGGCCACCAGCCACTCGTCCCGGGAGGCGATGTCGGGCAGGCTCATGACGCAGCAGGCAGATGCGCCGGCAACCCAAACGCAGAAAACAACTCATCACCCAGGAAGGACGTGATCCCAGAGATCAACCCGCCCCGCAGCTCAATGACCTGCAGCGCCCACGGCAGATGGCCACCCATGGCCGCCAACTCGGGATCGTCGAAGGTCTCGGCTCGTCGATACTGCCCGAACGCCGCGCACCCATTGGCCCGGGTGGGCAACATGCGCGAGCCCTCGCACTCGGCGCCGGCGCCCAGCATCCAGGTGACAACCGAGCCGGGGCCCTCAAGCCAGAGGGCGAAGGGCGGCATGTTCTGCACCACGTCGTCGCGCAACAACAGGGCCAGGCGATCCATGTCGTAGTCCTCGAACGCCTTGACGAAGGAGTCCAGGAGCTGCTGCTGGTCGGCGGCCAGGTCGGGCGTAGAGGCGTCCAACGGTGACAAACCAAGGTCCAACGATTCCATGGTGGCCCGGGCCCGCTGCAGCGCGGAGTTCACCGAAGCGGTGGAAGTGTCCAACAACTCGGCCACGTCGACGGCCGGCCACGACAACACCTGGCACAGGATCAACACGGCCCGCTGGCGAGCCGGCAGGTGCTGCAACGCGGCCACGAACGCGAGGCGCACCGACTCCCGACCGACGGCCACGGTGGCCGGATCGATCAGCGCGTCGGGCATGGGCAACAGCCACGGATGGTCGATCAGTTGGGGGCCGAGATGGGAGATGTCGGGCGGGGAGGAGGGACCCATATCCATGGGGCGATCCTTACGGGCGCGACCGCGCAAGGCGTCGAGACAGATGTTGGTGGCGATGCGGTAGAGCCACGTGCGCAACGACGAACGACCCTCGAAACGGTCGATCGATTTCCAGGCCCGCACCATGGTCTCCTGCGCCGCATCGTCGGCCTCGAAGACGGAGCCGAGCATGCGGTAGCAGTACCCGGTGATCTCCCCTCGATAGAACTCAACGTCGTGCTCGACCGTCTGAGTTGTCATGGTGCTCATGGTACGAGGTCCAGGCAGGCGAGGCCCGAGCCGTCCATGGCGAAGGGCACCGAACTGTGCTCGTGCACAATCAACCACCGGCCCTCGACCAACGCGAAGCAATAGGTGCTGCGGAACCACAGGTCGACCTCTTCACCGTCCACCTTCTGGCCGGTCATGTGGCTCACGCAGTGGCACACGGCCATGTCGCCAGAACCAGAACCACTCACCTGCATCCCCACCCGGGCCAGCGCCAGCACGATCGGCCCGTCCCACGAGTCGAACCACTGTTGCCACCCGGCCGGCTCCAGCACATCGGGTCCGGTCTCCACCAGGGGCGGCGCCAGGTCGAATTTCACGACGGCGGGGGAGTAGTGGGCCACGAACCGGGCCGCATCCTTGTCGTGCAAGGCGGCCAGCCGGTCGTTGAGGACGGAGCGGATGGACTCCTCCTCTCGGATGGGAGTGGAAGCTGTGGAGGTCGTCATAGGAAGGCAGACGTCAGCCGGACCGAAAACTCATCGCTACAATCGGATCCCCGTCACCGAGGGAGGAATATGTCGGGTCACTCGAAGTGGGCGACCACCAAGCATCGCAAGGGTGCGCTGGACAGCGCCCGGGCCAAGGTGTTCGCCAAGCTGATCCGCCAGGTCGAGGTGGCTGCCCGCGAGGGCGGCGGCGACATGGACTCCAATGCCACGCTGCGCTCGGCCTACCAGAAGGCTCGCAGCTCGTCCGTCCCCATGGACACCATCGAGAAGGCCATCAAGCGGGGGACCGGCGAACTCGAGGGCGTGCGCTACGAGGCCATCAATTACGAGGGCTACGGCCCGGCCGGCGTGGCCATCATGGTCGAGACGCTGAGCGACAATCGCAACCGCACCGGCTCCGAGGTGCGCAATTTGTTCAACAAAAACGGCGGCAACATGGCCGAGCCGGGCGCCGTGGGTTGGCAGTTCGAGCGCAAGGGCATCGTGTCGGTGGATCTCAGCCACAACGAGGACGAGGTCATGGAGATCGCCGTCGAGGGCGGGGCCGAGAACCTGTCCAGCAACGGCGAGTACTGGATTGTCACCTGTGCTCCGGCTGACCTCGACTCTGTCCGCCACGCCCTGGACGAGGCGGGGATCACCCCGCACTCCGTTGACCTTTCTCTCGAACCCACCACGCTGATTGCGATTCCCGACGAGGGTGACGCCAAGAAGATTCTCCGGCTGCTCGGGGCCATCGACGACCACGATGACGTGCAGGCCGTGCACGCCAACGCCGACATTCCCGACGCCGTGCTGGCCTCCTTCGAAGGCTGACCTGATCCACCTCCTGGGGCTCGGGGGCGACTAACCTACGAACGCATGTTCGTATTGGGAATCGACCCGGGACTCTCACGCTGTGGCTACGGCCTGGTGGGCCGCGGGGAGACCGATTCGGTCCTGCGGGCCCGGGCCGCCGGGGTCATCGAGACCGACCCCCTGGCGCCGTTGCCCGAGCGGTTGCTGATCCTGCACACCGAGCTGCGGGCCCTGGTGACCGAATTCCGCCCCGACGTGGTCTCGGTCGAGCGGGTCTTCTTCCAGGTCAACGTCCGGACCGCCATGTCGGTCGGCCAGGCCTCGGGGCTGGCGCTCGTGGTGGCGGCCGAGGCCGGCCGCGAGGTGGTGCAGTACACGTCGAACGAGGTGAAGCAGGCGCTGGTCGGCTACGGCGCGGCCACCAAGGACCAGGTGCAGCGCATGGTGGCGTCTGTCCTGGGTCTCGGTGTGGTGGACGGGCCGCCCGATGTGGCCGATGCGCTGGCTCTGGCGGTGTGTCATCTGACGACGGTGCCGCTGCGGCGGGCCACGGAGGCTGCGATTGCAGCGGGAGGAAACGTCTCATGATCGGTTTGTTGCGGGGGCTGGCGGTCATCCGCTCGGCCGACGGCGAGGTCATCGTCGATGTGCACGGTGTGGGGTATCGAGTGACCGTGACCCCGGCCACGGCGGCCGCGCTCGTGGTGGCTGGTTCATCGGCCGAGTGCACCCTGTTCATCCACACCCACGTGCGGGAGGACGCCATCGTCCTCTACGGCTTCGTGCACGACGACGAGCGGCGCTGCTTCGAGGTGCTGCTGGGCTCGCACGGGGTCGGCCCGGCCCTGGCCCTGGCCATCATGGCCGTGCTGTCGCCGGCTTCCTTGTCGACCGCCGTGTTGGAGGTCGACCTGGATACGTTGTGCACCGTCCCCGGTGTCGGCCGCAAGACGGCGGCCCGGTTGCTGATCGAGTTGAAGAGCCGGCTCGACCTGCCCGATCTGTCGGGGGACCTGGGTCTGAGCGGTGTGGGCGGTCTGGGCGGCGGTGCCAGCGGCATGACCCGGACCTCGCGCTCGGAGGCCCGGGCCGCGCTGACCGAATTGGGGTATGCCGCCGAGGAGATCCGTGGCGCGCTGGACGGGCTGCGCGACGATGTCGGCGTGGAAGAGATGCTGCGACTGGCCCTGCGCGAGTTGGCGGGCCGTTGAGCCCCAAGGCGCGCCGGGAGGTGCTGCTGCCCGAGGATGCTTCTGCGAGCGCCCGGGTGGTGGCGCCCGTAGTGGCCGACGAGGTGGAAGAGGTCGAAGAGGCCGGTCTGCGGCCGCGCTCGCTCAACGAGTTCGTGGGGCAGGCCCAGTTGGTGGAGCACCTCGAGATCGTGCTACAGGCGGCGCTCAAGCGGAAGCAGGCGGTGGACCACATCCTCTTCGCCGGACCGCCCGGGCTGGGCAAGACCTCCCTGGCCGGGATCGTGGCGGCCGAAATGGGCGCCGGTTTCCGCATCACCTCGGGCCCCGTGTTGACCCGGGCCGGCGACCTGGCCGCCCTGCTGACCGACCTGCAGGACGGCGACGTCCTCTTCATAGATGAGATCCACCGCCTCCACCGTTCGGTCGAGGAGATGCTCTATTCGGCCATGGAGGACGCCAAGCTCGACATCCTCATCGGCAAGGGCCCGACGGCCCGCTCCATCCGGCTCGAACTGCCGAAATTCACGCTGGTCGGCGCCACCACCCGGACCGGCCTGGTGTCGGGGCCGCTGCGGGACCGCTTCGGCTTCGTGGGCCGGCTCGACCTCTACGCCCCGGTGGACCTGCGGGCCATCGTGGAGCGCTCGGCCCGCATCCTGCACGTCGACATTGACGGGGAAGGGGCGACCCGGATTTCCGAGCGCTCGCGGGGGACGCCGCGCATCGCCAACCGCCTGCTGCGCCGGGTCCGCGACTTCGCCGAGGTGCGGGGCGACGGCTCCATCAACGGGCAGTCGGCCAGCGAAGGCCTCGACCTCTTCGGGGTCGACGAGATGGGCCTGGACAAGGTGGACCGGGCCATCCTCGAGACTCTCTGCATCCGCTTCGGTGGCCAGCCGGTCGGGCTGACCACGCTGTCGCAATGCGTGGGCGAGGAGACCGACACCATCGAGGACGCCTACGAGCCCTTCCTGCTCCAGTGCGGTCTCATCCAGCGCACCCAACGGGGCCGGGTACCGACGGCCCGGGCCTGGACCCATCTGGGCCAGACGCCGCCGGCCGGGCTGCCCACTCTGTTCCCGCCGACCTAGGTGCTCGGGCCGACCGTTCATTCCCATGAGCGAGCCAGCTAGGGGTGTACTCCAATGATGCTACCAGTAGTAGTATCGAAGTATGAAGGTCAGTGTCAGTTTGCCTGAGGAAGACATCGAGTTCCTCGATGGCTATGCCAAGACCCAGGGCATGGACTCCCGCTCGGCGGTGATGCACAAAGCGGTGCGGCTGTTGCGAGCCAGCGAACTCGGCGCAGCGTACGAGGATGCATGGAAGGACTGGGTCCAACAGGGTGACGACGAGGCCTGGGCCGTGACCACCACCGACGGATTGACGTAATGCGCCGCGGGGAAATTCGGTGGGTGAATCTTGATCCGGCGGTGGGATCTGAAGCGAACAAAGTTCGCCCTGCCGTGATTGTGAGCAACGACGGCGCCAACGGTTCGGCGCAACAATTGGGCCAAGGCGTGATCACGGTGGTGCCAATCACAAAGAACATCGCTCGGATCTATCCGTTTCAGGCATTCATTGGGGCTTCTGAATCTGGGCTCCCAGACGACTCCAAAGCTCCGGCGGAGCAGGTGCGTTCGATCTCTGTGGAGCGCATCGGCCGGCGCGTCGGCGTCTTGTCGCCCGCCACCCTGCGGTCGCTCGACGAAGCGCTACGAGTCCAGTTGGCGCTTTAGGCCACTGTGGCCAACGACTCGGCCAGGGCCTTGGCGATGAGGGCATTGCCTTTCTTGTTGGGGTGGTACTGGTCGTAGAACAGGCCGCGTGATGCGGCGGAGGGGCCCGAGACAAAGAGCTTGGCGATATCGACGAGGCCGACG
This sequence comes from Acidimicrobiales bacterium, assembly GCA_036268485.1. GTDB lineage: Bacteria > Actinomycetota > Acidimicrobiia > Acidimicrobiales > RAAP-2 > Bog-473. Next base: position 19,259 of record DATAUC010000036.1, read on the forward strand.
TTGTTCGCCGCGGCCAGGCGGTACAGGGCGCTGGCAAACGATTGTTCGGCGGGCACGCTGACCAGGGCGCCTGGCACAGACAGCGGCTCGGTCCACAGCAGGACGTCACCGGAGCGTTTGGCAGCACCGATCAAGGACTGCACCGACTTGGTGAAGGCGGCCGCGGAGGTGGGCGGACCGGTGAGCAGTGCGTCGTCGCCGCCCAGGGCGATGACGGTGAGGCTGGGGCGGTAGGCCTCAAGGCAGGCCAGAGAGGATCCGACACTGGCCGTGGCCCAGTGCTTGGCGGATCCCAGCCCAGACACGCCGGCGTTGCCAATGTGGAGCGCGGCGGCGCTGGCCCGGTAGGCGTCGATAGCGAAGAGGAACACGGTCCCTTTGGTCACCGAGTTCACCGAGAGCACGTTGGACGTGCCGGCCTTGCACCTGATGGTGGTTTTGGTGACTCTGATGCCGCCCTTCATGGTCGTGTGGATGGTGGTGGCCCGGGCGCCATTGACGCTGGCCTCCATGGACCCGCTGGTCGGGCCGCCGATGTACCAGAGGTCGAAGGTGTCGACCTTTTGCTTCGGAGCGGGGGTGAAGGTGAGGCTGCCCGCCCCCGGATTGCCGGCGATGTAGCCCACATCGGCCCAACCCAGCCCGGGGCCACCACCTTCGGCGTACCAGCCCGACCCGACCGAGAAGCGGCTGTCATGGGGGGTGACCGGCGTGATGGCACCCAAGCTCTGGGTCGCCGGGGCGATGGCGGCGTGGGCCAGTTGGGCGAAGTAGGCCGGCACGCTCTGGGTCGGGAACTTGAAGCCCACCCCGGCACCGAAGGTGATCGACGTGCCGACAAAGAGGACCTTGGACGAAGACTTCCTGGCCTTGACGTTCGCCACGGCCTGGTGCCAGTGCGGGAAGTTCTCGGCCTTCATGTTGAGGGTGGTCAGGCCCGATAGGGAGGGGGCCGCCACGGCCGAGGCGGCGGGCGCCCCAAGCGCAAGCGCACCGGCACCGACGCCAGCACCTTGGAGAAAGCGCCGCCGATCCACGCCTTAGGCGGTCAGCGTCGAACTGGCCGATGTGCGCAGCGGCACGAAGACCCGGAAGGTGGTGGACCAGCCCGGCGTATCGACGATGTCGATGGTGCCGTCGTGCGCTTCGGCCACCGACTTGGCGATCGCCAACCCCAACCCGGTGCCCGGAACCCCCATCTCCATGGAGGAGGCCAGGCGGTAGAAGCGCTCGAAGAGCTGCTCCCGCTCGTGCAGGGGGACGCCGGGACCGTCATCTTGAACCTGGAGTCGGGCGAAGGTGTCGATGGAGTCGACCACCACCTGCACCCGTCCGCCCCGGGGCGAGAACTTGATGGCGTTCGACAACAGATTGCCCAGCAACTGGTGCAGCCGGGTCTGGTCCCCGAAGATCGGCACGGCTTCACCCGGGTGCAGCGATACCACCACGCCCGCCGTGGTGGCTGAGGTCTGGGCCGCCTCGACGGCGTCCTCGGCCAGCTGGCGCAGGTCGATCTCGACAAAGGTGACCCGCAGGCCATGGCCGGCGCCCGGGTCCGACAACAGGTCCTCGGCCACCCGTTGCAATTGCTCGGAGTTGCGGTCGATGGTGCGCAGCATCTTCATCTGCTCGGGCGTGAGTTCGGGCCCGCCATCGAGCAGGAGCTCAATGAAGCCCCGGATCGACGTGATCGGCGTGCGCAACTCGTGCGAGACCGTGGCCACCACGTCGTCCTTCATCTGCGTCAGCTCGCGCAGGCGGCTGTTCTGCTCGACCAGCGACTGGGTCACCTCTTTTTGAATGGCGTAGAGGCGTTCCCGCTCGGCGGCGAGCTCCTCGCGCTCGGTCACGTCGATGGCCACCACCACGTAGCCGCCCGGCGTCGCATCGACCGCCGGCAGGGCCCGCACCCGCACCACGCAACGCCGCAGCTCGCCGTCCTTGCGGGTGGCCGTCCACGGCACCTCGGCCACCTTCTCGGGGTCGGGCGCACCGGCCTCGGCCGGCGGCAGGGTGGCCCGCAACTCGTCAATGGCCTGGCGGCGCTCGTCGATCTGGGCCGGATCGATGAAGTCGGCGATGGAGTGGATGCCCACCACCTCGCCCGCGGTGTAGCCCAGCATCGATTCGGCGCCGGCCGAGAAGAAGGTCACGGTGCCGGCCGGGTCGACTCCCATGATGGCGCTGCCGGTGGCCGCCCGCAGCAGGGTCTCGAGCCGGTCCCGGGCGCCGTCGGCCTCCGACGCGTTCAGTCGAGCCAGCTGCGACTGCCGGGCCAGATCGCTGACATAGGCCCGGTCGCGGCTCATCATGGACCAGACCGTCGATGCGACCAGGGTGGTGACGGCCGACATGACCAGGACCTGGCGCCACTCGGTGCCGGGGTAGTCGGGGGCGCCCACGATGACCACCGGCAGGACGAGCGCCAGATACATGCACCCGAGCCCCACGGCCAGATGCAGGCGCCGCCCGTAGAGAGACAGCCAGACGACAGGCAGCAAGTAGACGACGACCAGGCCCGAACGCGAACCGCCCTGGGCGTCGCGGATCAGCGCGATGACCGCCATGTAGACGACCGGGATGACCAGCCAGGCGTAATCGGGCAGCCGCTCCCACTGGAAGATGAAGGCCGCCGACAGAAGGGCGAAGAAGAGGACCCCGGCCGACAAGATCTCCGTGCGGGAGCTGTGGGGGAAGGGGATGAGCCCGATGAGGACCGTGCCCACGGCCACCAGGGCGAAGAGGGGGAGGCGGACCCGCATGGAGCCGTAGAAGCCGGGCGGGAACTGGGCCGGCTCGCCTGAAGGGGCCGCAACCGGGGGCGAGGTCGAGGTCACGGCCGGGACGACGGGCTCACCGGGCCTGGGCTCGATAGCGGTAGCCGAAGCCGCGGACCGTCTCGATGGGGGAGTCCTGGTCGGCGTCCTCCCATCCCAGCTTGCGGCGCAGGCGCAGCACGGCGTACTTGACCCGCGAGGGGGCCAGGCCGCTGGGATCGTCCCAGGCCAGCTCGATGAGCTGGTCCGAGGACAGCACCTGGCCCTGGTGGCGCACCAGCGTGGCCAGCAGGCGGTACTCGGTGGGGGTCAGGATGATGACCGAGCCGGCGATGGTCACCTCCTGGTGGGCGAAATCGACCTTGACATGGGAATCCTCGAACACGGTCACCGGGTCGTTGCGCTGCACCTGGCGCCGGCTGATGGCCTGGATACGCGCCAGCAATTCCACCCGGCTGAACGGTTTCGTGAGGTAGTCGTCGGCCCCGGCATTGAGGCCCCGCACCTTGTCCCGCTCGGTCGAGAGGGCGGTCAGCATGAGCACGGGCACGTCGCTCATGTCGCGGATGCGCTCGAGGACCTGCCAACCGTCGAGGTCAGGCAGGCCCACATCGAGGATGACCAGGTCGGGGTGGCTCTGATGGAAGAGACGCACGCCCTCGCGCCCGGAGGCGGATTCGGCCACGAAGAAACCCTCGCGCTCAAGCATGGTCCGCAGGAGCTGCCGGATGTCCTCTTCGTCTTCAATGACCAGCACGGAAATCTTGCCATCACGCATGGAATGGCGATTGTACTGGGCAAATAGGAGGGCCCGGGGATCCGACGGGGATCCGACCCGAACACCGCAGACACAGCAAAGGTGCGCCGGGCTCCCCACCATCGGCTCCCTCGGATTCCTCCGACCGATGGCGGCTGTTCCCACCCGGCGCACCCTGTGCTGCTTCCCGTCCCCTCGAGGTTTCCCCCAGTGGGTGCCTGCTCCCCCGATAAGGCGCTCACCCAGGTCACCCCCCTCCGGGCGACCTGTTCCTCGTTGGACTGGGTGTTGCTTGTGTGTGTTGCGGTTGCTTGTTGCTGGTGATGACATCGTGCACAACGCATGTCGCAAGGCCGGCGCTCCCCGGTTGCCATTTGGTTGCGTGGCCGAATTTTTTCGCCAGAGGGGCGCATGAGCCTCGTTACCCCTGCCGGGAGGCGGTAGCGGAGGGGTCCCGGAAGGGCCCCCGGGGCGGGCCGTCGGACCGTCCATAAGACGGCTGAGGCAGGAAGTAGGGTGTCGCTTCGCAGCTGCCCTGCCCTCCCTCCGGTCGAAGGAACACATATGACGACAACGCTCGCCCTGATGCACCTGCTCGCGGCGTCGAGTACCAAGAAGACCAGTAGCAGCAGCTTCATCCCGCTCCTGGTCCTGGCCGTCATCGCCATCTTCGGGTACTTCTTCTTCCTCAAGCCTCAGCAGCGCAAGGCGGCCGCGGCCCGGGCCGGCGCGGGCACCGGCTACGAGGTGGGCGACGAGGTGCAGACCATCGGCGGCGTCATCGGCACCATCCTCGAGATCAACGGCGACCGCTACACGTTGCTGACCGGCGCCACCGACCATTCCGGCAACATCGACGGCCTCCAGCCGACCCGCATCGTCTTCGTGCGTCAGGCCATTGCCCGCAAGGTCGATCGCATCGTCGAGGCCGACGACCTGGATGACTCCGACCACTCCGACCACGACCATGGCTCGGAGGCACACGACCACTCCCACATTGACGACGACACCGACAGCGGCGCGGACGAGGAGACGGAGGAAGCGTGAGTCCGGTATCGGGGCGGGCGCAGTCCCGCCAGAAGCGCAACTTACGCTGGAGCGTGGCGGCCGTCGTCATCATCGCCCTCGGCTCCTTCGGGGCCGTCTTCGGCGTGAAGTGGTCGCCCAAGCTCGGCCTCGACCTGGCTGGCGGCCTCTCGGTGGTCTACAAGACCAGCCACCTCGTGCCCCAGAGCGAGCTGGATGAGACAGTCACCATCCTCAACAACCGCGTCAACGGACTGGGCGTCTCGGGAGCCGAAGTCGCCACCTCGGGTAACAACGAAATTTCGGTCTCCATCCCCGGCGTGAAGAACTCGGCCCAGGTGCTGAGCGAGATCGGTCAGACCGCCCGTCTCTACTTCCGCCCCGTTCTTTGCTACGCCCCGCCCTACGTGTCGGCCAAGACGCTCGAGAAGGAGCAGGCCAGCACCACGACGACCACGGCGCCGAAGTCATCGAAGAGCAAGACCACCTCGTCGACCACGACGCCCACCACGCCCACCACGGCGCCGGTGACCACCACGACGGTCAAGCCGGCCGCCTTCTACAACTCGACCACGGCCAACCAGGCCCACCTGACCAGTTTCCGGGCCACCACGTCGACCACCACCCCCACGACGGCCCCGACCGCCACCACCACGCCCACCACGGCCCCGGCCACCATCACCCCGACCACCACGCCCACTGCATCGAGCGCCAACGGGGGCCTCGGTCCACTTCCCACCTCGTGCCCGGCGGCCAACCAGCTGGTGACGTCGAACCTGTCGGAGTCCTCCATCGCCAGCCAGGGCGTGCAGTACAACACCGGCCCCGACCCCGAGCTCGAGGTCTACCCCAACACCACGAACGACAACCCCAAGGCCACCGTGCTCCAGCCCGGTCTGGCCAACAGCGGCTTCCCCTACCGTTACCTCGAGGGCCCGGCCGAACTGGACGGCACCGCGGTCAAGACGGCCACGGCCCAGCTGGACCAGACCGGCCAATGGGTGGTCAACATCACGCTGACCGGCGCCGGCTCCACCGGCTGGGACACGCTGACCCAGAAGTACTTCCACGAGATCGTCGGCATTGAGCTCGACGGCATCGTCCAGTCCGCCCCCATCACCCAGCCGGCCCAGGCCACCTGGACCTCGTTCGACGGTCAGGTGCAGATCTCGGGCAGCTTCAACCAGTCCACGGCCAACGCCCTGGCCCTGGCCCTCCAATTCGGTTCCCTCCCGGTGACGCTGCACCAGCTCACCACCCAGACGGTCAGCCCGACGCTGGGCAAGTCCTCGCTCTCGGCCGGCCTGGGCGCCGGCGTCGTCGGCCTGGGCATCGTGCTGCTCTACGTGCTCCTCTATTACCGGGCCCTGGGAGCCGTGGTCATCGCCGGCCTCGTCCTCACGGCGGCCCTGCTGTGGGCCATCATCTCGGCGCTGGGCCATACGACGTTCAGCCCGAGCTTCGACCTGGCCGGCATCACCGGTCTCATCGTGTCCATCGGTATCACCGTCGACTCGTACATCGTCTATTTCGAACGATTAAAAGACGAGACCAGATCGGGCCGATCGATCCGCACCAGTGTGGATCGAGGCTTCAAGAGCGCCTGGCGCACGGTGTGGGCGGCCGACTTCGTGTCCCTGCTGGCCGCCGTGGTGCTCTATGTCGTCGCTGTCGGCGACGTCAAGGGGTTCGCCTTCTTCCTCGGCCTCTCGACCATCCTCGATATGGGTGTCACCTGGTTCTTCACCCGTCCCCTGGTCATCCTGCTCGGGCGTAACGAGCGGCTCACCCGGGGCGGTCGCTTCGGCATTGCCCGCGGCCTGGCTGTGAAGCAGGCTGATGGTGGAGCGGGACCGGCTGGAGCGGGGGCGGCACTATGAGCGACATCACCGGCACAGGCGCCGGCACAGGCGCCGGCAACGGCACCGATGACGGCACCGACGACACAGAGATGACCGACGGCCAGTTCGAAGATGCCGTCGACATGGATGCGGCCGCCAGCGCCCTCTTGCGCCAACGCAACCCCAAGCCCGACGGCCACGGCCCGCTGGCCCGCCTCTACCGGGGCGAGACCCGCTTCGACTTCGTCGGGCGCCGCCGCACCTGGTTCACCGTCTCCACGCTGGTCATCCTGGCCGGTGTCATCTCGATCATCCTGCGCGGTGGGCTGAACTTGGGCATTGAGTTCAAGGGCGGCACCGAGTGGACGGCCAAGGCCAACGGGGTGACCCAGGTCCAAGCGGTCAACGCCATGCAGGCCGCCGGCCTCTCGACGCCCATCGTCGAACTCCTGGGCCACGGCGGCTCGCAGCACCTCATCGTCCAGGCCGACCTCAACAAGCTGTCGAGCAAGGACCAGAAGACCGAGACGAACAAGGTCGATGCGGCGCTGGCCAAGTTGACCCACACCTCGGAAGAGAACATCAAGAACAACCTGCAGCAGATCGGCCCGACGTGGGGCTCCTCGGTGACCGACAAGGCCATCGAAGCCCTCATCACCTTCTTCGTGGTGGTGGCCATCTACATCAGCATCCGCTTCGAGCCCAAGATGGCGCTCTCGGCCTTCCTCGCCATGTTCCACGACATCCTCGTGGTCGTCGGGGTGTACTCGCTGTTCAACTTCCAGGTCACGCCGGACACCGTGGTGGCCGTGCTGACCATCCTCGGCTACTCGCTCTACGACACCGTGGTGGTCTTCGACCGGGTGCGTGACAACACCAGGAACATCGGCTCGACCGGGCGCATCAGCTACCCGCAGCTCATCAACCTGTCCATGAACCAGACGCTGGCCCGCTCCATCAACACCTCGCTGGTGGCCATCCTCCCGGTGCTGGCCGTGCTGCTGGTGGGCGCCGAGCTGCTGGGGGCATCCACGCTGCAGGACTACGGGCTGGCCCTCTTCGTCGGCCTGCTCAGCGGGGCCTACTCGTCCATCTTCATTGCCGCCCCCGTCCTGTCCATGCTCAAGTCCAAGGAATCGCGCTGGATCGCCATTGAGCAGCGCCTGAACTCGAGGGCGGACCGAGTCGGCTCCTACTCCGCCCAGGATGCGGCCAACCTCTCCACCCAGATCAGCATTGCCGCCGGCGGGCAGTCCCGGGCCACCCCGGGCAAGCGGTCGGGTCCGATCCGACCGGGCTCCGGCGCCGGCGGGGGCACGGCCCTCATGGACCGTCCGGCTCCCGCATCGCAAACCCCGAGACCACGCAAGGGCAAGGGCAAGCGCAAGCGGTGACCTGAGCGGCAGGCCCGAGCGGTTAGCCTTGGTTGATGGTGACCCTGGCTCGGGTGACTCCCGCCGCTGACGAAGGCGAGGTCGCGTTCGGGGACATGCTGGGCCCGTTGCTGGCGGAATTCGTCCGCCACCGGCCCGAGGATGACACCAGCTCCATCGTGGCCGCCGGCCATGCCGCCCTTTCGGCCCACGACGGCCAGTTCCGCAAGTCGGGCGAGCCGTACATCACGCACCCCATCGCCGTGGCCACCATCGTGGCCGAGCTCGGGCTCGACGCGCAGACGGTGGCCGCCGCCCTCCTGCACGACGCCGTGGAGGACACCGGCCTCACCCTCGAGTCCATTGAGGAAGCGTTCGGGCCCGGGGTGGCCAAGGTGGTCGACGGTGTCACCAAACTCGACCGTCTCCAGTTCGACTCCAAGGAGGCCCAGCAGGCCGCCACCATCCGCAAGATGCTCGTGGCCATGGCCGACGACTGGCGGGTCCTGCTCATCAAGCTGGCCGACCGCCTGCACAACATGCGGACGCTGGCCGTGATGCCCGAGTGGAAGCAGCGCCGCACGGCCCAGGAGACCTTCGACGTCTATGCGCCGCTGGCCCACCGGCTCGGCGTGCAGCAGGTGCGCTGGCAGCTCGAGGATCTGGCCTTCGCCACCTTGCACCCCAAGCGCTACGCCGAGATTGAGCAGATGGTGGCCGCCCGGGCACCCCAACGCGAGGAGTACCTCGAGCGGGTGCTCGAGCACGTGCGCGAGCGGGTCGAGGGCATGGGCGTCACGGCCGACGTCACCGGCCGGCCCAAGCACCTGTGGTCGATCTACGAGAAAATGGTGGTGCGCGGCAAGGAGTTCGACGACATCAACGACCTGGTGGCCATCCGGGTCGTGGTCACCTCCGAGAAGGACTGCTGGGCCGCCCTCGGTGCCATCCACGCCATCTGGCCCCCGGTGCAGGGCCGCTTCAAGGACTACATCAACACGCCCAAGTTCAACATGTACCAGTCGCTGCACACGACGGTCATCGGGCTGGAGGGCAAGCCCATTGAGGTGCAGATCCGCACCACCGAGATGCACCACCGGGCCGAGTACGGCATCGCGGCCCACTGGGGCTACAAGTCCAAGGAGGACTCGTCCTCGGAGATGGCCTGGCTGCAGCGCATCGCCGACGTCGACCGCCACACCGAGGACCCCATCGAGTTCCTCGAGGCGCTCAAGCTCGACCTCGAGCAGGACGAGGTCTACGTCTTCACGCCCAAGGGCAAGGTCATCGCGCTGCCGGCGCACTCCACCCCGGTCGACTTCGCCTATGTGATCCACACCGAGGTGGGGCACCGCTGCATCGGGGCCCGGGTCAACGGCCGCCTGGTCCCCCTCGAGACGCCGCTCAACTCGGCCGACACGGTCGAGATCTTCACCTCCAAGTCGCCCACGGCCGGCCCTTCGCGCGACTGGCTGCAGATCGTCATCTCCAGCCGGGCCCGCAACAAGATCCGCCAGTGGTTCAGCCGGGAACGGCGCGAGGACGCCATCGAGAACGGGCGCGAAGACCTGGCCCGGGCCCTCCGCCGCGACGGCCTGCCCCTGCACAAGCTGCTGGGTTCGGCCGCCATGCTCGAGATCGCCGAGTCGATGAACCTGGCCGACCTCGATTCGCTCTACGCCGCCGTCGGCGAGTCCCAGGTCTCAGCCCAATCGATTGTCCAACGGCTGGCCCGGGCGCTCAGCACGGACGAGGACTCCCAGCTTCCGACCACCGCGCTGCGCGGCGTGCCGTCCACCCGCCAGGGCAAGCGCATCGGCGGGGCCGGCGTCTACGTCGAGGGCCTCGACGACGTCATGATCCACCTGGCCCGGTGCTGCACCCCGGTGCCGGGCGACCAGATCATCGGCTTTGTCACCCAGGGCCGCGGCGTCTCGGTCCACCGTTCTGACTGCTCCAACGCCACCGCGCTGGCCGACCGCTCCAAGGAGCGCCTCATTGAGGTCGAGTGGGACCGGGGCAACGACGGGGTCTTCGTGGCCACCATTGAGGTGCAGGCCTTCGACCGCTCCCGCCTGCTGGCCGACGTCAGCCGGGTCGTCTCCGAGCACCACCTCAACATCGTGGCCGCCCGCACGGCCACCACGCCCGACCGGGTCAGCCGCATGGCCTTCGACGTGGAGCTGGCCGACCCCACCCATCTGCATTCGCTGATCAATGCGCTGAAGCACCTCGATGGCGTCTTCGACGCCTACCGACAGCTCCCCGGCAAGAAGGTCTGAGCATGGGGGACCCCGTGACCGACCAGGCAGGCGCGCGCGCCAGCACCGCTGAACCGATCCGCACGCCCAAGGGCATGCACGACGTGCTGTGGCCCGAGTCGGCCCGCTGGGAGCAGACCGTCGTGCGCTTCGCCCAACTGGTCGAGGCCGCCGGCTACGGCCTGGCCGTGACCCCCATCCTCGAGCACGTCGGCATCTTCCACCGCGGCATCGGGGAGGGCAGTGACATCGTCGGCAAGGAGATGTACACCTTCGCCGACCGCGACGGCCAGGTCATGGCCCTGCGCCCCGAAGGCACGGCGTCCATCGTGCGGGCCTATGTCGAGCACCACCCGACCCCACCCTGGAAGACGTGGTACTTCGCGCCGTCCTTCCGCCACGAGAACCCGCAGAAGGGTCGCTACCGGCAGCACTTCCAGATGGGCATTGAGGCGCTCGGCCCCGACGACGCCGACCTCGATGTCGAAGTGGTCTCCCTGGCCTACGACTTCATCACCTCCCTCGGCCTTACCCGCCTTACCCTCAAGCTGCACTCCATGGGGGACGAGAACTGCCGGCCCCAGTACATGGACCTGCTGCGCGACTACCTGGCCCAGCACGAGGACGAGCTGTGCGACCCGCACCGGCAGCGCTACAAGGAGAACCCCTTGCGCGTGCTCGACTGCAAGACGCCCGAATGCCGGGCCGCCACCGAGCACGCCCCCCACTTCGTCGACCACCTGTGCGACGCCTGCGGGGCCCACTTCGAGCGGGTCCGCACCGGGCTCACCACCCTCGAGGTGCCCTTCACCATCGACCACCGCCTGGTGCGGGGCTTCGACTACTACACCCGCACGACCTTCGAGTTCGCCTCCGAGGCCATCGAGGCAGCCCAGAACGCCCTGGGCGGCGGCGGCCGCTACAACGGCCTGGTCGAGATGCTGGGCGGCCCGCCCACCCCGGGCATCGGCTTCGGCCTGGGCATGGAGCGCCTGCTCATCGCCTGTGATGCCGAAGGGGTCAACCCCACGACCCCCACACCGCTCGACGCCTACGTGGTCGACGTGGCCGGCGGGGAGAGCGCCGTAGCCCTCACCGCTGAGCTGCGCCGGGCCGGCTTCCGGGTCGATCGCGGCTTCGACGGCCGCTCCATGAAGTCCCAGATGAAGACGGCCGACCGCTCGGGCGCCCGCATCGCCCTCCTTATCGGGCCGAACGAATTGGCCGAAGGAACCGTGACCCTGCGCGATCTGCGCGAAGGTGCCCCGCAGCACACGGTGCCCCGCTCTGCCGTGGCCACCACCCTGCACGACCTCCTCGACCCCAGTAAAGGACCGCAACCACCGGCATGATCGACCAACCCACTTCCATGCGCACCCACCTCTGCGGCGTGCTGCGGGCCGACCAGGTCGGCGAGACCGTGCGCCTGTGCGGCTGGGTCGGCCGCCGCCGTGAGCACGGCGAGCACCTGGCCTTCGTGGACCTGCGCGACCACACCGGCGTCATCCAGTGCGTCATCGACAACCAGGTCGATGTGCGCAGCGAGTGGGTCATCGCCATCACCGGCACCGTGCGCCGCCGCCCCGACGGCACCGTCAACCCCGGGTTGAACACGGGCGAGATCGAGCTGGGGGAGTGCACCGTCGAGGTACTGAACGAAGCCGAGCCGCCGCCCTTCCCGGTCGACGACCGCTCCGAGTCCGACGAGCCGGTGCGCCTGCGCCACCGCTACGTCGACCTGCGCCGGCCCCGCATGCAGAAGAACCTGCGCCTCCGCGCCCGGGTCAACGGGGCCATCCGGACCGCCATGGACCGCCAGGGCTTCGTCGAGATTGAGACGCCGCTGCTCTGGGCGCCCACCCCCGAAGGCTCCCGCGAGTTCTCCGTGCCCAGTCGCCTGCACCACGGCAACTTCTACGCCCTGCCCCAGAGCCCCCAGCTGGCCAAGCAACTCCTGATGGTCGGCGGCTTCGACCGCTACTACCAAATCGCCCGCTGCCTGCGCGACGAGGACCTGCGGGCCGACCGCCAGTTCGAGTTCTCCCAGCTCGACATGGAGGCCTCGTTCGCCAGCCAGGACGACGTCATGGCCTTCGTCTCCGAGGCCGTGGTCGACGCCGCGGAGGCGGCCACCGGCGAGCGCCCGCCCCCCATTTCCCGCATCACCTGGGCCGACGCCCTCGACCGCTTCGGCACCGACAAGCCCGACCTGCGTTTCGGCATGGAGCTCATCGACCTGTCGGAGGCCTTCGCCACCACCGAGGTCAAGGCCTTCGCGGCGCCGACGGTCAAGGCCATCTGCGTGCCCGAGGGGGCCAGCTTCACCCGCTCCAAGCTCGACACGCTTACCGACAACGCCAAAAAGGCCGGTGCCGGCGGGCTGGCCTGGTTCCGGGTCGTCACCAACGCCGAAACCCAAGCCCTCGCCCTGGATTCGCCCCTCGACCGCTTCCTCTCCGACCCCGAGCTCGCCGCCATCCTTCAGGCGACCCAGCCCAAAGTGGGCGATCTCATCCTGGCCGTGGCCGACCAGTACCGCACGGCCTGCACCGTGCTGGGCACCATCCGCTCCACGCTCGGCTCGCCCCCGGTGAGCCAGGGGCCGCACCACTACGTATGGGTGGTCGACTTCCCGATGTTCGACGGCACCGACGCCGAGGGCAACCCCCAAGCGGCCCACCATCCGTTCACCATGCCCTACGCCGAGGACCTGCCTCTCCTCGATACGGATCCCGCCGCCGTCCGGTCCCAGGCCTATGACCTCGTGCTCAACGGCTGGGAGCTCGGCTCGGGCAGCGTCCGTATCCACCGGGGCGACATCCAGTCCAAGGTCTTCGCCACCCTCGGCATCAGCGCCGAACAGGCCGAGGCTCGCTTCGGCTTCCTGCTCGGTGCCTTCCGCTACGGCGCCCCGCCACACGCCGGTTTCGCCTTCGGGGTGGACCGCCTGGTGGCCATCCTGGCCGGCGAGGAGAACATCCGCGAGGTCATCGCCTACCCCAAGACCCAGTCCGGGGCCGATCTCCTTACCGGCGCGCCGACCCCACTGCCCGCGGTCTCCCTGGCCGAGTTGGGCATCCGGGTCGTGGTCCCGCCCGATCAAAAGCCCACCGACTGAGCGCCCTGCCGTTATGAGTAGTGACTTCGACTATGTGGCCCCGGTCATCCCGGTCCGCAACCTCGATACTGCCCTGGCCCGTTACGACCGTCTCGGCTTCACCGTGCAGCCCTATGCCGGCGGAGAGCGCTACGGGTTCGTCGAGCGGGGCGGAATCCATTTCCACCTGACCGAATGGGACCGACACGACCCGGGATCAACGGCGGCCCAGGTGTACCTCTACGTGTCCGACGCCGATGCCCTGCATGTCGAATGGGCCGCACTCGGAGAGTTCGATCGACTGAGTGCGGTCTACGACACGCCCTACGGTCTGCGCGAGTTTTCCCTCGTTGACGAGGACGGAACCCTGCATCGCGTGGGCTCGCCCCTGCCTTCATAGCGGGCCGGCTTTCGTAGCCCACCATCCACGCCTTCAGCTGGACGAGATCTGGCCAGGGAGCCGGGATCCCGTGAGAGGATGAGCAGCGATGACGTCGGTCAACCCAACCGTTCTCCTCATCGGCGCTTCCCGCGGCTTGGGCTACGCCATCGCCGCCGAGTACATCGACCGCGGCGCCCAGGTGGTGGCGACGGTCCGCAGCCCGGAGCGCACGGCGCTCCACGATCTGGAGGACACCGCCGGTGGCCAACTCGAGATTGAGCACGTCGACATCAATGTGCCGGAACAGGTCGAGGCGCTGCGCGACCGGCTGAGTGGCCGCACATTCGACCTCCTCTTCGTCAACGCGGGTGTAGCCAACCGCCGGGCCGAGACCACCGCCGATGTGACGACCGAGGAGTTCACCCGGCTGATGGTCACCAACGCCTTGAGTCCGATGCGAGTCATCGAGACCCTCGATGATCTCGTCTCCCCGAACGGCATCATCGCCATCATGTCTTCGGGCCAGGGCAGCATCGCCAACAATGAACGCGGCGGCTTCGAGATATACCGGGCCAGCAAATCGGCCCTCAACCAGCTGATGCGCAGCTACGCCGCCCGCCGTCGCGACGCCGATCGCACCCTGCTGCTGATGGCACCCGGCTGGGTCAAGACCGATCTCGGCGGCCCCGACGCCGGACTCACCATTGAGGAGAGCATCCCCAATCTGGTCACGACCGTCGATGCCCAACGCGGTCGAAGCGGGCTGCAGTATCTCGACTACCTGGGCCGCACCGTCAACTGGTAACCACTGCCCAGTAGGCACCGCCTGGTAGCTCCACGGCCGTTGGATCGAATAAGAGTGGGGCTGGCCCCATTGTGCTTCGGGGGACGACTCCATTGAAGAGGTCGACCTCCACCTCGATACTTGAAGAATGATCCTCGCCCGCCGATTCCGACGTTCAACAGTCGCCATCTTCGCCAGCCTGTGCGGCGTAGCAACCGCTATTGGCGGACTTCTCACCTGGGTGAGCGCTCACGGCACCCGACCCACCATAGGGATGAGCCACTCGTCGTTCTCGCAATTGCTTCAGTACACCTTGGTGAACGAACACCCCTTCTGGAAGTCAACCGGCTTCGTGATGGTCATGCTCGGAGCCTTGATAGCCCTGGGCGGCCTCGTGGGCCTCCGCATTTTCACCATCATTGGCGCACTGGGGGCGCTGGCGGTGGCCGGGATCTGGATCGGCCTGGTGGCCCATCACTACAACGGCGCACAGTTACCCAACTCGTATTACGCCAACCCGTTACGCCTGCCCTGGTCGAGTCTGCGCCCAGGAGCGTGGCTGGCCATCGGCGGTGGGTTCCTTGGACTGCTGAGCGCCATGGTCCCGGGCGGCTGGAAGCCGCTACTGCATCCGGCCGTCCGCTACGCCGACGCGTACGCCGACCCAGAACCGGGCCCGGGCCTCACGACCTCCACCTGACCGAACCGGTTGGGGCGCCAAGCCCTCCCACCGACACCAACGCGCGAAGATCGTGGACACATGAGCCTCTTCGCCGACGCCGCCAACCGGAACCTCGAGCGTCAGGCCCCGCTGGCCTCCCGGCTGAGGCCGCGCACCCTCGATGAGGTCGTCGGCCAGGAGCACCTCATCGGGCCTGGCGCCCCGCTGCGGGCCCTGGCCGAGTCCGACCGGGTGGGTTCGGCCATCCTCTGGGGCCCGGCCGGCACCGGAAAGACCACGCTGGCAAGACTCCTGGCCGCCACCACGGCCAAGCACCTGACCACGCTCTCGGCCACTGCCGCGGGCGTGAAGGACGTGCGCGACGCCCTGGCCGAGGCCAAGCACCGCCTGGGCGAACACGGCCAGGGCACCATGCTCTTCGTCGACGAGGTCCACCGCTTCAACAAGTCCCAGCAGGACGTGCTGCTGCCCGCCGTCGAGGACGGTCAGGTCGTGCTCATCGGGGCCACCACGGAGAACCCTTTCTTCGAGGTCAATCCGCCCCTGTTGAGCCGGGCCTCCCTGTGGCGGCTGCGCCCGCTCAGCCCCGACAACCTGCGCACCCTCATCGGGCGCGGCCTCGTCCTCGAAGAAGCCGACGCCGACGACGACGCCGTCGATGCCGTGGTGGCCGCCTGCGAGGGTGACGCCCGGGCTGCCCTGACCACGGTCGAGGTGGCGGTCGCCCTGGTCCGGGCCAGCCGGCCCAACCAGCCCGTGGTCCTGACCATGGACGACATGGCCAAGGCGCGCGACGGCCGGCTTTTCCACCAGGGAGCCGACGAGCACTACGACCAGATCAGCGCCCTCATCAAGAGCGTGCGCGGGTCTGATCCCGATGCCGGCCTCTACTGGATGTCCCGCATGATCGAGGGCGGCGAGGATCCCCGCTTCCTGGCCCGGCGCATGGTCATCCTGGCCTCCGAGGACATCGGCCTGGCCGATCCCCAAGCCCTGCTGGTGGCCGAAGCCGCCGCCCGGGCCGTCGAATACGTCGGTTTGCCCGAGGCGGCGCTCAACCTGGCCCAGGCCGTGATCTACCTGGCCAAGGCGCCCAAGTCGAACTCGGTCACCGTGGCGCTGGGCCGGGCCCAGGCCGACGTGCGTGGCGGGTTGCCCCAGGAGGTGCCCACCCATCTACGGGATGCCCACTACAAGGGTGCCGCCCAGCTGGGTCACGGTGACGGGTACGTCTACCCCCACGATGACCCTTCGGGCGCCGCCGACCAGCAGTATCGTCCTGAGGCGCTGGAGGGCCACGTGTACTACGAGCCCTCCGGACACGGCCACGACGCGAGGGAAGGTGACGTGTGAAGACGAGGACTTGGGGGACCGCGCTCTTTGCCGGGATCGTCAGCCTGGGGGCACTCATTCCGCTCGTTGGGGCCGGCGTGACCGACGCGGCGGGTGCCAACGGCCAGTCCCGCTATTCCCTGCCCGGCGGCGCACCGCACGTGCCCGCCGATGTCACCAAGCTGGGCGCCGTGCCGGGCGGGCGCATGCTGCACCTCAGCGTGGCCCTGGCCGGCCAGGATCCGAGCGGCCTGACGGCCGAGGTGGCCGCCGTCTCGGACCCCACATCCCCGCAATACCGCCACTTCTTGAGCAGCTCCCAGTTCGACGCCACCTACGGTCCCAGCGCGGCCGAGCAGCAGCAGGTGGCCAGCGCACTGCGCGCCGAAGGACTGACGGTCGGCACCGCCGCGCCGGGCAGCACCCTGCTCCCGGTGAGCGGCTCGGCGACGACCGTGGGCGCCGCCTTCGGCACCGGACTCGAATCCATCGAGCTGCCCAGCCACGACACCACGCTCGTCAACACCGCCGCGCCGCAGCTCCCCTCCAGCCTGCAGGGCGAGGTGACCGCCGTCATCGGGCTCGACGGCCTGGCCCAGCAGCACTCCCAGCTCCTCCAAGCGCCCCACAGCACCCCCACCCCGAACGAGCAAACGGCCCACTCCAGCGGCCCCCAGGCCTGCGGCGCCTCTTCCACCGAGGCCGGTGGCAGCAGCTACACGTCGACCCAGCTGGCGAATGATTACGGGTTGAACCAGCTCTTCAGCCAGGGCCGCACCGGCATCGGCCAGACCATCGGCATCGTCGAGTTCGAGCAGTACTCGGCCAACGACATCGCCGTCTTCCAGTCCTGCTACGGCCTGAACAACTCCGTGAAGTCCGAGGTGGTTGACGGGCCCGTGAACGGTCGGGCCTCGGGCTCCGGCGAGTCCGCCCTCGATATTGAACTGGCCGCCGTCAACGCCCCCAGCGCCTCCATCATCGTCTACGAAGCCCCCAACGAGGCCAGCGACGCCGCTTCCATCGACCTGTTGAACCGCATCGCCACCGACGACCTGGCCCAGACCGTGACGACGAGCTGGGGCATCTGTGAACGGGACAACGCGGCCGGGGACGACACCGAAGAGGCTTCCATTTTCGCCCGCATGGCCGTGCAGGGGCAGACCATGATCTCGGCCTCGGGTGACTCCGGTTCGGAGGACTGCTTCGAGACCGACGGCGGGACCGAGGTCGCGGCCGACGATCCGGGCACCCAGCCCGACGTGATCAGCGTCGGCGGCACCTCGCTGGCCAACGGCAATGTGACCTCCCAGTCGGTGTGGAACAACTGCGCCGGCCAGCCCCTGGGCCACTGCCAGAACAGCCCGGGCGACGGCGCCGGCGGCGGCGGCTACTCCGCCATCTTCTCCAGGCCGGCCTGGCAGCCCGCGCCCAGCAACGGCGCCGGGTCCACCGTCTGTGGCGACTCGGGTGGCTGCCGCAGCGTGCCCGATTTCTCCGGCTCGGCCGACCCCGATCACGGTGTCACCGCCTACTTCGCCAGCGCCGGAGGCTGGACCATCTTCGGCGGCACCAGCGCCGTGGCACCGTCCACGGCCGGTCTCTTCGCCGACACCGACCAGGGCTGCACGGCCACATTGGGCATGGTGGGTCCGGCCCTCTATGCCGCGGCCAACGGCTCCACCTTCACCGATGTCACCACGGGCACCAACGACTTCACCGACAGCGAGGGTGGGGCCTTCACGGCGGTCCCGGGCTTCGATGCCGCGTCGGGCCTGGGCACGCCCATCGATCAGAACCTGGCCATCGCCCTGCAGGGTTCCGAAGGATGCCCTTCGGTGGCCACTCTCAACACCAGCGGCGGCCCCTTGAGTAACGCCCTGCCCATCACCGTCAGTGGCGGCGGCCTGGCCAATGCGACCACGGTCAGCTTCGGATCGGCCGGCGTGGGTCGCATCATCAGCCAGACCGAGACCTCACTGGTGGTGGCACCCCCGGCCGTCTCGAGCCCCGTCTGCGTCGATGTCACCGTCACCAACCCTCGGGGCATTTCGGCCGCTTCCATCGCCGACCGCTATGGGTTCGGTGGCTCCATCAACTGCGGCGGCTACCGCTTCGTGGCCTCTGACGGCGGCATCTTCGATTTCGGTTCGCCCGCCTTCCAGGGCAGTACCGGCGCCCTGTCCCTCAAGGCCCCCATCGTCGGCATGGCCACCACGCCCAGCGGCAACGGATACTGGCTGGTCGCCTCCGATGGCGGCATCTTCACGTTCGGTGACGCCCGCTTCTACGGTTCGGCCGGCGCCCTGCCCCTCAAGGCCCCCATCGTCGGCATGGCCGCCACACCCAATGGCAACGGCTACTGGCTGGTTGCCAGCGACGGCGGCATCTTCACCTACGGCGCCGCCCGCTTCCTGGGCTCGACCGGTGCCCTGGCCTTGACCAAACCGATCATCGCCATGGCTTCGACGCCCGATGGCGGGGGTTACTGGTTGGTGGCCAGCGACGGCGGCATCTTCACCTTCGGTGACGCCCGCTTCTTCGGCTCGGCCGGGGCGACCCGTCTCGCGGCGCCCATCGTCGGCATGGCGGCCACCGCCGACGGGAACGGCTACTGGTTGGTGGCCAGCGACGGCGGCATCTTCTCCTACGGGGACGCCGCCTACCACGGCTCCACCGGGGGGACGCGGCTGAACCGGCCCATCGTCGGCATCGCCCGCACCATCACGGGCAACGGCTACTGGCTGGTGGCCTCTGACGGCGGCATCTTCAGCTTCGGCGATGCCCAGTTCTACGGTTCGACCGGGGCCATCCGGCTCAACCGGCCGATCGTGGGCATGTCCACCGGCTAGGCCAACCAGGCCGGAGAGCGCCGGTAGGCTGGGTCAATGGACGCCAACGAACTGCGGGCGGCCTTCACGCGCTTCTTCGCCGAGCGCGGTCACACAGTGGTGCCCTCGGCCAGCCTCATCCCGCACGACCCGTCGGTGCTCTTCACCATCGCCGGCATGGTGCCCTTCAAGCCCTTCTTCGTGGGCCATGAGACGGCGCCCTACAGCCGGGCCACCAGCGTGCAGAAGTGCTTCCGCACGCCCGACATCGAGATCGTCGGCACGGACACCTACCACTGCACCTTCTTCGAGATGCTAGGTAACTTCAGTTTCGGCGACTACTTCAAAGAGGACGCCATCCCCCTGGCCTGGGAGCTGCTGACCGACGTCTTCGGGCTGGCCCCCGAGCGCCTCTGGGTCACCGTGCACGAGACCGACGACGAGGCCGAGCAGATCTGGATCGACAAGGTCGGCTTCCCGGCCGAGCGCATCCAGCGGATGGGCGACGAGGACAACTGGTGGGGGATGGGCGACACCGGCCCCTGTGGTCCGGACTCGGAGATCTTCTATGACAAGGGTCCCGACTACGGCAACGACGGCGGTCCGAAATTCGGCAGCGACACCCGTTTCGTCGAGATCTGGAATCTGGTCTTCATGCAGTTCGACCAGCAGGCCGACGGCACCCGGGTCGAGCTGCCCAGCAAGAACATCGACACCGGGGCCGGGCTCGAACGCATCCTGCCCATCCTTCAGGGCTACGACTCCATCTTCGATACCGATTTGTTCCTGCCCATCATCGAGGCGGCGGCCTCCGCCTGCGGCGTCATTTACGGTTCCGAGGAGCGCCACGATGTGGCCTTGCGCCTTATGGCCGACCACGGACGGGCCGCATCCATGCTGGTGGCCGACGGCGTGCTGCCGGCCAACGAGGGCCGGGGCTACGTGTTGCGCCGGGTCGTGCGCCGGGCCGTTCTGGCCGCCCGCCGCCTGGGCTTCGAGCAGCCCATCACCCCCGTGCTGGTCGACGCCGTGACCGCGGTGCTGGGTCAGGCCTGGCCCGCCCTGGTGGAGAACCACGACGTCATCGTCAATGTGCTCGGCCGCGAAGAGGCCGGTTTCGACCGCACGCTCAAAGCTGGATTGGGCCGCCTGGAGGAAGTCTTCGCCAGCGGCGAGAAAGTGCTGAGCGGCGACGTGGCGTTCCTCCTGCACGACACTCACGGGTTCCCGGTGGAACTGACCGAGGAGCTGGCCCGCGATGCCGGCCTGACGGTGGACCGGGCCGGCTTCGACGCCGCCATGGCCGCCCAGCGCGAGCGGGCCCGCTCGGCCACCCGGGCCATCAACGTAGGCGACGCCGCCTCCCACAAGGCCATCCTCGATTCGGACGGGCCGACCCAATTCCTCGGCCGCACCCACTACGAGATCCCGGCCCGCATCATCGGCGTGCTGACCGGTGCCGAGCCCGACGAGGTCGAGATCTTCTTGGACCAGACCCCCTTCTACGCCGAGCAGGGCGGTCAGGTCGGTGACACCGGCACCATCGCCACCGAGACCGGCACGGCTGTCGTCTACGACACCGTCTACGCCCTGCCGGGGCTGGTCGTGCACAAGGCGCGCCTGACCGGGACGGTCGAGGTCGGCCAGGACGCCGTGGCCAGCATCGACGTGGCGCGTCGCGAGGATATCCGGCGCAACCACACGGCCACCCACCTGTTGCATGCCGCCCTGCGCAAGGTGCTGGGCGAGCACGTGCGCCAGCAGGGCTCCGAGGTGTCGCCCGAGCGGCTGCGCTTCGACTACTCGCACACGGGGCAGCCCACCCATGAGGAGCTGGCCGAGGTGTTCGCGTTGGCCAATGAGGCCGTGCTCACTGGCGAGCCGGTGGAGACGACCGAGACCTCACGCGAGGACGCCGAACGCATGGGGGCCATCGCCTTCTTCGGCGACAAGTACGGCGCCTCGGTGCGGGTGGTCCAAGCTGGTGGCCAGTCGCTGGAGTTCTGCGGTGGCACTCATGTCGACTCCCTGGGCCAGATCGGTTCCATCTTTCTGGTCTCCGAAGCATCCATTGGCTCCAACACGCGGCGCTTGTTCGCCGTGACCGGTCACGCCGCCCTGGACCGGGCCAACAGCCGGGAGGAGTTGGTGCATGCGGCGGCCGAGTTGCTGCGCACCGATCCCGACGACCTGGTGCCCGCTCTGGAACGACAGTTGGCCCGTCAGCGCGAGGCCGACAAGGAACTGTCCAAGCTCAAGCAGCAGTCGAGCGCCTCGGATGCCACCGACCTGGCCGCAGAAGCCAGTGGCGGGGTGGTGGTGGCCCGGCGCGACGGCGTCGAGCCCAAGGCGCTGCAGACGCTGGCCCAGGCCGTATTGCGCCATGACGGCGTCACCGCCGTGGTCCTGGCCGGCTCGCCCGACGGCGCCAAGGTGGCCATCGCCGGGGCGACCGAACCCGAAGGCCCCGATGCCATCGAGTTGGTGCGGGCGCTGGGGGCCATCGTGGGCGGCGGCGGTGGCGGATCGGCCGACCTGGCCCTGGCCGGCGGCAAGGAGCCGGCCAAGATCGACGCCGCCCTGAGCGAGGCGCGACGGTTGTTGTCGGAGTGAGCACGCGGGTGGTGGCGCTCGATCTGGGCGCCCGCCGCATCGGCGTGGCCTACAGCGACAGCCGGCGGGTGCTGGCTTCACCCTGGGGCAACGTGGAGCGCAGCGGCGACCGGGCGCGTGACGTGGCGGCCATGGTGAAGGCGATCGAGGAGATCGAGGCCGGCACTGTGGTGGTGGGGCTGCCCCTCAGCCTGTCGGGCCGCAAGGGTCCGGCCGCCGTGGCCGCCGAGGAGGAGATCGCCGCCCTGCGCCTGGCCCTCGAGGCGTTGGACATCGCGGTTGAGGTAGCCGACGAGCGCTTCACCACCGTGGAGGCCCAACGCTCGCTGACCGCGGCCGGGCTGAAGGGCAAGGCGGCCCGTTCCAAGATCGACAGTGCGGCCGCCATGGTGCTGCTCCAGGCCTGGCTGGACAAGGCATGAGCCCGACCACGCCCGTCCGCCAGGGCCAGCACCGGCGCAAGGCCCGGCGCCTGTCGGTCACGGCCCGCCGCCGCATCGCCGTCGTCCTGGCCGGGCTGGTTGTCGTCGTGCTGGGGTTTGCTCTTTGGTACGAGTTGGAATCGCACGCCCTCGGCGCATCGGGCAAGCAGGTGGTGGTCGAGGTCACCACAGGCCAATCGGCCAATACCGTGGCGAGTTCGCTGGCCAAGGAAGGCGTGATCGGGAGTTCGTTGGCCTTCAAGATCTCCGATGCCATTCACGGGTCGCCGACCATTACGGCCGGGAGCTACCTCTTCCACCAGAACCTGACCTTCGGCGAGGTGCGGGCCATC
This sequence comes from Acidimicrobiales bacterium, assembly GCA_036268485.1. GTDB lineage: Bacteria > Actinomycetota > Acidimicrobiia > Acidimicrobiales > RAAP-2 > Bog-473. The sequence goes on from DATAUC010000036.1 coordinate 41,790, forward strand.
CTCAACGGCGGTCCCAACGTCAGCCGGGTCAATGTCGAGTACGGCCTCACCCTGGCCGAAGTGGCGGCGCAGGTTGATGGGCTGTCCGGGCACGGCGGTGAGTCGTTCACCAAGGTGGCGGCCAGCGGTGTGGTGCACTCCGTCTTCTCGCCCCCCGGCTCGAACAACCTGGAGGGGATGCTGGGCACCGGGTTCTACGAGGTGTTGCCCGGCGAGTCCGACACCACGCTGTTGACCGACATGGTGCGCCGGTTCGACACCCAGGCCGCGGCGAACGGCCTGAGCACGGCCAGCGCCGCCGCCCTTGGGCTCACTCCCTACCAACTCATCACGGTGGCCTCGGTGGTGGAGAAGGAGGGCTATATCGTGAAGAACATGCCCGACGTGGCACGGGTCATCTACAACCGACTGGCTCAGAACATCGCCCTGCAGATGGACGCCACCGTGCTCTACGCCCTGGGCCAGGACGGCGGGCCGGTCACTTCGGCCGACGAGCGGGTGCCGACGCCTTACAACACCTATCTCAACAAGGGCTTGCCGCCCACACCGATCTGCATGCCCCAACCGGCGGCCTTTGCCGCGGCCGTGCACCCGCCGGCTGGTGGTTGGCTCTACTTCGAGCTGGTCAAGAAGGACGGCACCGAGGCCTTCTCCGACACCTTCGCCGAGCAGCTGGCCAACGAGGCGCTGGCCCGATCGAGGGGGTTGGGCTGATGGGCTACTTCGATTCAGTGGCCGGGGTGGCTTCCGACGTCACCGTCGTCGGCGTCATCGGCTCACCCATAACGCACTCCCTCTCGCCTCTCCTGCACGACACGGCCTTTGCCGTCCTCGGCGTGCCCTGGGTCAGCCACGCCTTCGAGGTGCCGGC
>DATAUC010000037.1:0-11027 GCA_036268485.1 Acidimicrobiales bacterium
GAACCGTACGCCGAGAGGCCAAAACTCCTCGCTGCTCGCAGGAGTACGGAGCTGACCACACGGACCTGAAGCACAGCACGAAGTGAATTCCCTGTTCAGAGCCTAAAGCTCGCCGGGACATTCGTAGTTTAAATGGCACCACCCGCCGAGTTGAAGTAATCCAGATTGCCCTCCCTATCGCCAGGCCAGCGAGGGTGGTGAACCACCCACGGTGGGGTGGTTCACGAGTGAGCGCCAGGGTCGGCAGCATTGCCGACGCCTCTGGCCGATCGGACGTTGTCGACCTTCACGTTGCGCGCTTCGTTGTCATCCGGCCGTTTCCTCCAGGTTGATCATTTGCTGGGCTATATGCAGGGTCCTACTCATGCACATCCAAGGCGGGGTTCCAGAGGACCTCCCAGAGATGACCGTCGGGATCTTGGAAGTATCCCGAGTAGATGCCCCAGGGTCGGTCATGGGGTCGCTCGGTCACTGAGGCTCCGGCCGCTTCGGCCTGGGCGATGACCTCATCCACTTCTGCTCGGGTGGTGACGGCGTGGCCGATGCTGAACTCGCCACTCTGGGCAGGAGTGAACGCGATGGCGGCGTCTTTGGCCAGCTCGGTGCGGGGGTAGATCGCCAGGATGAGCCCGTCGCCGAGAGGGAACGTCACGATCGTCCCGTCGGGCGTGGTTGCGTCACCTTTGAACTCGGTGCCGATCAGCCCTTCGGTCGGCAGGCCCAGACCGTCGCGGTAGAACCCCAACGACCGGTCGAGATCGGCCACGGCGAGCGTGATGACATGGATGCGCGGCTTCATGTCGGGCGTTCTCCTTGTGTCATAGGACGACCCTCATACAGATAATGATGGCCCGGGAAACGGGAGCCGTCTTGTACGAATCGGACATCGGCCGGAATGCCAGTCCCGAGCCGATTCACCACCTGGCAATTTCGCAAGCTTCCGGTTCGCACCACGTTGTTCCTTCCGGTTCGCACCGCGCTGTCCAGCTCGCGCCACGTTTTCCACAGGTTGGGCGGCAGCCCAGAGGAAAGAGATTGAGGGGTCGGCGTGTCCCACGACACCCAGAAGAGAACGAGCTCCACGGCAGGTCGCATCGCACGAGTAGTTGTGATCACGATCAGTGCTTGCCTTGTCGTGATCTCGCTGACGATGGCCACCAGCACCGCCACGAGCAGTTCTGCGTCAACTCCGACCTTCAGCGCCACAGGCAGCGCCGAGCAGGTGTACGCCACCGGCCTGGCACCCTCTGCTCAAGCGTCGCTCATAACACCTCAGGGGCAGACCCTCACAACCCAGACGGCCGACTCGCTGGGTGGGCTGGTCTTTCGCAACGTCCCGCCCGGCAGCGGGTACCGCGTGCTCCAGAATTCAGATGGGACAAAGTCCGGTCCGCTCACTGTGCACTCCGATGCCGCGGCGCCGTGGGATCCGAGTACCTACAACCAATCGATCCCCGACAACGGCTATTCGTACCTCACCACCCGCGACGGCACAAAGCTGGCGATCGACGTGCACCTGCCGACCAGCCCTGCCGGTGAGCCCGGCCTCCCGGCCGGCACTCCGCTCCCGAACGGCCCTGACTACCTTCCGCCGTACCCCACGCTGATCGAATACTCGGGATACGGGTACGCCGATCCAGCCGGACCACAGAACGGAATCGCGGTCATCGCCAATCTCATGGGCTTCGCCGTCGTCGACGTAAATATGCGCGGGACCGGATGCTCGGGAGGCTCCTACGACTATTTCGAGGCGCTCCAGGCCCTCGACGGGTACGACGTCATAGAGACGATCGCTCACCAGCCTTGGGTCCTGAATCACAAGGTCGGGATGATGGGTATCTCGTACGGAGCGATCAGCCAGCTGTTCACGGCCCAGCTCGATCCACCCGACCTCGAGGCGATCTCACCCCTCTCGACGATCGATGCCACCGCGACGACGCTGTATCCCGGTGGCATCCTCAACACCGGCTTCGCCGTCGCCTGGGCGCAGGAGCGGCAGTCCGACGCGGAACCCGCGGGACCGAACAGTGGACAGGCCTGGGCGTACAAGCAGATCCAAAGTGGCGATACGACGTGTCAGGCCAATCAGGTGCTTCACGGTGAGGCACCCGATCTGATGTCCACGATCAACGCCAACGCGCTCTACAACCCTGCGGTCGCAGATCCATTGGACCCGGTCACCTTCGTCAACAAGATCAATGTGCCCGTCTTCATGGCTTGCCAGTTTGAAGATGAGCAGACGGGCGGGCACTGCCCGGACCTGGTTCAGCACTTCACCGGGACCAGTCAGAAGTGGTTCACCTTCACCAACGGCGTGCACGGCGATTCGCTCGATCCCGCCACCCTTGACCGATGGTACGACTTTCTCGAATTGTTCGTCGCTCACAAAGCGCCCATCGAGAACGCCGCGGTCATCCACGCGGCCGCACCGGTGATCTATCAGTCGGCGTTCGGAACTCCGGACACCGATCCCATCACGCTGCCGGCGGACCCCATCCAGGCGGTCCCGACGTACCCGGCCGCGCTCGCCGCTTTCAACCAACTCCCGGAGATCAGGGTGCTGTTCGACAATGGCGCGGGTACGTCTCCCACCGGGGCATCGACTCCAGGCGACCCCTATCCCGGGTTTGAACAGGACTTCTCGACCCTTCCCATCCCGGGTACAACGGCACGCACCTGGTACCTCGGGCCGAACGGAGCCCTCTCCGACCAGGCACCAACCACCGGGACCATCAACGACTACACCTCAAACGCCAACGCCCTCCCACTCATCGACTTCGAAGGCACCCCCATGAGCGGCGGCCTGTGGGGCAACGCGTCGCAGTGGCAATGGAACTGGCAGCAGTACCCCTCGGGCTCCGCCGTCTCTTACGTTTCGGCCCCGTTGACGACGGACACCACCGTTATCGGCGCCGGCGCCGTCTACCTATCGGTGCGCTCGTCGACCCCCGACGTCGACCTTCAGGCCACCATCAGCGAAGTACGCCCGGACGGGAACGAGACGTTCGTTCAGAATGGCTGGATACGCGCCAGCGAGCGCACACTCTCGAGCGGGTCCGAGAACATGTTCGACCAGCCGAGCACCTTGCTTCAACCGATCCCGAGTTTTACAGCGGCCGACGCCAAGCCCATGCCTACCGGTAGCTTCACCAACGTCGCCATTCCGCTCTACTACGAGGGGCACGTCTACCGTGCCGGTTCGCGCATTCGCGTGACGATTTCAGCGCCCAACGGCACGCAGCCCGTGTGGTCCTTCGGCCAGACGGTGCCCGATGGAACAGCGACGGTCTCGATCGCCTCGTCTCCGTCGACGCCGTCCAGCCTCGTTCTCCCTGTCGTTCCGGGCGTGACCGCACCTACACCCCTGCCGCCGTGCCCGAGCCTCCGCAACGAGCCGTGCAGGCAATACCAGCCGATCGTGAACGGCGTGGCCGCGCAATAGGGGGCTCGCCTGGCGACGTAGCTAGTGCGCCGCAAGCATGGACGTATCGTCTCGACCGCCCCGGGTCACTGGCTGCATCAACATCGGGGTATGCGGACATGATGGGCTCGGCCGAGAACCCAGGCGGTCGGTTCCTTACGACTAGTTTTGGCCACCGTGATGTCGGAGCGAGCCCAAGTGGTCACTAGGATCGCGACGTTGTTGTGCGCCAACGATCTGGGCCACCCGATACGGGTCGCCATCGACGGTGTCACAGCGTCGGGGAAGTCCACGCTCGCCGGTGAATTGAGCGAAGCGGCCTCCAAGGCCGGACGTCCAGTCATTCATGTGACGATGGATGGCTTTCATCATCATCGGGAGCGCCGATACCGGCTTGGCCGAATGTCGCCCGAGGGCTACTACAACGACGCCTACAATTTTGCCGCCTTCGCTCGCCACGTATTGATCCCGCTGGGACCCGGTGGCGATGGTCGTTACCGGGACCGGATCATCGACCTGGCTTCGGACGAGCGCATCGATGAGGCCTCGATCAAGGCGCCCGCCGACGCAATCCTGATCATCGACGGGAGTTTCCTCCAACGCTCAGACCTCGTTTCCCTCTGGGACCACCGGATCTTCGTCAATACGACCCTGGCCGTTGCCCGTGCACGGGGAACCCATCGCGACGCCAAGCAGTTGGGAGGGCTCGCACAGGCTGAGCTCATGTACGACCTGCGCTACCACGCCGCAGCCCGCCTCTATCTTGACGCGGTGCATCCGGCCGAAATTGCCACCCTCGTCGTGGACAACGATGACCTTTCGAAACCCGGCCTCCGCGCTTTGGGAGGGAAGGCATCTGCGACTCACTTGACATCGTGATCACATCCGGTCGGATCCCTGCCGTTGCAGTGTTGCTCGACATGGACGGTGTCCTCGTCGATTCGACCGCAACCGTCGAGGATCATTGGTCGCGATGGGCGAACCGGCGGGGACTGCCGCCCTCGGATGTGCTCCGGTTTGCGCACGGTTCGCCCATCAGCGAAGTGGTGGCCCGATTCGTCGATCCCGATGAGGTGTCCGACGAATCCGATTGGGTTGAAGGGCTGTCCAGCGAACCCACTATCGACCAGGCCATGCCTGGTGCGCTCACCATTCTCACTCAGAAACTCATGCCGATAGCAGTAGTGTCCTCGGCGACCCGTCAAGTGGTAGAAGCTCGTTTGAAAAGGGCGGGCCTTCCCATGCCAACCGTGCTGGTGGGTGCCGACGACGTCCCACACGGAAAGCCAGATCCTGCTCCCTATCTACTCGCTGCCTCTCGCCTTAGGGTCAACATCAACGAGTGCGTTGGTGTCGAGGACACGCCGGTGGGCTTACGGGCTCTGCTTGCTTCTGGGGCGGTCCCTCTTGCCGTACTCACAACACACACTGCAGACGAGTTGGCCGGTGCCCATGCGCTGCTCGACGACCTTGGCCAACTTCACGTTGGCGTTGACAGCGTCTCCTGGCCAAGAAGCTGACGGGTCTCCGCCAGGCTCGGGGAGCAGCGCTACGAGCGGTCCGTCTTTCGGCCTCTGAAGATGCTGAGAGCGAGTGCCACTCCAGCGATGAGCGGGACCACGATGAATCCTGCGGTGCGATGGTGCCTGAGGGCCAAGGCCGCGACGATCACGACAATGGTGCCCACAAGGAGCCCGGGTGTATCGCCGACCAGGAATTCCCACCAGAACTTCCCGAACGCGGCTATGGCTCGTTTCGTGGCTGTCATATGGAATCTCCCACTTCATCTCCTCGCTGCACCGGGACACGGCTTGTGCTCCGGTCCCCTGCTGACGAGCGTCGAGTGAGCCGGTCCATCCCGAGGACGAGGGTCCCGGCAATGGCGGCAAACCAGGCGATGAGAACCAGGATGGCCAGGTCATTGCCCGGCCAGTGAAGCCCGAAACCCTCGCCGACCCAGAACACGCCGAAGCTGGTCAACATGATCCCCACGGCCAGCTTCATGGTGTTTTCTGGCACCGCGGAGAGTTGGCGGGCGACGACAAATCCAACCGCGGTCACCACCACGATCGCAGCGGCGGCGGCCCCAGCGGCCAGACCGAGCCGGTTGGAGCTTGCACCCAGGGTGAGGACGACAAGGACAACCTCGAGCCCCTCGAGGAAGACGCCCTTGAAGGCCACGGTGAAGCCCACTGCATCCCTCGGTCCACTCAGGGATCTGCGCCATCCGCCATCAGGTACCTCGCTGTTCGACGACGGCGCATCGGCTTGGCTGAGCTGGGCCACGGTCGACGCGTAGATGGCGTCCTCGTCGTGAAGGGCCTTGTTGCCGGTGGCTCGAAGGACTGCTTTGCGGAGCCACTGAAGGCCGAGAACCAGTAAGAGCCCTCCGATGACCACTCGAAGGACGTCGATCGGCACAAGATGGATGAGCGGTACTCCGACACCGGCAACGATGACCACCAACACGGCGAGGGCGGCAACCACGCCCTCAGCAGCCGATCGCCAACCCCTCGAAGTGCCGGCGGCGAGCACGATCGTCAGTGCCTCCACCGCCTCCACTGCGCTGGCACCAAAGACGGCCAACGCAAGGACGATGGCGGAAGAGCTCATGTGGCCAACACCATGGCGTCGAGGGCTTCAGGGGTCACAGGGCACGGCGCAGTCGCTCGACATCGAGAAGGTGGTGGGTCGCATCGTGGACGGCGTGGCGGACGATCCAGTGAGGATCGACTCCGGCGCCATCCAGGATCACGATCGACGTCCAGGCATCGGGGGGTAACTCCGAGAGGGTCTCTCGTAGCGCAGTTGCCTCTCGATCGATACCGGCCAGCGCGCTCTCGACTTCGATGGGACGGGCCTCGGTATCGAATCGTGATTCCGGAGATGCGCCCAGGTCTACCCCGGGCAGGCTGACTGCTGCGTCCAGAAGGAACCGCATGCCAAAGAGCACCTCGCGGACATGGTCTGTGTACTCACCTATCGACCACATGTCCGGCACGGGGCGTCTGAGAAGGTCGCGGGATCTGAGGCCGGATACAGCACTGGCCCAGCGAATAGGCAATTCCGCCACAGCTTCGAGCGCGCCCGTGTCCGTCCAGTCATCGCCATCGAACCCGCACTGCTCACACTGCTCTGCGGTCACCTCGTCGAGTCTGCCCGCTGGCAACATGCGCGCGCACAGCGACCATTCGCTCGGCTTGACCGTTCGGCTACACGTTGGCCGGTCTCGATCTCAACTAGGTGCGCGGCCAATAGCGAGCAAATGGCCGCTCAGTCCAAGCACCGATGGTTCGCTCTCAACTGCCCGTGCCGCATAAAGGATCGTTTCCCGTCCATCTTCGGAATCCCATTTCTCACCGAGGTGGCCGAGCCATCCGGCGAGGCCTTCGAGACCAACCAGCTCGATCACGTTCAGACCAGCCACTTCGAGTTCGCCCCGAAGTTGCTCCGGATCATGGAAAAAGGCCGTTGTGAACCAATGAGGGTGATCATCTGGATTGCGGTGCTGACCGTCGGCGAGATCTCTCTCGACGATTTTCCTGAAATCGGGATCGAAGAGGAACCCCCGAGCAAGACCGTCGAAGAGCGAGGCAAAGCGACTGATCGCCGCAACTGCAACCAACCCACCTGGGACAACCACGCGCAATGCCTCGCGTAGGGCCTGTTGGCGGTCGTCATGGTCAGTCAAGTGGTACATCGGTCCAAGAATGAGAGCGACATCGACGCTCTGGTCGGCCACAGCGAGGTGTCGTGCATCGCCGACTTCTGCCGTTACTCGAGCTAACCCGAGGTCGTTTTGGATTCTCTCTACATGGTGTGGCGTCAAGTCAATGACGTGAACGTCGTAGCCGCCTTCGGCGAGCCACGACGCGTGAACGCCGGTCCCGCCGCCAACATCCAGCACTCGTGCAGGCGGTCGTGGGAGGTGGCGCTGAAGGATTTCTTGGGTCCTCACTAACTCAAGTTGGCCAAGTCCTGAGCTCATGCGATCCTCTTCCCGGATGGTCTCATAGTGCCTAATGACATCCTCTTGGTCGCCCATGACGCCGACCTTACGAGACTTCTGACACTGCCTCCCAGCCCCCTCCTCAGCGCCGATCCCTTCGCCTTCTCGCGCCCCCGGCAGAAGGCCTGGTCCGGTAGGGATGGCCCATGGCGGGACGGAGCAATCGCTCGCCTCTGGCGTCAGGGGGTAGTCATCTAGATATAGACGGGGCACGGTATGGGGATCAGCATTAGTTTGAGTTGGCGTGAGTGTTTTCATCTCTAATGTCACGTTCGATAGCGCCGACCCCCGCACGCATGCTGCCTTCTGGTCCGCGGTCACTGGCTACGAGCCCATCGAGGAACGAGACGAGTTCGTTGCGCTTCAGGCACCGGATAAGCGAGGGGTACGAAGGATCCTCTTTCTCCAGGTCCCTGAGCCAAAGACGGCCAAGAGCCGGATGCACGTAGACCTGGCCACCAGGAATCCCGAAGCCGAGATTGAGAGATTGGTCGGCCTGGGAGCCACGAAGGTCGAGTACCGGGAGGGAAACGGCACGAGCTGGACGGTAATGCTCGATCCGGAGGGCAATGAGTTCTGTATCGGCTGACGCGTCAGACCGGCCGAGTGGCGTCAAAGCTGGACCAGGCGGCTAGAGGTCACCCCTAGAGATCGCTCGGACTGGCGGGCACATCCACCGCGTGTTCTTGGAGCGCCGGGAGGGGGACGATTTCGAGCGCCGACTCGTGGGTGGAGGCCAGCACCACATACGCTGCGGCTCCGTCGTTGTGAGCGCGTAACCAGTTCACGGCGGTCACGCACCAACGATCCCCCGGGACCAGGCCGGGAAAGCCATACTGGGGCATCGGCGTACTGAGATCGTTGCCAATGCGGCGCTGGTGCTCGAGGAACTCGGCTGTGACGACGGCACAGATGGTGTGGCTGCCCAGGTCCTCAGGGCCGGTGGTACAGCACCCGTCCCGGTAGAAGCCGGTAAGGGGGTCGGTGCCGCAGGACTCCAGCTCTCCACCCAGCACGTTGCGGTCTGCCATCCCCGCAGTATCGCTTATCGGCGATACCAATCCGAACGAGACCCGATTTGGAGGTCACGCCCCCGCTAAGAACAACAGCGGGCCGCCCAGGATGTCCAGGGCCTGGCCGAGAAGGCTGAGCGGATCGGGCATGGAAGGATGATCGGCCCACAATGTCATCACCTCATCAATGGCAAGCAACGCCGCGCCAGCGGCCAGATGGGGGGCCAGGGGATTGACGTCCTCTCCGAACCACGGTCGCAGCGCTTCGGCAAGCCGGTCACGGTTGCGGCGTTGCTCTTCGAGCCAGCGTCCACGGAGTGCGGGCGTATCCCGCAGCATGGATTGGAAGGCCCGAGCGCCCTCAGGGTCACCGATGACGGGAGCCAGGGCTGCGGTGAGCATGGCTCGGAGGACGGAGCTGAGGTTCTCACTCACGTCGTGTTCACCCAGTTGGTCGATGGTGTCGTCCATCGTTGCGCTGGCGATGGCGGTGATCACGTCTTCTTTGCTGGGGAAGTAGCGGAAGAAGGTCCGGGGGGAAACATCTGCTGCGTCCACGATGTCCTGGACCGTGGTCGCGGCGTAGCCCCGATCGATGAAGAGATGGCCGGCCGCTTCGGCGATCTCCCGGCGCGTGCGCTGTTTGTTCCTCGTTGTCAGTCCGCTGCTCATGACCCCCCTATCGAGCCTGACCGGCCGCCTGCGCCAGTAGCTGCTCGATCGCAGCCAGCTGCCGGATTGCCGGTCAGGTGGCAGTTTATGTCATTATGGCGTCACATGTCGCCATCGCGATCCTCCCATGGCCGGTCCACCGGCACCCGCGCTGATGCATGGGCTGGCGATCGGACAACGGAAGTGCAGCGATGACGACGCGTGAAGATGTCGCCGCGATAGCGGCACCAGAGGGTTCCACCAGGGCCCACTGGTGGGTGCTCGTCATCATCGCTGGAGCGCAACTGATGGTGGTGCTCGATTCGACGATCATGATCATCGCCCTGCCGTCGGCCCAACACGCCTTGGGGTTCTCCAACACCGATCGGCAGTGGGTCGTGACCGCCTACACGCTGGCCTTCGGCGGGTTCCTCTTGCTGGGCGGACGCATCAGCGACATGTTCGGCCCCAAGCGAACACTGGTGACCGGAGTGGTGGGGTTTGCCCTCGCCTCGGCCATAGGCGGGGCGTCAGTGTCCACCATCATGTTGATCGGCGCTCGCGGCTTGCAGGGTCTCTTCGGTGCCCTGTTGGCACCCTCGGTTCTGTCGCTGCTCACGTCGACCTTCGCCGAGCCGCGGGAACGGGGGCGGGCATTCGGGATCTACGCCACGATTGCCATTGGCGGTTCCGCCTTTGGGCTCATCCTCGGTGGCTTCCTGACCCAGTACGTCGATTGGCGTTGGTGTCTGTACGTGAACCTGCCCATTGCCGCCCTGGTCGCCCTCGGGGCACTCACCATGATCCCCGATGGCAAAGGGTCCCCGGGCGTTCGGCTGGACGTGCTCGGTGTCATCCTCGGCTGTGGGGGATTGGTGGCCCTCGTCTACGGGCTGGGCGAGGCCGGTGCTGACGGGTGGAGCGCCACTGGCGTCATCGCCCCTCTCCTGGTCGCCGTCGTGCTCTTGGGCGCTTTCATCCTCTGGCAGAGCAAAGGACCGAACCCGCTGCTCCCGATGCGTGTGCTGAAGAACCGGAACCGAGCTGGGTCATACATCACCATCCTGCTCGCCGTCACCGGCATGTTCGGAACGTTTCTCTTTCTCACCTACCTCCTCCAGAACGTCGATCATTACTCGCCGCTCAAGACAGGCGTGGCTTTCCTGCCCCTGATGGCTGTCAACGGATTGGCTGCTACTCAGCTGGCCAGTCGTCTCATGGCCCATGTGCAGACCCGCCTCTTGGTCGTACCCGGACTGGTCCTGGCCGCCATCGGCATCGCCCTGCTGGTCAGGCTGACTCCCGAGGCCTCCTACGTGACCCACGTGCTGCCCAGTGAGCTGTTGTTGGGTCTCGGATTGGGCATCGCCTTGGTCCCGTGCATCAGCACGGCGACCCATAACGCCGATCCGGGCGACGTCGGGGTCACGTCGGCCATGACGACCACGTCACAACAGATCGGGGCTTCCATCGGCACGGCCCTGCTCAATACCATCGCAGCCTCGGCGACGGCGGCCTACCTGGTGTCGCACAGTCGAGGGGGAAATGTGGAGGCCCGGGCCACCGTGCACGGTTTTGCCACGGCCAGTGCCTGGGCGGCCGGCATCATGTTGCTGGCAGCCATCATCGGCGGGCTCCTCATCAATGTTCATCCTGGACGGGCTCATGAGGAGTTCAAGGGCGAGCCTCAGCCACTGGAGTTCTGATCCTTCAGGTCGGCACGGTGAACGCTGAGCTGATGCCGCCGTCTATCGGAAATGCTGCGCCGGTTACGAATCCGGCGTCGTCGCTGGCCAGGTATGCGACGGTTCCGGCCAGTTGGGCCAGGGTACCGAAACGTCCCATCGGGTAATGAATGAAGCGCTGCGCACGCTCCTCTTCGCCTATCCGTGCGAACAACGAGTTCAGTTGGGGGGTTTCGATGGGACCCAGC